>NZ_JBFTRB010000001.1:0-475532 GCF_056399305.1 Arthrobacter sp. 01N444
GCCTGAACGTCGTCGTGGTAGTCACGACAATATTCGAAACATTGACCCACCCAGTTGCCGTGGACGACTGGTGGCTGGCCCTGACCACCCAGCACGGGAGCCCGCTGATGGTGGTGGGCATCGCGCTGCTCGTCTTCCCCAAGCTGGCCCTGGGCCTGTCCGGCTTCGAGACCGGCGTGGCCGTGATGCCGCAGATCCAGGGACGCCCCGGTGACACGGAAGAGAAACCGGCAGGCCGAATCGACGGTGCCCGCCGGCTGCTGACAACTGCCGCCGTCATCATGAGTGCCTTCCTGATCACGACCAGCTTCACCACGGTGGTCCTGATCCCAGCGCAGGACTTCGAACCCGGCGGCCCGGCGAACGGCCGCGCCCTGGCCTACCTCGCGCACGAATACCTGGGAAACGGATTCGGCACCGTCTACGATCTGAGCACCATCGCCATCCTGTGGTTCGCCGGCGCCTCCGCCATGGCCGGGCTGCTGAACCTCGTGCCGCGCTACCTGCCCCGGTACGGCATGGCCCCCGGGTGGGCAAGGGCCGTGCGCCCGCTGGTCCTGGTGTTCACCCTGGTGGGGTTCCTGATCACCTGGCTGTTCGACGCCGACGTCGACGCCCAGGGCGGCGCTTACGCCACAGGCGTCCTGGTCCTGATGACCTCCGCCGCGGTGGCGGTGGCACTGTCCGCCCGGCGCGGGAAACAGCGCAAACGCACTATCGGGTTTGGCGTCATCGCCGTCGTGTTCATCTACACCACGGTGGCCAACATCATCGAACGGCCCGAAGGCATCCGGATCGCCGCGTTCTTCATCGGGGGCATCATTGTGATCTCCCTGCTTTCCCGCATCCGGCGCTCCTTCGAACTCCACGCGACCCATGTCCACATGGACCGGAAGGCATTGGAGTTCATGTCCGCCAACCTGGAAGGTCCGATCGCCATCATCGCCCACGAGCCGTTGCGGCTGAGCCCTGAAGCGTACCTGGACAAGCTCACGTCCGCGATCGAGGTCAGCCACCTCCCCGTGGACTACCAGGCGCTGTTCCTCGAAGTCGTCGTGGACGACTCCTCGGACTTCGAGACCGCGCTCGAGGTCAACGGGGTCACCCGGCACGGTTACCAGATCCTGGAGGTCCACGGGCCAGTTGTGCCGAACACGATCGCCTCCGTGCTGCTGCACATCCGCGACGTCACCGGGCTGATGCCGCACATCTACTTCCGCTGGACCGAAGGCAACCCGGTCACCAACCTGCTGCGCTTCCTGGCCTTCGGCGAAGGTGAAATCGCCCCGGTCACGCGCGAAGTGCTCCGCGAAGCCGAACCGGACGTCACCAAACGGCCCTGGGTCCACGTCGGCTAATGGCCGCGGGACGGCGCGCTTTCCGCGCCCGTTAAGACTGCGTCAAGATCGGCCGTCCGGGCGTTAAGAAACCATCAGGAACCGGTTATTTCGCTCTTGGCAGGGATTGACTTTCAGTAGCCCCGCAAACGGGGCGCGGATGAAAGGAACCTGCAATGGCCGACCTGGCTGTTATCGGAATCCTCATGGTGTCCATGGGGTTCGTCATGTGGATCGGCCACGTCCTGGCCGGAATGGTCGGCAGTGCCGATGACCGGCCGGAGAGCGGCAAGTGAGCGCCGACGCGATCATGTGGCTCGTTCTGTTGCTGGCCGGGTTGTGCCTCTTCGGCTACCTGCTGGCCGTCCTGATCCACCCGGAAAAGTGGTGAGCGGATCATGACGTTCAACGCTGCATCCTTTGCTGCCCAGGTGGCGGCCCTCCTCATCGTTCTGGCGGCCGTGCACAAGCCCCTGGGCATCTACCTGGCCCGGGTTTTCGAGGGCAAAACGTCATCCCGGCCCGAGCGCCTCTTCTACCGGCTGGCCGGGGTCGACGCCGACACCGAGCAGACTTGGTCCGTCTACCTGCGCAGCGTCCTGGCGTTCTCGGCCGTGTCCATTCTGGCCGTGTTCGGCCTCCAGCGGCTGCAGGGCGTCCTGCCGGGCAGCGGATCCCTGCCCGGCGTGGATCCTTGGGTGGCCATGAACACGGCCATTTCGTTCGTGACCAACACGAACTGGCAGACCTATGTACCGGAGACCACGGTAGGCATCTTTGTGCAGATGGCCCTGCTTGCGGTGCAGAACTTCCTTTCTGCCGCCGTCGGGATCGTCGTCGTTATCGCCCTGATCCGAGGCATCGCCCGGACCCGCACCGACCGGCTGGGCAACTTCTGGGTGGACCTGGCCCGGACCTCGTTCCGGGTCCTGTTGCCGATCGCGTTCGTCGCGGCTGTGGTGATGGTCCTCGGCGGTGTGGTGCAGAACTTCTGGCCTACGGACGTCGTCAACCAGGCGTCCGGGGTCAGCCAGACCATTCCCGGCGGTCCCGTCGCCTCCCAGGAAGCCATCAAGATCCTGGGAACCAACGGCGGCGGCTACTTCAATGCCAACTCGGCCCACCCGTTCGAAAACCCCAACGCCTTCATCAGTCTTTTTGAGGTGTTCCTGATCCTGCTCATCCCCTCGGCGTTGCCTTACGCCTACGGCCGGATGGTGGGCGACCAGAAGCAGGGCTATACGGTGGTCGCCGTGATGGGCACCCTGTGGCTGGCTTCGATTTCGCTGATGGGTTGGGCCGTGGCTGCCGGGCAGGGAACGGCGACAGCGGCCGCCGGCGGATTGGGCGAGGGGTTTGAACAGCGCTTCGGCCCCGTGCCAAGCGCGATCTTCGCTACCTCCACCACTCTGACCTCCACCGGCGCCGTCAACGTCGCCCACGATTCGCTGCCGCCGCTGGCCGGCGGAATAGCCATGGTGAACATGATGCTCGGCGAGGTCGCTCCCGGCGGAACCGGTTCCGGGCTCTACGGCCTGCTGATCCTGTCGATCATTTCCGTCTTCATCGCCGGGCTGATGGTCGGGCGCACCCCGGAGTATCTAGGCAAGAAGATCGGCCCGACGGAAATGAAGCTCGCCGCCATGTACATCCTGGTCACCCCGACCCTGGTGCTGGCCCTGTCCGGAATCACCGTCCTGCTGCCGGACAGCATGGCCAACGCGCCAGCAACCGGTCCCCACCAGTTCAGCGAAGTGCTCTACGCCTTCACGTCCGGGGCCAACAACAACGGCTCCGCGTTTGGTGGCATCACCACCTCCGGCCCCTTCATGTCGGTCATGATGGGCCTGGGCATGCTGCTGGGCCGGCTCCTCCCGATTGTCTTGGTGCTGGCTCTGGCCGGCTCCCTCGCCCGTCAGGGCAAGGTTCCCGCCTCCGCCGGCACCGTCCCCACCCACGGCCCACTGTTCGGCTCGCTGCTGCTCGGCGTGACAGTGATCATGACCGCCCTGAGCTACTTCCCGGCCCTTGCCCTCGGACCCCTCGCAGAAGGACTCCTCAAATGACCCGGTCTCACACGGCATTAGCCACGGACACCGACGCCCAGACCTACGCCGACGGCAACCCCCTCGGCACCCCCGGCGAACACAAGCACCACACCAAGGCCCCGGCAAAACTCACGTTCGCGTCCGTCCTCGCGGCCCTGCCGCTCGCGGTCCGCAAACTCTCCCCGCGGCAGATGATCCATTCCCCGGTCATGTTCACCGTGCTGGTGGGGGCTGGCCTGTGCACGGCGATCTCCCTGTACCGGCCGTCGGTGTTCGGCATCGCGGTCACAGCCTGGCTGTGGCTCACCGTCCTCTTTGGCACGCTGTCCGAATCCATCGCCGAGGGCCGGGGCAAAGCCCAGGCCGACAGCCTCCGCGCCAGCCGCAAAGGCGTCCAGGCCCGGCTCCGCCAGCCCAACGGCACCACCCGGGACGTGCCCGGCACGGAGCTGCGTCTCAATGATGTGGTGATCTGCGAGGCCGGGGACGTCATCCCCTCGGACGGCGAAATCATCGAAGGCCTGGCGAGCGTCGACGAATCGACCATCACCGGCGAATCAGCCCCGGTGATCCGCGAATCCGGCGGTGACCGGTCCTCCGTCACCGGCGGCACGAGGGTCCTCTCGGACCGGATTGTCATCCGCATCACGGCCGAGCCTGGACAGACGTTCATCGACCGGATGATCAAGCTGGTGGAGGGCGCCGTGCGGCAGAAGACTCCCAACGAAATCGCGCTGCACGTCCTGCTGGTGTCCCTGACCATCGTGTTCCTGGCCGTGACGATGTCTCTGGCACCGTTCGCCGCCCTGGCCGGCGCCACGCCGTCTCCGATCGTGCTTGTCGCCCTGCTGGTCTGCCTGATCCCAACCACCATCGGGGCCCTGGTCCCTGCGATCGGCATCGCCGGCATGGACCGCCTGGTCCAGCACAATGTGCTGGCGACCTCCGGCCGTGCCGTGGAGACCGCCGGGGACATCACCACACTGTTGTTGGACAAGACCGGAACCATTACCTACGGCAACCGCCGCGCCGTCAATTTCTTCCCCGCCAACCAAGTGGACAGGACCCAACTCATCGAGGCCGCACGGGTCTGCAGTCTGGCCGATGAAACCCCCGAGGGACGCTCTATCGTGGACCTCGCCGCGGACAAGGGCGTGACCGGGTCCGATCTGGCCACACTTGAACGCTCCTCCGGCAATTTTGCCGTGGTTCCCTTCAGCGCCAGCACCCGAATGAGCGGGCTGGACCTTGACGGGCTGCAGATCCGAAAGGGCGCGGCCTCCACGGTGGCGGCGTTCGTTGCCGACTTCGGCGGGCACACTCCGGCGGAGGTCGACCACCGGGTACAGGAAATCTCGGCCCAGGGCGGCACCCCCCTGCTGGTCGCCCAGGTGGACAAGGAGGGCCGGGCGGACATCCTGGGAACCATCCACCTGGCCGACGTCGTCAAACCCGGCATGCACGCCCGCTTCGCCGAACTGCGGCAAATGGGCATCCGGACCGTCATGATCACCGGCGACAACCCCATCACCGCCAAGGCCATCGCCGCCGAAGCCGGAGTCGACGATTTCCTGGCCGAAGCAACCCCGGAGGACAAGCTCGCGGTCATCAAAAAGGAACAGGCCGCAGGCCGGCTCGTGGCCATGACCGGTGACGGCACCAACGACGCCCCGGCCCTGGCCGCGGCGGACGTCGGCGTCGCCATGAACTCCGGAACCCCGGCCGCGAAGGACGCCGCGAACATGGTCGACCTCGACTCCGACCCCACCAAACTCATCAACATCGTCGGCATCGGCAAGCAGCTGCTCATCACCCGCGGCGCCCTGACCACCTTCTCTGTCGCCAACGACGTCGCCAAGTACTTCGCGATCGTCCCGGCCCTCTTCACCGCAGCCTTCCCCGGGCTCGGACTGCTGAACATCATGGGCCTGTCCACCCCGGCCTCAGCCATCCTGTCCGCAGTGATCTTCAACGCCCTAATCATCATCGCCCTGGTGCCGCTGGCTCTGCGCGGGGTCAAATACCGTGCCGTCTCCGCCAACCAGGCGCTGGCGCGGAACCTGCTGATCTACGGGCTCGGCGGCCTGATCGCACCCTTCATCGGCATCAAAATCATCGACCTCATGATTTCCCTCATCCCCGGAATCGGCTAGGAACACCCCCATGAACGCACTCACCGGCTACCTCCGCCAGGCCGGCACCGCACTGCGGTTCCTGCTCTTTGCCACACTGGCCCTCGGCGTCGCCTACCCGCTGGCCGTTTTCGGCATCGCACAGCTCATCGCGCCATATCAGGCGAACGGCTCCATCATCAAGGACGCCGCCGGCGACCCGGTCGCGTCTGCCTTGATCGCCCAGTCATCCGCTAACGACGCCGGCGCCCAGGACCCGCGCTGGTTTCACCCCCGGCCCTCGGCCGTGAAGTGGGACCCGGCGTCGTCCTCGGCCACCAACTTCGGGCCCAACGATCCGAAACTGCTCGAGGCCGTCGCCGCGAACCGGGCCGCCGTCGCCGCCGCTGAAGGCGTGGATGCGGCAGCGGTGCCGGCCGACGCGGTGACGGCCAGCGGTTCCGGACTGGACCCGGACATTTCACCCGAGTACGCCAAACTGCAGCTTGCGCGGGTGGCAGCAGCGAACGGCCTCAGCACCGACGCCGTTGCCTCCCTGATGGAGCAGCACACCAGCAGTGGGTTAGTCGCGTTTCTCGGCCAGCCGTCGGTCAACGTGACTGCCCTCAACCTCGCCGTGGCGGCGGCCGCGCTGCCGTCGCAGCCGGCACAATCCAAGTGAGAGAATGACGGCATGGCACGTGGAACGCTGCGGATCTTCCTGGGCGCCGCGCCGGGTGTGGGCAAGACCTACGAGATGCTCGAGGAGGCCCACCGGCTCGGCAAGCGCGGCGAGGACGTCGTCGTCGCGTTCGCCATGGACCACGGCCGCAGCGAGACAGGGGCGCTGCTGGAGGGACTCGAAGTCATTCCACCCCGGAAGCTGCCCTACCGGGACACGGAGTTCGAGGAGATGGACCTCGACGCTGTCCTGGCCCGGGCGCCAGGGACCGCGATCGTGGACGAATACGCCCACTCCAACATCCCCGGCAGCCGCAATCCCAAGCGCTGGCAGGACGTCGATGCGCTTCTGGATGCCGGCATCAACGTGCTCTCCACCGTCAACGTCCAGCATCTGGCGTCCCTGGGCGACGTTGTCAGCGCCATCACCGATGTCCACCAGGCGGAGACGGTGCCGGACGCCGTCGTCCGGAAGGCGGACCAGATCCACCTCGTGGACATCTCCCCCGAGGTGCTCCGCCAGCGCCTGGGCGACGGCAAGATCTACGCTGCCGACAAGATCGACGCCGCCCTCTCGAACTATTTCCGCCTGGGCAACCTCACGGCATTGCGTGAACTGGCTTTGCTGTGGCTCGCCGACCGGGTGGACGAGGGCCTGGCCAAGTACCGGGCCGAACAGGGCATCGACGAAAGCTGGCCGGCCCGGGAACGCATCGTGGTCGGGCTGACCGGCAGCCCCGAAGGAGAAGTCCTGATCCGCCGCGGGGCCAGGATCCTCAACCGCGTCAGCGGTGGGGACCTGCTGGCGGTCCACGTCCGGTCCGCCGATGGCCTCGCCGAGGAGTCGCCCCAGGCGCTGGAAGCCCAGCGCCGCCTGATCCTGGACCTGGGCGGCAGCTACCACATCGTGACCGGCGAGGATCCGGCTGCCGCGCTCTTGGACTTCGCCCGCAGCGTCAACGCCACCCAGATCGTCGTCGGCATCTCGCGGCACAAAAAGCTCGCCGGCCTGGTCGGAAATCTGCTCGGCGGCGGGGTCGGCACCCGGGTGGTCCGCGATTCCGGCGACATCGACGTCCACATGGTCTCCCATCCGCTCGGCGGCCGGGGAACCCGCCCGCCACGGCAGCGGGACCTTGGCCGCATCCGGGTGGCCGCCGGGTTCGGACTTGCTGTGCTGCTCCCGGTGGTCCTGCAACTCCTGCTGTCGCTCTTGAATCCGGAACAGAATGTGGCTGCGGCCATGCTGGTCCAGCTCACCGGCTCGGTGGCGGTGGCGTTGATCGGCGGGTTGTGGCCGGCCATCCTGGCCGCACTGTGGAGCAGCCTCCTGGTGAACTACTTTTCGACCCCGCCGCTGGGCAACCTCACCATCAGCGATCCCCAGAATTTCCTGGCGCTGCTGGTGTTTGTAGGCGTCTCGGCCGCCGTCGCCCTTGTGGTCGACCTATCGGCCCGCCGCTCCAAGGAGGCCGCGCGGGCCCGCGCCGAAGCCACGACGCTCGGTGACCTGACGCGCAGTGCCGCCGGCTCGGAGGACACGGTCCAGGCATTGCTGGAACAAGCCCTGAGCGTTTTCCAGGTCCGTGGTGCTGCTGTTTTCAGCCTGGGCTACGGCCTCGCGGACGGCGACAGCGGAGCCAGCCCGGACCGGCAGTGGCGTCTCCAGGCCGCCGTAGGTGAAATTCCTGCCCTGTCCGCTGACGGGACCGGAAGCGATGCCGCCGGCGACAACGTCGAAGAAATCGACGCCTCCACGCGCCTGGTGCTGTTCGGACGGATTCTGCCCGCAAGCGACCGGCGCCTTCTGGGGGCGTTCGGGGTTCATCTGGCAGCGCAGCTGGAACGACAGCAGCTGGTGGCGAGCCGGCGGGAGATGCTGCGCCTGGCCGAGAGCAACACGATGCGCACGTCCATCCTCCGGGCCGTTTCCCACGACCTGCGCACGCCCCTGGCCGGGATCAAGCTGGCTGTCGGCGGACTTCGGCACGACGACGTCCATTTCACCAAGGAAGAGGAGAAGGAGCTGCTGGCTACGATAGAGGAGTGTTCGGACAGGTTGGACGCGCTGGTCGGCAATCTGCTGGACATGTCCCGGATCACGTCGGATGCCGTCAATCCCCTGCTCAAACCCGTGCGCTGGTATGAGGTCATCCCGGGTTCCCTGAGCGCCGTCCCCGCGGGGAGGGTGCGGGTGGACCTGCCTCCAAACATGCCGGAGATTGAAGCCGACCCTGGAATGCTGGAGCGGGTGATTGCGAACATCGTCGAGAACGCCGTGAAATATGCCCCCGACTCGGACATCGTCCTGGTCGGGGCGGCCGGCGGGCTGAGCCCGGCGACTCTCGGGGGGCGTCCTGCCGGCGAGCTGCGTATCATCGATCACGGCCGGGGAATCCCTGCGGAGAGTGTCCTGGAAATGTTCCGGCCATTCCAGCGGCTCGACGACGCCCCGCAGGCCACTGGGATCGGGCTCGGGCTTGCGGTAGCGAAAGGGTTCACGGACGCCATGGGTGGGAGCCTGACCGCGGAAGCTACACCGGGAGGAGGGCTGACGATGATTATCCGGCTGCCGTTGTCGACGGGGACCCCGTATGACGGGCACCGGGCCCAGGCCCCGTTCGAGCCCCGCTCGCTGGTGGCGCGCCGTGGTCATGCGCTGCCCGTCACGTCCGGACCGGACGCAGCATGACGGCGGTCCTCGTCGTCGACGACGACCCGCATCTGCTCAGGGCCCTCCGGATCACGCTCCAGGCCAACGGCTACGCCGTCACCACCGCCGTCGACGGGACCTCAGCACTGCTGGCGGCCACTCAGAACCCGCTCTCACTCATCATTCTGGACCTCGGCCTGCCTGACATTGACGGGACCAGCGTCCTCAAGGAGCTGCGCGGCTTCAGCAGCGTGCCGGTTCTGGTGCTGTCCGCCCGGCACGGCTCCGAGGACAAAGTTGAGGCGCTCGACGCCGGCGCGGATGACTACATCACCAAACCGTTCGGCCTGGACGAGCTCCTGGCCCGGCTGCGCGCCCTGCTGCGCCGCAGCGTCGAACCGGAGCACGAATCAGTGGTCAGGACCGATGCCTTCACCGTGGACCTTGCCAAGCACCGGGTGACCAGGGACCACGAGGACGTCCGGCTGACCCCCACGGAATGGAAGATTCTGGAGGTTTTGGTCCGCAATCCGGAAAAGCTCATCACCCAGCAGCAGCTGCTCTCCAGGGTCTGGGGTCCGGCCTACGCCAAGGAGACCAACTACCTCCGGGTTTACATGGCGCAGCTGCGGCGCAAGCTGGAGCCGGATACCGCCAGCCCGCGCCACCTGCTCACCGAGGCCGGCATCGGCTACAGGTTCATGCCCTGAGTCCCGCTGACGCGCAGACACGCTGGCGGTCGATGACACTGACGTTTCCCGCCAGGCAACCCGGCAATGGATACTGGGGCAATGACTAATCGCAGCCCGCTCAACAGGGACGATGCCGGTCCGTCGCCACTGCCTGAGATCCCGGCGCAGCTGCGGGCCGTCCTGAACGGAATCCCGGCACTCGTGGGCTATTGGGACACGGGACTCCGCAACCGCCTGGCCAACGACGCCTACTGCGAGTGGTTTGGTTTCGCACCCCAGCAGCTTCACGGCATGCATGTCCGGGACGTGCTCGGCGAGACCGTCCTGGAGGCCAACCTGCCGCACATCGAGGGAGCGCTCGCCGGGAAGCGGCAGCAGTTCGACCGGACCCTGGTGGATGCCGCGGGCCAGTCCCGCTTCACCGAGGTGACCTACACCCCCGATACCCAGGACGGCGCGGTGCAGGGCTTCTTCGTCCTGGTCACGGACATCACCGAGCGTGTCCTGGCCGACCGGCGCCGGCAACGGGACATGGACCGGTACCGCGCCCTGGCGCGGAGCGTCCCCGGCGTCTTTGTCCTCCTCTTCGACGCCGAGCTGCGCTACCTGATCGCCGAAGGCCAGGAGCTGGAGACCTTCGGCTACCGCAGGGAAGAGCTCGAAGGCCAGCGCATCCAGGACGTGCTCAAGGGCAATCTCGCCAGCGAGCTCGAGCCGCGCTACCTCGCTGCCCTCGCCGGCCGCGATGTGTCCTGGAGCCGGCAGATCGGCCACCGCACCTACCGGCTGAACGCCGGGCCGGTCTACTCCGACGACGAGGCCGCGGCCGGCATGGTGGTGGCGGTTGATATCACCGAGCGCCTGCAGCAGCAAAAAGTTTGGGAGGCTTTGCACGAGATAGCCACCGAAGTTGCCCGTAATGCGGCCCCCGCAGCCATCTCTGAGCGGGTCGCCGCGATTGTCCGCGACCTGTTCAACGTCGATTCCGCCGCCGTCGTCCGTTTCACGGGCGCATCCTCGGCGGAAATCGTCGCCATGGCGCCGACGCTGCCGCCGACGCTGAGCCGGCGGCAGATCTTCGCCCCGACGGACGAGTCGGCCACTGTCCGGGTGGCCGTGACCGGCAAGCCGGCCCTGGTTCGCTACCGGGCGGAAGGTGGACAGGCAGCGGAGCAGATGCGCGCCGGCGGCTTCCAGTCTGCGGCGGCGGCGCCGATCCGGGTCCGCGGCAGCCTGTGGGGCGCCGTGAGCCTGACGTCGAAGTCGCGCACCGGGGTCACGGAGGCGATGATGGAGCGGCTGGCCCAGTTCGCGGAGCTCGTCGAGATCGCCATCGGCAACACGGAGGCCCGGACCGACCTCGAACAGCAGGCCACTACCGATGCCCTCAGTGGCTTGCCCAACCGGCGGGCCTTGGAACGGCACCTCGCCGAGCATGTTGCGCAGTCCCGGACCCGCGGGACAAGCCTGAGTGCCGTCGTCCTGGATATCGACCACTTCAAGAGGGTCAACGACACTCACGGCCACCTGACGGGCGACGTGGTCCTGGCGGAGGTCGCGGCCAGGCTCCGGGCGGTCGCCCGCGCCGAGGAGATCGTGGCCCGATTCGGCGGCGAGGAGTTCGTGTGGCTGCTCCCGGAGACGGACGGTGCCGAGGCCCTGCGCGCCGCCGAACGCGCCCGCAAGGCCATCGCGTCCGAACCGTTCGGGGAGGTTGGTTTCCTGACGATCTCCGCCGGAGTCTGCGAGCAAAGCGACGCCGCGGCCGGCTCGCTCCTGGACTGCGCGGACCGGGCCCTGTACGAGGCCAAGAACGGCGGCCGCAACCGCACGTCCCGCTACGGCCACGCCAGCCCGGCGGTTCAGCCTGCCCCGGCCGGGCCGGCACGGAACAGCCCGGCACAGAACGGGCAGGCACGGAGCCGCCAGGCGCGGGACGGCGCTGACACACTCGGAGCCTAGACGAAAGCGGACTTTCCCGTCACGGCCCGCGCCACGATCAGTGAATTGATTTCGTAGCTGCCCTCATAGGTATAGAGAATCTCGGCGTCGCCGAAGAGCTTGCCCATCTCATAGTCGCTGCTGATGCCGTTGCCGCCCATGAGGGACCGCCCCATCGCCACCGAGGCACGCGCCAGCCGCGTGGTGGTCGCTTTGGCCATGGCGGCCTGGACCATCTCGAGCTTGCCCTCTTCCTGGATGCGCGCCAGCTGGGCCATCAGGGCCAGGGAGGCGGTCGCGTTGCCCAGGATCTCGGCGAGCTGTTGCTGGATGAGCTGAAAGCGGGCCAGTTCCTTGCCGAACTGGCGGCGCTTCAGCGAATAGGCGCGCGCGACGTCGAACGCGGCCAGCTGGATGCCGGCACCCTGCCAGCCCACCCAGGCCCGCGAATCGCGCAGGAGCTCGTTGGCCTTGGAGAAGCTGGTGGCGCCGGGCAGCAGGTTGGCCGCCGGGATCCGGACCTCGTCGAGGACGATGTCCGCGTTCTGCATGATGCGCAGGCCGATCTTGTTGGCGATCTTGGTTGCGGTGTAGCCCGGACGGTCCGTCTCCACGATGAAGCCCTTGATGTGCTGGTCAGCGACGTCCCGGGCCCACACGAGGGCGAAGTCCGCGATGGTGCCCGCGCCGATCCAACGCTTGGCGCCGTTGAGGACCCACTCGTCGCCGTCCAGCCGCGCAGTCGTTTCCAGGCCGCCGGCGATGTCCGAGCCGTGGTCCGGCTCCGTCAGGGCGAACGCCCCGAGCTGGGTGAACGCGGTGAGGCCAGGGAGCCAGCGCGCCTTCTGTTCCTCCGAGCCGAGCTCGTCGATCATGCCGACGATCAGCTCGTTGTGGATCCCGACGAGCGCCGAGAGGGACACGTCGGCGCGCGCCACCTCGACATACATGAGCCCCTTGAAGAGCTTGGACGTGCCGTCCGTCTGCAGCCCGCCCAAACCGTATTTGCCGAGTTCGGCGAGCAGCCCGAAGGGAAACTCCTCGCGGTTCCAGTAATCGATTGATGCGGCCCGGATCCGGGACTGCAGGAATTCCCGGACCTCCTGGTAGCGGAGCTGTTCGTCCGGCGGCAGCAGGTCCACGATGTACATGAGGTCGGCGTCGGGAAACGGCGGCTCCGCCGCGGCTTCGGATGCGGCGACGGCTGTAGCGGATTCCGCCGTGTCTGATCCCGCTGTGTTTTCCGCTGTATTTGATTCGGCTCCGCTTTCCGCTCTGTTTTCGGCTCCGTTTTCCGCTCTCGCGGCAGGTCCGCTGGCACGTCCTTGTGGCTGCACGGGCACGTATCCCTTCGTCATGCAACGCCTGCAGAGCAGCGCCGCCCTTCCAAACCCTTGGATGTCCTAGTATATTGCACAGTGACGGGGATCACTAGGCAGGCGCCGTGCCGGGCCGGTGGATCCCAGGCAACGGCGCCGTGCCACCGACCGCCCGGAACGGCAGCGCCCGAGGACTTCGAAAGGTGCACCATGACCGTGACTGAGGAATTCCGGGCCGCAAGGGACCGGCTGCTGGCCCTGCGCGGGGACTACGACGGCGCCCGCAACGATTTCCAGTGGCCCCGCTTCGAGGAGTTCAACTTCGCACTGGACTGGTTCGACCAGCTCGCCGCGGACCCGGCCAAGGCGGATAAGCCTGCGCTGGTGATCGTTGAACAGGACGGGTCCGCGACCCGGCGCAGCTTCGCTGACCTCTCCCGGCGCTCGTCCCAGGTGGCCAACTGGCTGCGCGGGGCAGGTGTGCGGCGCGGGGACCGGATGATCATCATGCTCGGCAACCAGGTTGAGCTCTGGGAACTCATGCTGGCCGGCATCAAGCTGGGGACCGTCATGATTCCCACCACCACGCTGATGGGACCGGCCGATCTCCAGGACCGGGTGGAACGCGGCGGTGCGGCCTGGGCCGCCGTCGGCAGTGCCAACATCGCGAAGTTCGCCGACGTCGCCGGCCAGTACACGCTGATTGAAGTCGGCGCCAGCGCCGGGGACCCCGCCGCCGCCCAGGCCAATGCCCTGCAGTACTACGGCGCGGATGCTGCCGCGGCCGGTACGGATTTCACCCCCGACGCCCCCACCCTGGCCGACGAGACGCTCCTGCTGTACTTCACCTCGGGCACCACGTCCAAGGCCAAACTCGTCGAACACACGCACACGTCCTACCCGGTGGGACACCTGTCCACGATGTTCTGGATCGGCATGGAACCGGGCGACGTGCACCTCAACGTGGCCTCGCCGGGCTGGGCCAAGCACGCCTGGTCCAATGTATTCACCCCCTGGATCGCCGAGGCGTGTGTGTTCATCTACAACTACGAACGCTTCGACGCCAGGGCGCTCATGGAGCAGATGGACCGCGAATCCGTGACCAGCTTCTGCGCCCCGCCCACGGTCTGGCGGATGCTGATCCAGGCCGATCTCACCCTGCTCAAGAACCCGCCCACCAAGGTGGTATCCGCCGGCGAACCGCTCAACGCCGAGGTGATCGACCAGGTCCACCGCGCATGGGGGCAAACCATCCGGGACGGCTTCGGCCAGACCGAATCCACCGTGCAGATCGCGAACACGCCGGGACAGCCGATCAAGATCGGCGCCATGGGCAAGCCGCTGCCTGGCTACGACGTCGTGCTTGTGGACCCCGCTACTGGTGAGGAGGCTGACGACGGCGAGCTCTGCCTGCGCCTCGACCCCCGCCCCGTGGGGCTCATGAAGGCGTACTACGGCGACCCGGACAAGACGGCGGAGGCTTTCCGCGACGGTTACTATCACACGGGGGACATGGCGAGCCGGGACGAGCGCGGCATCATCACGTATGTGGGCCGCGGCGACGACGTCTTCAAGTCCTCCGACTACCGGCTGTCCCCGTTCGAACTGGAGAGCGTGCTGATTGAGCACCCCGCGGTGGCGGAGGCCGCCGTCGTCCCCTCTCCCGACCCGCTCAAGCTGTCGGTGCCGAAGGCCTTTGTGGTTCTTGCGGCCGGACACCAGCCGGGCCCGGAGCTGGCCGAGGACATCCTGCGGTACTGCCGGGAGCACCTGGCACCGTTCAAAAGGATCCGCCGGCTGGAGTTTGCCGAGCTCCCCAAGACGATCTCCGGCAAGATCCGGCGCGTGGAGCTGCGGCACAGCGAGGAAGTGCGCCACGGCGGCGGGCCCGTCCCGGAAGGCCTCGGCGTCGAGTACTCCGACTCCGATTTCCCCGGGCTCAAGGGTCAGGGCTGAACATGGGAACACCGCTGCCGCGAGATCCGATTGCCGACGCCCGGCTGAACTGGGAGCGCCACGGCTGGTCCGACGTCGCCGCCCCGATGGCCGCCATCACCGCCATCATGCGGACCCAGCAGATCCTGCTCGGCCGGATCGAGACGGTGCTCAAGCCGTTCGGGCTCACCTTTGCCCGGTACGAGCTGCTCGCGTTGCTCAGCTTCGCCCGCAGCGGGGCGCTGCCCATGAACAAGGCGAGCGCGCTGCTGCAGGTCCACCCCACCTCAGTCACCAATGCCGTGGACCGGCTCCAGGAGGCCGGGCTGGTGATCCGCTCGCCGCACCCCACGGACGGCCGCACCACCCTGATCGAACTCACCCCGGAAGGCCGCACCCTGGCCAAACGGGCGACGGCGGTGCTGAACTCCGAGGTCTTTGGCCAGTCCGGCTTCGCGGACCAGGACGTGGACCAGCTGATCCGGATCCTGGGCACATTCCGCCGGAACGCCGGTGATTTCAGCGTCTGAGACCCGGGCGCCGGGCACCGGGTGAAGCCCGGTGGCCGCGGCTAAGATCATGAAGTGAAAAAACAATCCTGCGGTGTCTGCGGTTCGAGCGTGTACTTTGAAAATTCGGTCTGCCTGCACTGCGGAACTAACTTGGCATACCTGCGGAACGCCCGCGCCATAGTCGCAACAGGCAGTCAGGGACAGTACACCGATGAGTCGGGAGCCACTTGGCACCGGTGCGCTAATTTTTTGCTTTCCGGTTGCACTTGGCTTGCCCTGGAGGGCGGCAGTCAGTGCTTCAGCTGTGAGCTCACGCGGACTCGCCCGAACGACAGCGACGCCAAAGGCCTATCGCAGTTCATTGCGGCTGAGCGGGCCAAGCGTCATCTCATTGCTGAGCTCGATGGGCTGGGCCTGCCGATCATCACGCGCACAGAAGACCCCGATGGGGGACTTGCTTTCGACCTGTTGTCCAGTGTCAAGGAAAATGTGGTGATCGGTCATGCTGACGGTGTGATCACCATCAATCTGGCCGAAAGCGACGATGCCTATCGGGAACGAATGCGTACCCAACTCGATGAACCATACCGGACGATGCTCGGGCATTTCCGGCATGAAGTGGGGCATTATTTTGAGACGGTGCTGGTATTCAGCGATGACGGACGAACGCGCGAGGCGCGTAATCTCTTTGGCGACGACACCAAGGACTACCAGGCAGAGATAGACCGCCACTACAGCGAAGGCGCCCCGGCGGACTGGAATGAACGGTTCATCTCAAAGTACGCAACCATGCACCCCTACGAGGACTTTGCGGAGTCGTTCGCCCATTACCTCCACATCTGCGACACCCTCGACACCGCCCGGGAATTCGGACTCATCCCAGGCACTCCCCGGGGGACCTCTTTCCAGGAAGTTGTGGAAACCGAATGGCTGCCGCTCTCCCTTGCCCTGAACCAGGTCAACCGCAGCATGGGGAAAGATGATCTGTACCCCTTCGTCCTTTCCGCCGCAGTTATCGACAAGCTTGAGTTCGTCCACGGGCTGCGAACCTCAGCGACGGCCGCCGGCTAAGGAACGCCCCGCCCGCTGACCCCGCCCGCTGACAAGAAGGGCGTCCCGGCAGACAGCACGAAGAAAACAGTCTCCGACCCTTCGCTTCTTGGCGTTCGGCCGTCAGGGACGATGGCCCGCGAAGCCGGGCAGGAGCTATTTTGTGCGGGATCGGACCGGAGTATCGTGGTTCCGGCAGGACGGTTCCGTCCGGCCAGGCAGTAAGCAGTGCTCACAGCGCGTCCATTGGCGATCGCCTAGGAGTGGCCATGACTTCGCCCAGCGTCCCCATACCGCAGCCTCCCACGAGGCCGGTGGTCGGCAATTTGCCGGACATCGACTCCAGCAAGGGAATCCTGGGAATAGTCGAGCTGGCCGAGCGGTACGGCCCCATAGTCCGCATCCAGTTCTTCAACCGCAGTATCGTCGCCATCTCTTCCCAGCAGCTCGTCAACGAGGTGTGCGACGAGTCCCGGTTCGGCAAAGTGCTGGGCGTTGCCCTTCGGCAGGTGAGGCAGTTCGCCGGCGACGGCCTGTTCACCGCAGATACACAGGAACCCAACTGGCAAAAGGCACACCGGATCCTGATGCCGGCGTTCGGGCCTGCAGCGCTGAAGCGGATGTTCGCCGGCATGGACGACATCGTTGAGCAGCTGCTGCTCAAGTGGGAGAGGCTGGGCCCCACGGCGCGGATCGACATTCCGGACAGCACCACCCGCCTGACGCTGGACACCATCGCCCTGTGCTCGTTCAGCTACCGGTTCAACAGCCTCTACCGGGAGGAGATGCACCCGTTCGTCGGCGCCATGGTCCGCGCCCTGGTTGAATCCGGGGACCGGGCGCGCAGGCTCCCGGTGCAGAACAAGATCATGCTGCGCAGGCGGCACCAGCTCGAAGAAGACCATGCCCTGATGTTCGAGGTCGCCGAACAGATCATCAGTGACCGGCGGCGCAACCCCAGCCCGCCCGGCAGCGAAGACATCCTGGACACCATGCTCAGCGCGGCGGACCCGGTGACCGGTGAGCGTCTATCCGATGAAAACATCCGCTATCAGATGGTCACCTTCCTGATCGCCGGGCACGAGACTACCAGCGGCTTGCTGTCCTTTACACTCTACGAACTGCTGCGCCATCCGGGCGTCCTGGCCAAGGCGCGCGCACAAGTGGACGAGGTCCTTGGTACCGAAAGCGCCAGGTTCGAGCACCTGCCCCGGCTGGGATACCTGGACCAGATCCTTAAGGAAACGCTTCGGCTGTGGCCCACCGCTCCGGCGTTCAACGTGACTCCTTACGAGGACACGACGCTCGGCGGCCGCTACGAAGTCCCCGCGGGCCAGCCCATCATGGTCCTGATCCCGCAACTGCATCGGGACAAGGCGGCCTGGGGCGAGGACGCCGGCATCTTTGACCCGGAGCGGTTCTCCCCGGAACGGGCCGCCGAAATCCCCGCCAATGCCTGGAAGCCCTTCGGCAACGGACAGCGCTCCTGCATCGGCCGGGGATTTGCCCTGCAGGAGGCCATGCTCTTTCTGGCCAAGCTCCTGCAGCGCTTCGAGGTCACGGCGGCGGACCCGGGCTATGAGCTGCAGATCAAACACACGCTGACCATGAAGCCTGAAGGGCTGTTCATCCACGTGCGCAGGCGGGACGTCACCATCGCGGCTAGCCCCCGGGCCGACGTCGAACAGGCACGGCAGGCCGAAGCCGCAGCGGCGGCCGCCGCGCCCAACGGCGTCCCGATCCGGGTGCTCTACGGTTCCAATGCAGGCACGTCCAAGGACTTCGCCCAGCGCCTCGCCAACGACGCCGGACGGCGCGGCTACAGCCCCACCATCGGTCCGCTCGACGAGGCGGCCGGCGGGCTGCCCACGGAGGGGCTCGTCGCGATCGTGACGTCCTCCTACGAGGGGCAGCCGCCGGACAACGCCCGAAAATTCGTGGCCTGGACCGAGGGCCTGCGGCCGGGTGCCCTCGCCGGGGTCCGGTACACGGTCTTCGGCAACGGCAACAAGGACTGGGCGAGGACGTACCAGGAGGTGCCCAAGGCCATCGACGCCCGGCTCGAGGCTGCCGGTGCCACGCGGATCTATGCCCGGGGCGAGGCCAACGCCCGCGGTGACTTCTTCGGCGATTTCGAAGAGTGGTACGCGGGATTCTGGCCCGCGGCGGACGCCGCCCTGGGGCAGCGGACCAGCCCGCCGACAGCGCAGCCCGAGCTGGAACTGCAGTTCGTCGGGAACGTCCGGGACCCGATGCTGCGCCAGAACGGGCTGGCGCTGGGCACCGTCGTCGCGAACCGGGAACTGGTCGATCTGGCTAATCCCGGCGCCCGGTCCAAGCGGCATGTCGAGATCGCCCTGCCCGAGGGGATGAGCTACCGGACCGGGGATTATCTGGCCGTGCTGCCCCTGAATCCCAGCGAACTCGTGCAGCGGGCCCTGGCCCGTTTCAACCTCGACTACGATTCGCACGTCCAGCTGACCATGGAGCGCGGGGACACCTTCCTGCCCACGGGCGCGCCGGTGGCCGTGGGCGAACTGCTGAGCAGCTACGTGGAACTCGCAGTCCCCGCCACCCGTACCCAGCTCGAGGACCTGGCGGATGTCGCGGCCGATCCTGCCCACCGCGCCGAACTTGAGGCCCTGGCCCAGGACCGCGGGCGGTACGCGGCCGAGATCCTCGACAAGCGCGTTTCCATCCTTGACCTGCTGGAGGCGTATCCGTCATGCCAGCTGTCGTTCACCTCGTTCCTGCAACTGCTGACCCAGCTGACCCCCCGGCGGTACTCCATCTCCTCGTCCCCGCTCTGGAGCCCCGACCACGTGACCCTGACCTTCGCCGTCATCCAGGCTCCGGCGTGGTCCGGCCGCGGGGTCTTCGAAGGGGCCTCGTCCACCTACCTCGCCCAGGCCAGGCCCGGGTCAAGGGTCGCGGTTACTGTCCGCCCCTCGAACGCGGCCTTCCACCCGCCGCCGTCCCTGGCGGTCCCGCTCATCATGGTCTGCGCGGGGACGGGACTGGCCCCCTTCCGCGGGTTCGTCCAGGACCGGGCGCTGCGGGCCGAGGCCGAGGAGACGACGCCGGCACCTGCCCTGCTGTTCTTCGGCTGCCGCGCCCCGGACACCGACTTCCTCTACCGCTCGGAACTCGCGTCATGGGCGGACCAAGCCAACCTCGATCTGCGGCCGGTCTTTTCCACCGCACCCGAGGACGGCCTGAAATACGTCCAGGACAGGCTCTGGGCAGACCGGGCCGACGTCGTCGAACTGGTCCGGCAGGGCGCCACGGTCTATGTCTGCGGCGACGGCAAGCACATGGCGCCGCCGGTCCGGGACACGTGCGCCCTCATTTACCAGGAAGCGACCGGCGCCTCCAAGGCGGAGGCCGAGGCCTGGATGGATGAGGTGGAGCGCACCCACGGCAGGTACGTGGCCGACATCTTCACCTGAGGCCGCCCCGCCGCTCCCACGGCCGGCCGGTGCCGCCTAGCGGTGGTTGAACTCCGGCTGCCGCTTCTCGGTGAAGGCGGCCATGCCTTCCTTCTGGTCCTCGGTGGCGAACAGCGAGTGGAACACGCGCCGTTCAAACAGCACGCCCTGGGCAAGCCCGGTCTCAAACGCGGCGTTCACCGCTTCCTTGGCCACCATCGCCACCGGCTTGGATTTGGACGCAATCACCTCGGCGGCCTTCAGTGCCTCCTCGACGACGTCCGCGGCGGGGACCACCCGGGACACCAGGCCCGCGCGTTCGGCCTCCTCGGCGTCCATGAAGCGGCCGGTCAGGATCATGTCCATCGCCTTGGACTTGCCCACTGCGCGGGTCAGGCGCTGCGAGCCGCCCATGCCGGGGAGCACGCCAAGGTTGATTTCCGGCTGGCCGAACTTGGCGTTGTCCCCGGCGATGATGAAGTCGCACATCATCGCCAGCTCGCAGCCGCCGCCGAGCGCGAAGCCGGACACGGCTGCCACGACGGGGATGCGGAGCCGGGTGAAGTCCTCCCAGCCGCGGAACCAGTCCGCCGCGTACATGTCCATGTAGCCCTTGGACTGCATTTCCTTGATGTCCGCGCCGGCAGCAAAGGCCTTCGCCGAACCGGTCACCACCACGGCACCGACCCCCGGGTCCGCGTCCATCGCGGCGACTGCCTTCACCAGCTCGTCCATCGTGGCCTTGTTCAGGGCGTTGAGGGCCTCGGGCCGGTTGAGCGTCACGAGGCCCACGCGGCCGCGGCGCTCCACCAGGATGTTTGCGTACTGTTCCGTCATGGGTGGTCCCCTTAGGTGGTGCTGGTCTGGTTCTGGTTCTGATGTTGCGCGTTGGCCTCGGTCCGGGACTAGTGCCCGGCCGTGCCTGCCTCGGATTTGCCTGCTTCCGACTTTTCCCGGATGTCGGTGATGATGCCCGAGAAGTCCCGGCCGGCACCGCCTTCCGCGGCAAACGTATCGTAAATTTCGGCCGCGAGCGGCCCGAGCCGGGCCGCGACGCCGGTGCTCTGCAACGCGTTGAGGGCCAGGTTGAGGTCCTTGGCCATGAGCGCCCCGGCGAAGCCAGGCTGGTAGTCCCGGTTGGCGGGGCTCGTCGGGACCGGACCGGGCACGGGGCAATTGGTGGTCAGCGCCCAGCACTGTCCCGAGGCGGCGGAAGCGACGTCGAACAGCGCCTGGTGGGTCAGGCCGAGCTTCTCGCCCAGCACAAAGGCCTCACTGACGGCGATCATCGAGACGCCCAGGATCATGTTGTTGCAGATCTTGGCCGCCTGGCCGGCACCGTGCGCGCCGCAGTGGACCACCCGCTTGCCCATGACTTCCAGCAGCGGATTGACGGCCACGAAGTCCTCCGGGAGGGCACCGACCATGAATGTGAGCGTGCCGGCCTCGGCGCCCACCACGCCTCCGGACACGGGGGCGTCGACGGCGCGGTGGCCGGCCGCGACCGCGAGTTCTGCGGCCTCGCGGGCCTCGTCCACGTTGATGGTGGAGCAATCCAGGAACATGGTGCCCGGGGCGGCGGCTTCGAGCAGGCCGGGCGTACCGCCCGTGCCGCGGTAGGCGTCAAGGAGGTGCTTGCCGCTGGGCAGCATGGTCAGCACGACGGCGGCGCCCGCCGCCGCCTCGACAGCCGTCCCGGCAGTGGGAATGCCGTGCTCCCGGGCGGCGTCCAGGGCCGCCGGCACGACGTCGAAGCCGGTCACCCGGTAGCCGGCCTTGACCAGGTTGACGGCCATGGGGCCGCCCATGTGGCCCAGGCCGAGGAAGGCGATGGTGCCGGTATCCGGGGCTCCTGCGTCAGACATGGTTCTTCTCCTTGTTGTTCTCCGCGTTGTTCTCTTTCGGAGAGAGTTTCAGTTCGCGCCCGCCCAGCGGGGCGAAGTAGGCCGCGACGTCCGTCCCGGTGACCTCGGCAAGGGTGGCGGGCTTCCAGCGGGGATTGCGGTCCTTGTCCACCACCTGGGCGCGGATGCCTTCGCGGAAGTCCGGGCCGTCAAGGAAGCGCAGGCCGACGCGGTACTCCTGCTCCAGCGCCTGCTCCAGGCTCAGGCCGCGGACCCGGCGCAGGGATTCCAGCGCCACCTTGACCGCCGTCGGCGACTTGGCCTCGATGGTGTCAGCGGCTGCGGCGGCCTCCCCGCCCGCCTCTCCACCGAAGGCCCGCAGCCGGCGCAGGATTTCCTCGGCGTCGTCGCTGGAGTAGCAGGCGTCGATCCATTCCTGCTGTGCGGCCAGGACTGAAGCCGGTGCCGGTTCGGCGAATCGGGCCACAGCGGCCTCGGCCGCCTCGGTTTCGAGCGCTGCCGCCAGGCCCGGCAAACGGCCGGAGGGCACGAAGCAGTCGGCGAGGCCCAGGAACAGTGCGTCCGCGCCGCTCAGGTGGGCTCCGGTCAGGGCCGCATGGGTGCCGGTCTCCCCCGGCGAGCCGGAGAGCAGCAGGGTGCCGCCGACGTCGGGAACAAACCCGATCGTCGTTTCGGGCATGCCCGTGCGGGTGCGTTCGGTGACGATCCGTACGGAGCCGTGGGCCGAGATCCCCACGCCGCCGCCCAACACCAGCCCGTCCATGAACGCGACGTACGGCTTGGGGTATTCGGAGATGAGCAGGTTCAGCCGGTACTCGACGGCCCAGAAGTCTGCGGTGGCGTCCCCGCCGTCGAGCATGTCCCGGTAGATGGCCACGATGTCACCGCCGGCGCAGAGGCCCCGGTCCCCGGCGCCGCGGACCAGCACCGCAGCCACGGCGTCGTCGTCGGCCCAGAGCGTGAGCTGTTCGAGCATCGCGGCGGCCATGCCGGCCGTCAGGGCGTTGACGGCCGCGGGCCGGTTGAGGGTCACGACGCCGAGGTGGCCGCGCCGTTCAAACGTCACTTCCCCTGCTTCCCCGGCCAAGGGTTCGCCTGCCGCTGCTCCACTGTCCGCTACCCGCGCAACGTCCGCCCCCATCAGCTGCCTTCCGGCATGATGAAGCTGGCGCCCTGGCGGATACCGGACGGCCAGCGGCTGGTGACCGTCTTGGTCTTCGTGTAGAAGCGGAAGGCGTCGGCCCCGTGCTGGTTGAGGTCGCCGAATCCGGACGCCTTCCAGCCGCCAAAGGTGTAGTAAGCAATCGGCACGGGGATGGGGACGTTGATGCCCACCATGCCCACCTGGACCCGGCTGGCGAAGTCCCGGGCGGCGTCGCCGTCGCGGGTGAAGATGGCCACGCCGTTGCCGAACTCGTGTTCGCTGCAGAGCCGGAGGGCCTCGTCGTAGTCTTCGGCGCGGAGCACGCTGAGGACCGGGCCGAAGATTTCCTCCTTGTAGATCTTCATGTCCTTCGTGACGTTGTCGAACAGCGTGGGTCCGATCCAGAAGCCGCCGTCGTAGCCTTCCACCTTCAGGCCGCGGCCATCGGTCACCAGGCTCGCGCCTTCTTCGACGCCGGAGGCGATGTAGCCTTCGATCCGGTCCTTCGCGGAGGCCGCCACCACCGGGCCGAAATCGGAGTCCTTGGCGAGGCTGTGGCCGACCTTGAGGCCGGCGATCCGCTCCTGCAGCTTCTCCACGAGGACGTCCGCGGTCTTCTGGCCCACCGGAACGGCCACCGAAATCGCCATGCAGCGCTCGCCCGCGGAGCCGAAGCCTGCCCCGATCAGGGCGTCCGCGGCCATGTCCAGGTCCGCGTCGGGCATGATCACCATGTGGTTCTTGGCGCCGCCGAAGCACTGCGCGCGCTTGCCGTTCGCCGCGGCGGTGGCGTAGATGTACTGGGCAATGGGCGTGGAGCCGACGAACCCGATGGCCTGGACCCGGGGATCCTCCAGCAGCGCGTCCACCGCTTCCTTGTCCCCGTTGACGACGTTGAAGACGCCGTCGGGGAGGCCCGCTTCGGTGAAGAGCTCGGCCAGCCGCAGCGGCACGGAGGGATCCCGTTCGGAGGGCTTGAGGATAAAGGCGTTGCCGGCGGCGAGCGCCGGCCCGGACTTCCACAGCGGGATCATGGCCGGGAAGTTGAACGGCGTGATGCCGGCTACGACGCCGAGGGGCTGGCGCATCGAGTGCACGTCGACGCCGGTTCCGGCGTTGTCCGAGAACTCGCCCTTGAGCAGGTGCGGGGCGCCGGCGGCGAACTCGACCACTTCGATGCCGCGCTGGATGTCGCCCTTGGCGTCCGGGAAGGTCTTGCCGTGCTCGGAGGACAGCAGGGTGGCGAGTTCGTCCATATGCTCGTTGACCAGGTCCACGAACTTGAGCAGGATCCGGCCGCGGCGCTGCGGATTCATCGCGGCCCATTCCACCTGCCCCTTTTCGGCGCTGGCGATGACGTTGCGCACCTCCTCGGTGCTGGCCAGAGGAAGCCGGGCCTGGACCTCGCCGGTGCAGGGATCATAGACGTCGCTGAACCGGCCGGAGGTTCCCTCAACCCGCTGCCCGTCAATGTAATGGGATAGTTCTCGAACCATGACCGAATGCTCCTTTGCATGTGACCTAGATCATCTCTGCAGCCGAATATACTCGGACTTCCTACTAATTTCCAGAGGACGGAGCCGGCCGGCGGCTTCGTCCGGGGGCCAAGTTCGGTAAGTTAGGGACTGTGAAGATTGCTACCTGGAATGTGAACTCGCTCCGTGCCCGCGCCGACCGTGTGGAGTCCTGGCTTCAGCGCACGGACTGCGACGTCCTGGCCATCCAGGAAACCAAATGCAAGGACGAGAACTTCCCCTGGGAGCTCTTCGAGAACATGGGCTACGAGGTGGCGCACTTCGGCCTGAGCCAGTGGAACGGCGTCGCGATCGCCTCCCGGGTGGGACTCGACGACGTCGAACGCACCTTCCTGGACCAGCCCGTGTTCGGCAAGAGCGGCAAGGACGCCGTGCAGGAGGCCCGCGCCATCGGCGCCACGTGCGGCGGCGTCCGGGTCTGGAGCCTCTATGTCCCGAACGGCCGCGCCCTCGACGATGAGCACATGCCCTACAAGCTCAACTGGCTGGACATCCTGAAAAACCACGCCGGCACCTGGGTCAAGGAGGACCCCGAGGCGCAGATTGCGCTGATGGGCGACTTCAATATCGCCCCCCTGGATGATGACGTCTGGGACATCGACTACTTCCGCTCCGGGGGCCTCACCCACGTCAGTGAACCTGAGCGGGCCGCCTTCCATGCCTTCGAGGAGGCCGGCTTCCAGGATGTCGTCCGCCCGCACACCCCGGGGCCCGGCGTCTACACCTACTGGGATTACACGCAGCTCCGCTTCCCGAAAAAGGAGGGCATGCGGATCGACTTCATCCTCGCCTCCCCGGCCCTGGCGGCACGGGTCACCGGTGCGATGATCGACCGCGAGGAGCGCAAGGGCAAGGGCGCCTCGGACCACGCCCCGGTGATTGCGGAACTGGCGGACTAATGGCTGCCGGCCAGGGAAGCGTCGTGATCCAATGACGGGGAGCATCTACCACGGACAGTCCGGGCTGCCGTTCTCTTCCGCGCTCCGGATCTACGAGCCCCTCGAGGCGTTCCCCGAACAGCAACGGAAGACCCTGGAGGCCGCCGGCGCCGGCCAGGCGTCCCGCGCGGCTGTGGAGAACGCCGAGCTCCTGGCGTCCCTGGGCCGCATCACCCGGCCCGACGGGGATCCGTTTCCCACCGGCCGGACCGATCTGGTGCGCGTTGTCGCGGCTCCGGCCAGGCGGGCCCCGTCCGGCGCAGCGCACGACGCCGCCGGGTCCGGGACTGCGGCCGCCCCGCAGCCCGACCGGTTGCTGTACTGCCCCAGCCAGCTGGTCCTCCGCGCCGGACTGGCCGCCAATGCCCTGATGGAAGGCATCCACGGGCCCCTGGCCCAGCTGCTGATCCCGGAAGAACAGCGGGACAAACACCAGGAACGCATTGATGAGGTGCGCGCCCACGATGGCCTGAGCCGGGTCCACACCAGGGCGTCCACGTGGGGCATTCCGTTCAGCTGGTTCTGCCTTTTCCAGGAATCGGATCCCACCGACGTCGTCGAAGCCGACGGCCACATTGTGACGGTCCGCATCCGCGCCGGCATCAGCAACGCGCTGGAGCGGGTGAGCTATGCGGTGGCGCACCTGGCCCTCGCCGCGCCCGATCTCGACATGCTTGAGGACCTGACCCAGTTAACGGAATGGCTTGAGCTCTTCCACCCGGACTCGGCGGTGGAACTCGACTACGGCGGGGTGGCAGACAAGGTCTATCCGGATGATTCGCCGCTGGACGTACGCCTCGGCATCGAGTGCCTGGCGGAGGGGGACATGACCGGCGCCGCCGCGGCCTACCGCCGGCTGGCCTCGCGTTGGGTGCCGATCCGCCAGCTGGCCCGCGCGTCCTAGCGCGGCCCGAACTCCGCTAGCTGAGCCGCGCGGACTGGCGCAGCGGCGGCGCCGTCGTCGTCCGGATAATCAGCCGGTGCGGCGCCACAGCGGACTGCACGGAGCCGGAAATGCCGTCGAGCTCGTCCAGCAGCATTTTGGTGCCGAGTTCGGCCTGCTGGTCCGGGCGCTGCCCGACTGTGGTCAGGCCCATGGCCTCGGCGAAGTCGTGGTCGTCGATGCCGATGACCGAGAGGTCCTCCGGGACGCGCACACCGGCTTTGTTGGCCTCGAAGATGACGCCCATGGCCATCTCATCGGAGGCGCAGAAGATTGCTGTGGGCTTGGCACCGCCGGTGGCCCAGAGGCGGCGGAATGCCTCCTGACCGCTGCGGACGGTGAAGTCCCCCCAGAGGTCCCATTCGGCCCGGACGGGCAGCCGCGACTCGCCCATGATGTCGTGGAAAGCCTGGATCCGGACCCTGGGGACGTCGAAGTTGAGGTCGGTTTCGTCGTCGCCGTGCAGGAGCGCGATGTCCGTGTGGCCCAGCCCGATCAGGTGGCGCACTGCGGTGGCGGCCGCGGCGTAGTCGTCGATGCCGATGTAGGGGCACTCCTCGACGTGGCCTCCCACCACCACCAGCGGGATGTCGATTTTCTGGAGATGCTCGATTTCCTCGTGGGTGAGCGCCATGCAGAGGACCAGCAGGGCGTCGATCTGCTTGTAGACCATGGTCTTGCTGAAGAGCCGCTCACGGTGGCTGCCGTGGCCGCCGAGGTTGAAGAGGGAAAGGTTGTACTGCCGGGAGTGGAGTTCCCGGTCGGCTCCCTCGATGGCCTTGGAGAAGAACCAGCGGCTGACGAACGGGGCCAGGACGCCGATGGTTTTGGTCCGGCCCGTCGCCAGGCCGGACGCCGAGGACGACGCGACGTAGCCCAAGGATTCGGCGATGCCGAGGATCTTCTCGCGGGTTGCCGGGGAAACACGGGGCAGTCCCCGGACGGCACGGGATACGGTGGCCGTTGACACGCCCGCAGCGGCGGCGACATCCTCAATGCTGACGCCCGAGTGGCCTCCGCGCTGCGCCCGTTCCGTCCGTGCCACCTGTGCCCCCTAATTAACGGTCCGTGGAAGCCTGGCGGCTGCCCGCAGACGTGTTGCGTCCGCCTCCCCCCGGCGGCTGAATAATCCTGCCCGGCTGCTGCCCGGCTCCTGCCCGGCTGCTGTCCCCCTGCTAGGAGTGCCGGCTGGCCGTCCGGCGCGGCAAACGCCGGCGCAGCCGGATCATCCCGTAGAGGGCCAGCAACATGGCGAGCAGACCCAGGGCCCAGAAGAGGGCTGGCTGGGCGGTCACTTCCATCCAGACAGTGACCACCAGCAGCACCACGGCCCAAAAGCCGAGGAACCCGATGATGATGTCGAAGTCCTCGCCGGAGCGCACCTTTCGACGCGTCGCCGGCACGTGACCCTGGTTCTGCTCGTCAGTCATCACGCCTCAGTCACTTAACCGCGCCGGCCGTGAGGCCCGCGACAATCTTACGCTGGAACACCAGCACCAGGATGACCAAGGGAATGGTCACAATAGTGCCCGCAGCCATGATGGCGGTGTACGGAATCTGGTTCGGCTGCGCACCGGCGAAGCTCGCAATGGCCACGGTGACCGGCTGCGTTGCGTCGGACGAAAGCTGGCTGGCGATCAGGAATTCATTCCACGATGAGATGAAGGCCAGGATGGCGGTTGTGAAGATGGCCGGTGCGGCCAGCGGCATGATGACCTTCCGGAAGGCCTGTCCCTGCGTGCAGCCGTCCACCCGGGCCGATTCCTCGAGCTCCCACGGCATCTCCCGGAAGAAGGAGGTCATGGTGTAGACCGTCAGCGGCAGCACGAACGAGATGTTCGGGATGATCAGGGCCTGGTAGGTGCCCATCCAGCCGATGTTCGTGAAGAGCTGGAACAGCGGGGTGATGAGGGCGACGCCGGGGAACATGGAAGCGCCCAGGATGAAGCCCAGCACAAGGTACTTGAACTTGAAGTTCAAGCGGGCCAGTGCGTAGGCGGCAAACACGCCGATCACCAGCGACACCAGGGTGACGACGGTGCCGATGAACAAGCTGTTCAGCAGTGCCTGGCCAAAGTGGTTGCCGAAGGACGTGTCGAACGCCGTCTTGAAGTTGTCCAGCGTGATGTGAGTCGGCAGGATCGAGGTGTCGTAGGTGTAGCCGACGTCGCGGAACGCCGTCACCACCATCCAGTAGGCCGGAGCCAGGCACCAGAAGAGGATCACGACCGCACTGATGTAGGTCCGGCTCTGGGCCCACTTCTCGCGGTTCTGCGCGGCCTTCCGCCCCCGGTCCTGCTCTGCGCGCAGCTCGGTTGCGGCGCTCGTCGCGGCGGTCATTTCTTCCCCTTACCTGCGCCGGTCTGCTGCTCCACCACGTTCGCTCCGAGGAAGCGCACGAAGATGAAAGCCACCAGAAAGATGATGATGAACGTGATGGTGGACAAAGCCGCCGCCGCGTTGAAGCCCTGCCTGATCTGGTTGATCACCAGGATGGAGAGCGTGGTGGTGTTGTTCGCTCCGCCGGTCAGGATGTACGGGAGGTCGAACATGCGCAGCGCGTCCAGGGTGCGGAACAGGATGGCCACCATGAGCGCCGGTTTCACCAGCGGCAGGGTGATCATCCGGAACCGCTGCCAGGCTGAGGCGCCGTCGACCTTGGCCGCCTCGTACACTTCCGCGGGAATCATCTGCAGGCCGGCAAGAATCAACAGCGCCATGAACGGCGTGGTCTTCCAGACGTCCGCGATGATCACGGCCCACCTGGCCGGCCATTCGCTGCCGGTCCATAGGACGGTGGTGTTGAAGAGCTTGTTGCCGATGCCTTCGAAGGCGAAGATGAACAGCCACAGCTTGGCCGTCACGGCGGTGGGGATGGCCCACGGCACCAGGACGGCTGCACGGACCAGGCTGCGGCCCTTGAAGGCCCGTGCCATGATGACGGCCATCCAGAAGCCGAGCACGGTCTCCAGTGCCACCGTCACGATGGTGAAGAAGAACGTGGTGCCGGTGGCGGACCAGAACTGCGCGCCGAGGGTTCCCGGCGGGCAGTCAACGGTTCCGCCGGACGGTGCCGGGCATTGCTGGAAAATCCAGTTGTAGTAGTTCGAGAAGCCGGCCGGGCCACCCTCAACGAAGAGACCCGTAGCGGGGTCCAGACCGGCATCCTTCTGGAATGACATCACAATGGCGGTGATGATCGGATACACGATCACTACCGACAATGCGAGGATGGTCGGCGCCAGCAGCCAAGCTGCCCAGCGCCCCTGCGTCGCGATGCGGTTGTCCTCCCCAACACCCTTGGGTGCGTGGTGGATCGGTGCCCCGCCCGACGCCGGTGCCTTGACCGACGTCGGGCCTACTTCAGTTGCCATGATGGACCTACTGTCCCGCGCTAGCGGACTCGATGGACTTCTGCATGTCGGACAGGGCCGCGTCTACAGTCTTCTCGCCCTTGATGGCCGAGTACGCGTTTTCCTGGATGGCCTTGGTGACGGCCGGGTAGAACGGGGTGACCGGGCGCGGCACGGCGTTCTCGATCGAGGTCTTCAGGACCGGCAGGTACGGCAGCTTGGCGACGAGCTCCTTGTCGTCGTAGAGCTTGCCGAGCACCGGTGCGAGCGAACCCTGCGTGGCGAAGAACTTCTGGGTCTCTTCGGTGGTGAGGAACTTCAGGAAGTCCACCGCGGTGGCCTTGTTCTTGGAGTAGACGCTGATCGCGGCGCTGTGGCCGCCGAGGGACGAGGCGCCCGGACCGGTCTTGCCGGGGAGTGCGGTCATGCCCAGGACGTCCTTGACCTTGGAGGAGCCTTCGGTGGTGGCCAGGTTGTAGACGTAGGGCCAGTTGCGCAGGAACAGCAGCTTGCCGTCCTGGAATGCCTGGCGGCTTTCCTCTTCCTGGAACGTGATGGCTTCCTTCGGGATCGAGCCGTCTGCGTAGGCCTTGGTCAGGTTGGCCATGCCGGCCTTTGCCTCCGCGGTGAGCAGGTTGGGCTTGCCGTTCTCGTCCAGCACGGCTCCGCCGGCGGAGTTGATTGCCTCGGAGGCGTTGACGGTCAGCCCCTCATACTTCTTGAACTGGCCGGAGTAGCAGCCGATGTTGTTGGTCTTGGCGATGGAGCACATGCTCATCATCTCGTCCCAGGTCTTCGGGGGCGTGGGGACCAGGTCCTTGCGGTAGTACAGGATGCCGCCGTCGGATGATTCCGGTGCCGCATACAGCGTGCCCTTGTAGGAAGCGGCATCAACGGTCGGCTTCAGCATGGCCGAGGTGTCCAGCGCCATCTTGTCCTTGAGCGGCTGCAGCCAGCCCTTGGCGGCGAATTCGGCGGTCCAGACGACGTCGACGCTCGCGACGTCGTAGCCGGGGTCCTTGGCCTGGAAGTGCTGGACGAGGTCGTCGTGCTGCTGGTCGGCCTGGTCGGTCTGCTCCTTGAAGGTGACCTTTTCGTTCGGGTGGGCGGCGTTCCACTTGTCGATCAGCGGGCGGACCACGTTGCTGTTGTCCTTGCCCTGAACGTAAGTAATGGGGCCGCGCCCGTCCAGGCCCTGCGAGGCGGCGTCGCTGCCGCTGGTAGTGCCGCCACCTCCGCCGCCACACGCCGAAAGGGTGATAGCCAAAATGCCTGCCGTGGCGACGGGAAGTAGGAAATTGCGGGTTTTCATACTGGAGTGCTCCTCGCTGAGTACCGGTGAAAAACGGCCGTACTGATGGTGTGCCGACCATCACAGTAATCAACAGGCAGTCCGGAATGCAAGCGTTTACATGAAACCTTTATGCAAAGGAGATTCCGTGGCCCGCCGGCCGGCCACCTCAGCGGACCCGCTCGGAACGGCCGAACCGCGACCGCGCGCCGGATCCGATGTGGATCAGCACCGGGGTGCGTTTGCCGATCACCGCGTCGAGCGCCTCTACCAGGGCGGAAACTTCGGCGGCGAGCCGGTGCGGGGCGACGCCCTGGCGCGGTTCCACCCGGATCTTGAGGGCCGGCTCACCGCTGATCTTGTAGGCGGCGACCGTGACGCCGGCCAGGTCGGGCCGGTCCGCCAGCGCCGCGCGGAGAGTCTGCTCCGCCACGCCGCCGCTGATTCCGACGTTGCCGGGCACCTCACCCGGGTCCTCCTCTGCCACGAGCAGGCTGGTCCGGCCCGTACCCTGTTGGGCAATCCAGGCGATCATCAGGCCAATCACCACCAGCAGCGCCACGCAGATGGCAAGCCACAGCCAGCTCCCCTGGCGGCGGGGGAATTGCGTCCGTTCGAACAAATCGAGCCAGAAGCTCAGGACGCCGCCGGCCCACTCATGCCACCACACGCCCACGGCCGGGACGCTTGCAAGCAGTATCAGGAGGACGCCGACGGCGAGGAGCAGGATGCCAAGGATGCCAATCAGTACGCGGTTCAGCGCCCGGGGGGTGTTGTTCATGCCCCCACCACCCCGGCTGTGGATACCTGGATCCGCACTTCCGGCATCGGCCAGGGGCCCATTTCCTCCACTTCCCGGCGCACAGCATCCAGGACGGCGTCCGGGCGCAGCGGCACACCGGAGGTCGGCCGGACGTTGACCGTGATCCGATTCCGCGACACGACCACCATCACCTGTTCCTGGGCCACGTTGGCGGCCAGCCGGGCCCGGCGCGCCAGGGCAGCGGCGATCACCTCATCGTCCACCACGACGGCGGCCCGGCGGTCCGGGAGCAGGTGGCGTGCCCGCCGGCCGGGCAGCACGGCATTGAGGAAGAAGAACAATCCGGCCATCGCGATCACAGCGCCCGTGACACCGAGCAGAAGCGGCGGGATTCCCGCCGGGAGCGCGACTACCCGCTCGGCCGCGGTCTGCGGATCCACGAGCCACGGCGGCTGCCCGATCGCACGGACCCCGGTCTCAAGCAGCGCATAGCCGAACACGACCATGACCAGGCCGGCCGCGATCACGGACACAACAGCGCGCGATGTGTGCGTCTCCCGTTTCACTATCCGGCCCATGCCCGCGGCGCCGGAACCCAACGGCGCGCTCCCCTGCACCGCATCGGCGTCGTGCCCGGCGGAGTCGATCCCGGCGTTCTGGGTGTCCTGGCTCAATGTACCCGGCCTCCCCCGCGCACGGCGGCCCCGCTGATGCGGATGTCCACCCGGCTCAGCTGCGCTCCGGTCAGTTCCGTCACGCGGCGCAGAATCTCGGCCTTGGCGGCGACGGCACGCTCCCAGATGGAACCGCCGAATCCGGCGACGCGGCCGGGGTCCCGGACCACAGCGGTGAGATTCGGGACCGCGACGGGCATGACAAGCGACAGGGCGAGCAGCCCGTCATCGTCCGACCAGTCGGCGCGGACGTCGTGCGCCGGGACACCGAGGGCCTCCCCCGCGGCCGCCCGGGCCACGCTCGTCAGGGCCTGGGTGCTGATGCGGTTGTGCCCGGCCACCGCGGCGCCGGGGATCGGCGCTTCTGCCGTGATGCTCATGAGGAGGAACGCCGGCCCGTGAGGGCGTCAAACACGCTGCGCAGGTCCAGCTTCCCCTCTGCGGCCCGGCCCAGGAGGGCGCCAATGGCCATGAAGAACAGGGAGCCGAGGAAGCCCCAGACACCGAACTGGAAGGACATGAAGGCCACGAAGGCGCCCATGGCGATTCCCACTACCGTCAGACTCATTGGATTGCCTCCCTGACTGGCCGGGCCTCGGCGGACGCGGCCGGTTTGGCCGGGCCGGGCACATAAACGTCGTTGATCTCGATATTGACCTCGATCACTTCGAGACCCACCAGTTCCCCGACGGCGGCGTAGACGACGGCGCGGACCTGGTCCGCGAGGGTCTGCAGGGGGGTGCCGTACACCGCAACAAGATCGATGTCCACGGCGACCTGCGTTTCGCCGACTTCCACGCGGACGCCTGCTGCGTGATCAGCGTTGCCGACGGCGTCGCGGATGGCCCCGAGGGCGCGTGAGGGTCCTGATCCCAACGAATAGACGCCGGGCACCGATCGGGCGGCGATGCCCGCTACCTTGGCGACGGCAGTTTCCGCTATGACCGTGCGGCCGGTGCCGGCCGGCGCGGACAGACCGTCTGTAGGACTGACCAGGGCATCGGGACCGGGCTGACCGGCTGCGAGCCCGGCAACGTGTTGACCGGCCGCGGGACCGGCGACGGGTTGAGAATTCTGGTATTCCATAACGCACTCCCCCTTCTCTTTGACACAACCCTAGTCCCTGCCTTGGGGCGCGTGGGGGAATCTTGCGGCGCCCGTTCCCACAGTCCATGCAGGTGGGGGCGGGAACGGGCGGCCTGCATCGGGGACAAGGCCAGCCGTCTGTCCGCCGCGGGATGTCAGCCGGGGGCCGACGCGGGCGTTGGCCTGGCCGAACCCCCTACTTGCAGTTGGTGGCGATCCAGGTCGTGACCGGCGCCATGGCGGCCTGGAGCTTTCCGCTGGAGAAGACTGTCTGGTCGGTGACGCCGGCAACGGCCACCTCCTTGAGGTTGGCGAAGTCGGACTTGAGGCTGTCCGGGACGCGTTCGGCCGTCGCGGCCAGCTCCGTTTTGAACTGTTCCAGTTCCGCCGTCTTGCCTTGGGCTGCCGACAGCGGAAGGAGCGTGGCGCCGGTTGCCTGCTCCGAGATCTTGGAGCACGCCTCGGCGGCGCTGGTGAAGCCGCCGAACGGTCCCGAGGTCCCGCTGGGGCTCGGCGTGGCGGACGCGGAAGCGGTGGACTCGCCACCGGCGGACGTGCCCGCGGCGGACGAAGGCGCGCTGCCGGCTTGCGGGGCCGAACACCCGGTAAGCGCCAGGGCTGCGAGGAGGGCGGTTGCGGCGAGAGGACGGGCAATATTCTTCGAAGTCACGTTGCAGAATCACTTTTCGGTTGAGATTGCGCCGCCTGCCCGGACCGGGCTGCCGGCGGCCTTGGTGTTCTTTCCCCAGCGTGCGAGTCTAGCCCGGCCGGCTGGACGGCCCCCAAACGGTCGCCGCCGTCGGCCGCCGCCCGCCTCCCCCGTCGATAAAGCGGAGCACCAGATGGGTGTTAAAGAAGAAAAGCACCAGTTCTCAAAGAACTGATGCTTCCCAGTGGTGGCTCCGACCGGCGTCGATCCGGTGACCTTTCGATTTTCAGTCGAACGCTCTACCAACTGAGCTACAGAGCCTAGGTGACATGTCACCTTGAAGGCCGGAATTTCTTCCGGCAATCAGAGCGACCCTGACGGGACTTGAACCCGCGACCTCCGCCGTGACAGGGCGGCGCGCTAACCAACTGCGCTACAGGGCCTTGCTTGTTTACTGCTTGTTCTTGCTGCCTGCGATATCGCTACCGCAGATTTTCAAGGCCTTTAGCCTACCAGACTTTTTCACCCGGTTTGACCAGTTCCTTGCGTACCCCCAACGGGATTCGAACCCGTGCCGCCGCCGTGAAAGGGCGGTGTCCTAGGCCGCTAGACGATGGGGGCCAGGATGCCATCCGTCGGAACATATCAGGGCAAAAATTAAGGGCCGAAGCCTGTCGTTTTTGTCCTTTCGGGTTCCTCCGAACTGGACTATAAAACTATAAGGGCAGACCCCCGGATTATCCAAAATCGGCCCTTCCCGCCGATACAAAGCCGGGCCAAGATGGGGGCGGGACCGGGCAGAGTGGGTGCAAGATGGACTGATGGATGCCGTTGATGCCCTCAATGAGATTGCGTTCTGGCTCGAACGCGGGCTCGCCCCCACCTTCAAGATCCAGGCGTTCCGCAAGGCAGCCGGGATTATCGGCGCCCTGGACCCGGAGGAGGTCGCAGCGCGGGCACGCAACGGCAGGCTCAAGAGCATGAAGGGGATCGGCGACAGAACGTTCGAGGTCATCCGGCAGGCGGTCGACGGCGGCGTGCCCGACTATCTTGAGGATCTGCGCCAACGCGGGCAGCAACCCCTCGCGACCGGCGGCGCCGAACTGCGCTCGGCCCTCCGCGGGGACCTGCACAGCCACAGCGACTGGTCCGACGGCGGGTCCCCGATCGGACTGATGGCTGACGCCGCCCGGACGCTGGGCCGGGATTACCTCGCCCTGACGGACCACTCCCCCAACCTCAAGATTGCCAACGGCCTGAGCGCCGAACGCCTTCGGGAACAGCTGGACATTGTTGCGGACATCAACGCGGACGGCGGGGACTTCCGCCTCCTGGCCGGGATCGAGGTGGACATCCTGGAGGACGGCACCCTGGACCAGTCCCCGGAGATGCTGGACCGGCTGGACATCGTGGTGGCGAGCGTCCACTCGAAGCTCCGCTCCGACCGGCGCACCATGACCGAGCGGATGCTGGGCGCCATCAATGATCCGCACACGAACGTCCTCGGCCACTGCACCGGCCGGCTGCTGCAGGGGTCGAGGGGAACCCGCCCGGAGTCCGAGTTCGACTCCGCGCGCGTGTTCGCGGCGTGCGCCGGCAATAATGTGGCCGTCGAGATCAATTCCCGCCCCGAACGGCAGGATCCGCCGGACGAGCTGATCCGGCTGGCCCTCGATTCCGGCTGTCTGTTCAGCATCGACAGCGACGCCCATGCGCCGGGCCAGCTGGATTTCCTGCAGTACGGTGCCGAGCGCGCGGCCTCGAACGGGGTACCCGCCGAGCGGATCGTCACCACCTGGCCGCTGGACCGGCTGCTGGAGTGGGCCGGAAACGGCAAATAGCGGCCGGACAGCTGCCTTGGGCCAGGCCCCAGGGCTACCAGGCCCAGGGCTATCCCAGCCGCCCAATGCCCTGCTGCCCGCCGATGCTTAGGGCCGGGACGGCTCCGGCGCTTCGGGCCTCCACGGCGTGGGCCTGGGCAGCCAGCGCGGGACATTGCTGCGGTACTCCTCGTACGCCGCACCGAACTTCCGGGCCAGTGTGGGCTCCTCGTACTGCCGGACGAAAGCCACCACCGGGATGGCGCCGATGCCCAGAGCCAGGAAGAGCTTCGGCTGGCCCAGCAGGAGCCCCTGCCCCGCGACGGCCGCGGCAATGGACACGTACATCGGATTCCGCACGTACCGGTAAAGGCCGCCAACCACCAGTTGCCTGGGCGGGGCAAATGGCGCGGGGGTCCCGATGCCCTCGACGGCGAAATGCACAAAGGAGTTCGCGATGACGGCAGCGCCCGCACCGATCATCATGGCGCCCGCGATCTGCGCGGGCACCCCGCCGGGGACCGGGGACTCCACTTTCCAGCGGGTCAGCAGCCACGGCACCACGGCGGCGGCGGTTGCGGGGGCGACCGCGAAGACGGCTGTACCGATGGCTGCACACCGTCGTTCGCTGGCCGAAGCTGGGGATGCTGTCATACCAGCAATCGTGACCCCGCCATGTTGAACGGACAAGGGCCCACCGGCCCCTGGGACGGGGGATCAGCCTGAGCTTTCCCGACACTTTGCGTGGGCGCGCGATGGGCGGCGCGCGGCGGAGCGGAGCGGCGGGCGGGCGCGTGTCAGGCCAGCAGCAGCACGGCAAGGGTGACCATCACGACGGCGATGCCGGCGTCGAGCACGCGCCAGGCCGTCCGGCGCCGGAACAGGGATGTCAGGAACCGCGCCCCCGCGCCGAGGGCGGTGAACCAGGCAATGCTTCCCAGGCCGGCCCCGGCGGCGAACCACCAGCGCCCGGCTTCGCCCTGGGCGGCAGCGAGGGACCCGAGCAGCAGCACCGTGTCCAGGTAGACGTGCGGGTTCAGCCAGGTGAAGGCCAGGCAGGTGCCAAGGACGGCGGCGCGGCCGGCGGCGGGCTTGTTGCCGGGATTCTCCATCTGCTCCCCGCGGACCGCACGCCGGGCCGCGAGCGCCCCGTAGGCAAGGAGGAACGCCGCCCCGGCCCACCGGATCACGACCAGGGCAGCGGGCGCCCGGTCCAGGAGGATGCCGATGCCCGCAACGCCCAGCAGGATCAGCACGAGGTCCGAGACCGCGCAGACTGCCACCACCATGACGACGTGCGAGCGCTGGATGCCCTGCCGGAGGACAAAAGCGTTCTGCGCGCCGATGGCAACGATGAGGGACAGCCCGGCGGAGAGACCGGAAAACAGGGGAAGGATCACCACTCCACGGTAGGCGGCCGCCGAAGATGAAACCAGTTAAAGATTCTGCTGATACGTAAGATGGGCTAATGATGGAGATCACCCCCGAACAGGCCCGGACGCTGGCCGCGATTCTGACGCACGGGAGCTTCGACGCCGCGGCCGCGCACCTGTCCGTGACGCCCTCGGCGATCAGCCAGCGGGTCCGGGCCCTCGAGACCGCCGTCGGCCGGCCCGTCCTGACCCGGGCGCGCCCGCCCGGACTCACAGAGTCCGGCGAGGCCGTGGTGCGCTTCGCCCGGCAGCTGGAAATGCTCTCCGCGGACCTGGCCGAGGAACTGCAGCCGGAGCACCCCCGCGGAGGGACGCGCCTGACGCTGGTGATCAACAGCGATTCCTTGCACACCTGGGCGTTGGCCGGCCTCGCGGCGGCCAGTGACAACGTCCAGCTCGAGATCCTGCGAGAAGACCAGGAGCACTCGTTGGACCTGCTGCGCGCCGGAGCCGCCGCGGCCGCCATCACGGAAACAGCCCAGCCCGTGCCCGGCTGCTCATCGAGCAAGCTGGGCACCATGCGCTATTTGCCGGTGTGCGCTCCGGACTTCGCCCGCCGCTGGTTTGGGGCGGGTGCGACCGGCGCGACCCTCGCCGCGGCTCCCGTTGTGGTCTTCGACCGCAAGGACGACCTGCAGGACCGCTGGCTGCGCCGGGTCAGCCGGGCCTCCCTGCAGCCGCCGCGCCACTATGTCCCGGCCGCCCAGGAGTTTGGCGATGCCATCCGCTGGGGCATGGGCTGGGGCATGATGCCCGAAATCGAAATCGGCGAGGACCTGCTGGCCGGCAGGCTCGAGGCCCTCGCCCCGCGAGCGCACGTGGACGTTGCCCTCTACTGGCAGCAGTGGCGGCGCGGCTCGGCAGCGCTGAACGACGTCGCGGCCGCTGTCCGGACGGCAGCGCGCGTCCTGCGCTGAGGCCATTCGGGATGTTGGCAGGATCTCGACTAGACGTGACCGATTCCCGCCAGCCGGGAGGATGCAGGAACGGCTACATTGGCAGCATGGCAACAACCGCCGCATCCGGCCCCACTCCGTCCGCAGGCCCCCACGAAGGGTCTCCGCACGCTGCCCCCGCACCCGCCCCGCAACCCGCGCCGCCCCCTCCCGGGCAGCCGGCCACGATCAGCAGGCTCGGCATCGCCGCCGTCGTTGTCACCGTGGTCCTGTGGGCCTCCGCCTTCGTGGGCATCCGCGCCGTGGGCCCGAGCTTCTCCCCTGGCTCCCTGACGCTCGGCCGGCTGGCCGTTGCCGCCGTCGTGCTGGGCCTGCTGGTGGTGCCCAAGCTCAGGGGCCTGCCCCGGGGCCGCGAGTGGTGGCCCATCCTCGCCTATGGCGTCATGTGGTTCGGAGGCTACAACTTGGCCCTGAACGCCGCCGAACACATGCTCGACGCCGGCACGGCCGCCCTGCTGATCAACGTCAACCCCATCCTGGTGGCCGTCATGGCCGGTGTGATCCTGAAGGAAGGGTTCCCGCGCTGGCTCATCATCGGCAGCCTCATCGCGTTCGGCGGCGTGGCCGTGATTGCGCTTGGTTCCGGCCAGCGGTCGACGGCGGACGTGGCCGGCGTCCTGCTCTGCCTGCTTGCGGCCGCGCTGGCCGCCGTGAGCGTAATCGTCCAAAAACCGGTGCTCCGCAAGTTCCCGGCCGCCCAGGCCACCTGGTTCGGCATCATGGTGGGCGCCCTGTGCTGCCTGCCCTTCAGCGGCCAGTTGGTCACCGAGTTGCAGTCCGCTCCCCTGCCGGCCACCCTCGGCCTGGTTTACCTGGGCATCTTCCCCACTGCGATCGCATTCACCACCTGGGCCTATGCGCTCTCGATGATTGATGCGGGACGCCTCGCGGCCACCACCTACCTGGTCCCGGGCACCACAATCCTGATCTCCTGGCTGGTCCTGGGCGAGATTCCGACCATCTGGGGCCTGGTGGGCGGCGCGATCTGCCTTGTGGGCGTGGGGCTGACCCGGCGCCGGTCCCGCTAGAGTTTGCCTATGCCCTCCTCCCTCCCGCCCGGCCTGCCGATCGTTCCGAACGGCGGGGCAGGTGGTGACAGCCCCTTCCCGATGTCCGAGGCCGATTTCGAGGCCGCCGTGAGTGATGCCCTCGACCGGATCCCGCCGGATCTGGCAAAGACCATGAGCAATGTCGCGATCTTCATCGAGGACGACTACACCCCGCAGCCCGGCGAGGATCCGGACACCGTGCTGCTCGGGCTCTACGAGGGGGTGCCCCTGACCGAGCGGGACTCCTGGTGGGACGCCGGCTCGCTGCCGGACCGGATCACCATCTTCCGCCAACCCATCCTGGACATCTGCACCTCCCGGGAGGACGTGATCGAGGAAGTCACCGTCACCGTGGTGCACGAGATCGCCCACCACTTCGGCATCAGCGACGAGCGCCTGCACGAGCTCGGCTGGGGATAGCCTTGTAGGCATGGGACACGACCACAGCCACTCGCATGGCATCACTGCCACCGGCAAGCACCGCAAGCGCCTGGTCGCCGTCCTGGCCATCACGCTCGCCGTGGTGCTCGTGCAGACGATCGGTGCGGTGGTCTCCGGATCCCTGGCCCTGCTCGCCGATGCCGGACACATGCTCTCGGACGCCGCCGGCGTCTTCATCGCCCTGCTGGCCGCATGGATCGCCACCCGGCCCGCCAGCGACCTGCGCACTTACGGTTACCAGCGCGCCGAAGTTCTGGCGGCGCTGGCGAACGCACTGGTCCTGATCGTCATCTCGGTGGTCATCTTCACCGAGGCCATCCGCAGGCTCGGCACCACCCCCGAGGTCCACACCGACGTCATGCTCGCCGCGGCGGTCCTCGGCGCCGTCGCCAACCTGGTCTCCCTGCTGATCCTGCGCGGCGCCCAGAAGGAAAGCCTGAACGTCCGCGGCGCCTACCTCGAAGTCCTGGGGGATCTGCTGGGGTCCTTTGCCGTCATCGCGGCGGCGGTGGTCATCATGGTCACCGGGTTCCAGGCGGCCGACAACATTGCCTCGATCCTTATCGCCCTCATGATCCTGCCCCGGGCCTGGCACCTGCTGCGCGACGTCGTCGACGTGCTCCTCGAGGCCACGCCCAAGGGCGTGGACGTTCAGATGATCCGCGACCACATCCTTGCGGTGGACGGCGTGGTATCCGTCCACGACATCCACATCTGGACCATTACCTCCGGTGTCCCCGTCTTCTCCGCCCACGTGGTGGTGGAAGACGCAGCGCTCGGCGCCAAAGGCGCCGACCGGGTTCTGGACAAACTCACCAGCTGCCTTGGCTCCCATTTCGACACCGAACACTGCACGTTCCAGCTCGAGCCCACCACGCATTCAGAGCACGAGGCCCACCAGCACGCCTGACCGTCGGCAGGACACACCCGTCACGGACGTGGCCAAATGACACTCGTGTTGTTTATGTTATTCATGTGACTCGTGTTGCCAAAGTAGCCTTCGGCACGTAGCCTCATGCCTGCTGGGTGATCCGCAGAGGGCTTTCACGCGCCAAATCCGACCTCGCTCACTCCAGCCTGAGACTTCAGCGAGGTTGCCCATGAGTTGGATCCGATCCGGCCGCAAGACGGCTGTGCTCTGCACCGCCGTCGTCCTCCTCGGAACGCTCGCGCTCCCGGCCCAGGCCGCGCCGCTGATTTCTTCGCAGATTTCTGCGCAGGGGCGCCCGCCGCAGGAGACTGCCGGCCGGGTTCCGGCGTCGCCGGAGATCCCCTCACCGGAAGAGATCGCTGCCGCCAAGTCCAGTGCGAGCTCGACGGCGGCAGAGGTCACCAGGATCGACGGGCTTCTGGCCGACGCGTCGGCCGGCCAGGAAACCAGCCTCGCCGCATCCCTGCAAGCAAACAACGCGTACGGCGAGGCCCTCGTGGAGCTGGCCACACGCCGTGACGCGGCGGCTGTGGCGGCCGCCAGGGCTGCCGCCGCCGGGGCAGAACAGGCCAAAACCCGCAAACAGCTGGGCCAGCTGGCCGGTGACCTGTACCGCAACGGCGGGCTGAACCCGGCCCTCAGCAGCTTTGTCAGCGGCTCCGGGCGGGCCCTGGAGGATGCCGCCACGCTGGAGGCTGTAACGGCCGGACGCGCGCGGGCCTTCGAGTCCGCGGAAAACGCGGCCACGGCCGCGCAGTCCCTGACCGAAGCCGCAGCGGACGCCAACCGCGCCGCCGACGAGGCCGCCGCGACTGCTGCGGACCGCAAGGCCGACGCCGGCCGCGCCGACGCCGCCCAGCGCCAGGTCGTGGCCGATGCCAAAGCGCAGCGCAGCGCGCTCGTGGACCAGTTGGCAAGCCTGAGAAACACCACCGCGGCGCTGGAATCGGCCCGGGTGGACGCCCTCGACCGCCAGCGCCAGCAGGCTCGGCTCGCAGCACTGACCGCGGCGGCAGGTCCCGCGCCGCAGCCTGGCACGGGTTCACAGCCGGCACCGGCAGCACCTGGACGGGACGATTCAGCCGCAGGACAGCCAGCCGCTCCCGCTCCCGCCGACGTGCCGGCCCCCGCTGCAGCGCCCGCTCCGGCGCCCGCACCCGCACCGGCGCCCGCACCCGCACCGGCCTCCGCTCCGGCTCCGGCGTCCGCGCCGGATCCCGCGCCGGTACCTGCTCCGGTCCCCGCACCGATTCCTGCCCCGGTCCCGGCGCCAGTACCCGTTCCGGTTCCGGCGCCGATTTCCGGCGGGTCAAACCAGACCGCGATTTCGGTGGCGCTCGGCAAGACCGGATCGCCGTTCTTCTACCAGTACGGCGGAACCGGGAGCTATGGGTTTGACTGCTCGGGCCTGGTGCAGAATGCGTTCGCCGCGGCAGGGAAGTACCTGCCCCGCACGGCCTCCCAGCAGTTCGCCCAGGCCCCCGTCCATGTCCCGCTCTCCCAGGCGCGTCCGGGCGATCTGTTCGTCTGGGGTTCGGCCCCGGGCTTCTACCACGTGGCCATCTACCTCGGCGGCGGCCGCGTGGTCCAGGCGCTGAACCCCGACGCCGGCATTACCGTGACCGATGTTGCCGCCATGTCCGGGATGCAGCTGTACGGCTACGCGGCCCGTTACTGAGACTGGCGGCTAGGAGAGCACGTCCTTGGTGATGAACCTGCCGTAGGCCAGCGCGCCGAAGACGGCGACGTAACCGCCCTGGAGCAGGGCATTGGTGGCAAAGGAATCCCAGGAAACCGGCTGCCGGAGCAGATCGCCAAAGTCCAGCCAGTAGTGGCTGAAAAGCCAGGGATGCAGCCACTCGAGTTGCGGCAGCGCGTCCAGGACCTGCGCGACGACAGAGAGCACCACGGTGGCCGCCATGGCCCCCACCGGAACATCGGTCAGGGTGGAGATGAACAGCCCGATCGCCGACAACCCCAGCAGCGAAACCGCCAGATAGGCGGCGATCAGCAGGAGCCGGACCAGGGCCTCGCCGGTGCCGATCGTGTCGCCGGAGAGCAGGGTCACCGGCCCCACGGGGAAGAGCGCCGCGCCGATTCCGGCCCCGGTCAGGGCCACCACGAGCGGGGCAACGATCACGAACACGGCCGCCCCGGCATATTTGACGATCAGCAGGCGGATCCGCCCGGCGGGAGCCACCAGCAGGTACCTCAGGGTCCCCTGTCCGGCCTCTCCGGCGATCGTGTCTCCGGCCACGACGCCGACGGTAAGGGGCAGGAACAGCGGAACGGAGACCACCATTGCCGTGACGCCCACGAACAGGCCGTTCTGGGCGATCCGGTCCAGGAAGGCCGGCCCGCGGCCTGCCGGCACGGCCGAGGAGACCCGCACCGCCACCGCGATCAGGATCGGGATGGCCGCCAGCGCGCACAACATGGCCCACGTCCTGCGGCGGCGGAACAGCACCCCGAGCTCGGACGCCAGCAGGTCACCGGTCAGGGACCCGTGCCGGACCGGCGCAGCGCCCGCCCCGCCGTCCCCGCCAGCGCCTGCGGCCGCTTCGCTGGGGCCCGGCGCCGGGGCAACTGACGGGCCGGCTGCCGGATCGCCCGCGGATGAGCTGTTACTGGACAACGTCGAACCCCTCCCCCGTCAATGCCACAAACCGGTCCTCAAGGCTGGCCTGTTCGGTCGCGAAGCCGCGGACCCGGACCCCCGCCGCCACGAGGGCCGCCACCACGGCCTCCGGCTGCACGGCCGCCCGCTCCACGGACCGGGACGATCCTCCGTCTTCCCTGGCAGCCGGAGCCCCAGGCAGTGACGCGAACAGGGCCGCGTCGGTCCCGGAGCCGGCGGCACCGGAACCAGCGCCACCGGGAGTACGTCCGTCGGTGCCCAGGGTCGCGGTCAGGCCGAGGCCGGCCAGCACCTGCGCCGCAGTACCCGGATCCGGGGTCAACACGCGGATCCTTGCCTGGCCGGCCCCGCGCAGTTCCGTCAGGGTTCCCTGCGCCACAAGCCGGCCAGCGCTCATGATGGCCGCATGGGTGCAGATCTGCTCGACCTCGGCCAGCAGGTGGCTGGAGACGAACACCGTGGCGCCGTCGGCCGCGAGCGATCGCACCAGGCTCCGCACCTCACGGGTGCCCTGCGGATCCAGCCCGTTGGTGGGCTCGTCCAGCACCAGCAGTTCCCGCGGGGCGAGCAGGGCGTTGGCGATCCCCAGCCGCTGCTTCATCCCCAGCGAATAGGCCCGGACCAGCTTGTCCGCGGCGTGCGTCAAGCCCACCCGTTCCAGGGCTGACTGGACGCGGGCACGCCGAGTGGCGCCCGAACCATAGGGGTCCGCGGCGTCCATGCGGCGCAGATTCGCGGCGCCGGACAGGAAAGGGTAGAACGCCGGTCCTTCCACCAGCGCCCCGACCCGGGGCAGCACGTCATTGAGTTTGCCGGGCATCTCCTCGCCCAGCACGCGCATGGAACCTCCGGTGGCCGTGGCCAGGCCGAGCAGGAGCCTGATGGTGGTGGTCTTCCCCGAACCGTTCGGGCCCAGGAAACCAAAGACCGCGCCTTTCGGCACGGCCAGGTCGACGCCGTCGACAGCCATCTGCTGGCCGAACCGTTTGGTCAGGCCCATGGTCTCAATGCTCAGCTCGGCCGCCGGCCCGGCGGCGCTCACGCGGCCGTCACCGGATGGTCAGGGAGCAACCGTCGGCCACCGGATACCGCACCGGACATCACTTCTGTGCGGCAGCGGCCTGGAGCCGCTCCAGTGGCACGGAGCCGGCGACGACCCGGCCGTCGTCGAGCACCAACACGTTCACCAGCGCGGTGGACAAGAGCCGGCCGCCCTGGACCGGGACGGTGGCCTGTTCGAGCAGGGCCGTGGCGTCCGACGCGGGGCCGGCCGTTCCCGCCGGGAACTCAACAACCGAGTCCCAGCCAGAGCCGGTGACGGCCGGCTTGCCGGCGCGGTCCTTGGCCGCCGGCGCTGTGGCGTTCCCGGCGTCGTTTCCGTGTTTGTGCTCCTTTACCGGAATCTCCTCGACCGTGGCGCCCGGCGGCGGGGTGAACGTGAAGACCGACGCGTCGGGGGCCCCGAGGGTCAGGCTGGTGTAGGCGACGCGGAAGGCGGGATCCGACTGTCCGCGCGCCTTCACCTCGACGCCCAGCGGCAGCCCGGTCTGGCCGTCAACGGCTACTGCGATGGACCCGACCAGCGTCGCATCGGACTTTGGTGTCAGCACCAGGTTGTAGGCGGGCCGGCCGGCTACCTGGACATCGGCGCCCACCGCCACGTCGGTGCCCGGTTCGATCTTGGCCAGAAGCATCGCGGCGAGCTGGTCGGGGGTGGCGGTGACGTCGGTGCCGGCGCTGTGACGGCCTGTGTCACCGGCGTCGTCGGCCGGGAGCTGGGCATGGGCGGCCGTGTTGTCCTTGGAGTTGTAGAACCACACGTCGTTGCCGTGGCGGATGGCGTTGCGTTCGGCCAGCCGGTCCATCACCTGGACGCGGGCGTTGTCCGGGCCGTCGCGATAAACCCGCGCGGTGTGCGGCCCCGTCAGCAGTTCGAGCCATGCCGTCCCTGACGCGTCCGGGCCGGCACCGGTCTTGGGCAGCTCAGGAAGCCCGAGCGCAGAGGACTGTTCCAGGGTTCCGGAGAGAGCGGGCTGGCGGTGCTGGGCAATCAACTGCAGCACCTGCTCCGGCGTCTTGGGCGGCAGGGGATCCCCGGCGCTGGCGGGCAGGGATCCGGCCAGCGCGCCGGCGGCAATAACGGCAGGAACGGCGGCAGCGGGCAGCCAGCGCAGCCACGTGCGCGTCATCGTGACCGCGCTCCGGAAAGAGATGTTCCAACTATCCGCGCCTGGGGAATGCGCGCTTCAGTGCAGCTCATAGGTCAACAGTACGCCTGGCCCCGGCGGCCCGGTTATCCTACTTCAGCACATTAATGGTCAGTTCCACGGCGCCCAGCAGGAACGCGAGCACGGAGGTGCCCAGGCCCGCCACGAGCAGCAGGCCGGGATGGGCCAGACCCACCACCACCCGCCTCAGCCGCGGCCTGTCCCGCAGGAACTTCTTGGGCACGGCGCCCGGTTCCGGCGTTTGTTTCCAGCCCCGGAGCCGCCGCAGGAACCAGGCGCAGCGAATGATGAAGGCCAGCCACAGTACTGAGACCACCAGCGGGGTCGCGGCCAGCAGGAGGTTGAAGCCCACCGCGGTCACCTCGCGTTCGGACGCCCCGACGAGTGACTGGAGGGTGGTTGAGATCGAGGCGCTCATGACCACGGACACGCCCCACACGAGGAAGGCGGCGATCAGGGCCAGGAAGCGGACGAAGAAGTGGCCCAGGACGGAGTCCCGGGGCGGCTTCAGGTAGCGGCGCGGGGTGGCGTGCAGAAGGGCGATGCTTGCCAGCAGCGTCGGCAGGGCGGCGAGGCCAACGAGCACGTACCAGGACCAGCCGGCCAGATCCAGGAACTCGTCGGCCACGATCAGCACCGCCCAGAACCCGGCCCACGCCCAGCCGGCCGTGAGCGGACGCCCCACGAACCACTCCGGCAGCCACGCGTCCGGGTCCGCGGGCGCGGGGGGCGCATCAGTCGCGGGCGCGGGGGCTCCGGGCGCGGGGCTGCCGGGCGGCCGGGTGTCAGGCGCCGGTATGCCCGCCGCAGGAACTCCGGCGCTCCCGGGCTCCCGGCCCTCGGAGCCGCGCACTTCGCTCATGGCCCCACTGTAGCGAGCCGGCCGACACCATGGTGCGGAGCCCGCCGCCGCGGGCGGCCCGGCACGAATTGGCCGGCGTCAGAGTGACGGCGTCAGGGTGCCGGCGACGTTGACGGCGTCACGGTGCCGGCGGCGCCGTCGACCGTAATGCTGTGGCCCGTGGCGATCCTCGACGTCGCGTCGGGGACCCCCACCACTGCGGGGATCCCGTATTCCCGGGCGACGACGGCGCCGTGGGAGTTGGGCCCGCCCATTTCCATCACGAGGCCCCCTGCCGTCAGGAACAACGGCGTCCAGCCCGGATCGGTGGACGGCGCCACGAGGATCTCGCCCGGTTCCAGGTGCGCGCCCTGGGGGTCCAGGATCACCCGGGCCCGGGCCGTGATGGTGCCGGCCGAAGCCGGCGTGCCGGAGAGCCGCCCCGCGCCGCCGTCAGAACCCGCCGGCCCCCTTCCGCCGGCTGTGGTCTGTACCGCCTCGGGCTCGGTGCCGTCCGAGAGCAGCACGCGGGGAATGTGCCGGCGGCCCAGTTCGGCCGCGTAAGCCTCGCGGCGCCGGGCCACGAGCCCCTGCAGCGCGACGCCGCCGAGCCCCCGGTGCGCGTCAGCCAGGTCGAGGAAGAAGATATCGTCCGCCGCATCGATGGCCCCGGCCGCGGCGAGTTCCGCCCCGACGGCTGCGAGCTGCTGCCGGATGGCGCCGAGCGCTTCCACGAGGTGGTACTTGGGCAGCTCACGCAGCCCGGCGAACATCCGGGTCCGCCGCAGCGCGGCCCGCGCGAGTGCACCGCGAAGGCGGCTGCGCTGCCCCGCCGCTGCCACCAGCCGGGCCACCTGCGCCTCCGCCTCGCGGGCCGCCTTGCCGAACTGCCGGTCCGGGGCGAGCGCAGGATCATCCATGCGCAGATAGTTGGCCAGAACCCCGAGGATGTGGGTCGGGTCATCAGACCAGCGGGGCATGCCGACGTCGATCTCCGCCACGGCGCGGTGGCCGTACCGGCCCAGGAAGTCCCGCAGCCCGGATTGCACGACGCCGGGCAGGTCCGCCGCCCGGTAACGCCGGGCTATCTCGGGCAATGCGGCTTCCCCGAACACCGCCGCCGACGCCGGGTCGTTGCGGATGGCAGTAGCCAGCGACCACAGGTCCAGGTCCATTTCGGTGGTCACGTTGTTGGGCAGCCCCCGCAGGACTTCCTGCAGCGCCCCGTTCCCGGGTTTCCCGGCGAGTTTTCCGGCCACGGCCAGCAAGGCGAACCCCAGGGCGGGCAGCGGCAGGATCGCGGGAACCACGGCAAAGACATGCTGGCCAAGGATCCGCTCGACGTGGTCCAGACGCTCCGTGGCGGTGGCGCCGGCGGGCACCGCGAGTGCCGCGCGGAGCTGTTCGCCCACACGGTCTGCCCGGCGCAGTGCCGCCTCGGGCCGGATGAGGCCGCGGATTAAGGTCTCCGGGACCTTCGCCCGCGCCGCCACCGGAGCGACGTGGCGCAGGAGCGGCCACGGCCTTGTTGTGGTCACGGAGAACCGGGGATCTGCGAAGAGGTTGCGCAGCACGGTGGCCGAACGCGCCTCCATGACGTCAAACACGCGGGGGACAATGGCGCGCCCGGTCTGGCTCCGGAGAACCGGCGTGAGATCGAAGAAAATGCGCTGGCCTGCCTCGGCGTACGGCGCGGGCCCGTCACGGGGCACCGGCACCGGGAAATGCGCGGCCCCCGCAACCGAGGACGCAATCAGCCGGATGCCGGCGAGTCCCATCGGGGTGAGGGGCCGGGTCAGCCCCTGGGCCAGGCTGAAGCACAAATACACGCGCGGCGTCGGCCCGGAGGGAGGCCGGTCCGGCATCGGATAGAGCGTGGTGATGGGCCTGGACTGCGTCAGCCACACGGCACCGTCCCGGCCGATGGCCCATTCGAGGTCCTGCGGCGAGCCGAAGTGCACCTCCGCGCGGCGGCCCAGGAGCTCCAGTGCCGCCAGTTGGGCGTCGTCCAGGCTGGGCGCCAGCCCGGCGTCAGGTTGCGCCACCCGCTCGGTGCCGCCGCCGGGCAGTGGACGAATGATGATGCCCTTGTCCCCAATTCGTCGCTCGAGGATCCGTCCCGTGGTGCCGTCGAGCACGAAGTGGTCAGGGTTGACCGCCCCGGACACCACGGCCTCCCCCAGCCCCGGGCTGGCGTCGATGACGGCCTCGTGCCGCCGGCCGGTCACGGGATTGGCTGTGAACAGCACCCCGGCCACGGCCGCGTCCACCATGCGCTGGACCACCACGGCGAGGGACACCGCCGAGGGCTCAATCCCCTGCACCGCGCGGTAGGTCACCGCGCGGTCTGTCCACAGCGAGGCCCAGCACCGGCGGACGGCAGCCAGCACGGCATCCGCGCCCACCACGTTCAGGAAAGTGTCCTGCTGGCCGGCGAAGCTGGCAAACGGCAGGTCTTCGGCGGTCGCGGAGGACCGCACGGCGACCGCCGTGTCGGTGCCCAGCGCCGCGTAGGCGGCGCGCACGGCGGCGTCGATGCCGGCGGGGACATCGGCGTCGAGCACCAGCGCGCGGGCCTTCGCCGCAAGCGCAGCCAGCCCCGCCAGGTCGTCGGGGGCTGTTGCGGCGAGGGCGCGGTGCACGTCCGCCAGCGCCGGGGATGCCGTGGCGTCCAGATACGCACTGGTGGTCAGGCAGAAGCCGGCGGGCACCGGTAGGCCGGCGCGTGCCAGTTCGCCCAGGTTCGCCGCCTTCCCGCCGACGGTGGCGAGCATGTCCGGGCCAAGGCGTTCTAGGGCCAGGACCGGCCCGCCCTCGGCAGGGTCCGGCGTCCCGGGGTGCTCCATCCGTTAACCGTCCTTCCGACGCCGGGCCGTCGCCTTCTAGGAGTCGCCGAGCATCGGGCCGAAGCTGGCTCTGTCCGCCAGCCGCGGGTCGTCGCGGTCCGGCACCACCATGACCGGCCCCTTGGCGTGGTGGAGGACGCCGTCGGACGTGGAGCCCAGCAGCATTCCGGTGAATCCGCCGCGCCCTCGGGTGCCGACCACCACGAGCTCCACGTGCCGGCTGGCGTCGACGAGGATGTCGACGGGCGAGCCGTCCACGAGCTGCGTCTCCACCTGCAGGGCGGGGAAGTGGCTCCGCAGCCACGCCACGCCGGCGTCGAGCTGGACCTTGATGTCGGCGAACAGTGCGTCGCGGTCCATCGGGGTGGGCACCCATGCCAACGAGCCGGTGTACTGCGGCACCGCGCACACCACGCGGAGCCGGGCGGAGAGCCGCTCGGCCTGCGCTGCGGCCTCCAGCACGGCGACGCGGGCCTGCTCGGAACCGTCGACGCCGACGACCACGACGTTCTCCACCGGCTGGCTGCCCGACTTGGCCCGTTCGGCGAGGACGTGCTTGTCGTCTGTGGTTTCGCCCAGGCGGTCCGCGCAGATCAGCGGCACAGTCACGGTGGGGCACTTCGAGTGGGCGGGCAGCGCGCTGCTGACGGAGCCGAGCAGCCGGCCCACGAAGCCACCGCGGCCGCGGGTGCCGAAGACCAGAAGCTCCGCGGTTTCGCTGATTTCCAGCAGCACGCCGGACGCGTCCCCGTTTTCGACGGACGCGTCGACGTCGATGTTGTAGAAGGCGATCTTGTCCATGGCGTGCTTGAGGATGGCTTCGGCGCCCTCGCGGATCACGGAGTCGTCCACCGTGGCGTAGCCGCCGTCGAGCCCGGAAGCGGCGAAGATCGGAACGGAATAGGCGGTCACGATGTGCAGCGGGCGGCGGCGGCGCTCCGCCTCACGGGCCGCCCACACCAAGGCGCAGTGGCTGTGGTCCGAGCCGTCCACTCCCACGACGATTCCGCGGGGCGGCGCCGGCTCGCCACCGGTCTCCCATGCCGGGTCCGGATGCACCTGTTCACGGCCCATAGGGTCCGCCTCCTCGCGATTCTTGCCTGATGTTGCGGCTATTCTGCCAGAAGTACTGCCGCCCGGCGTCCACCGGCGAGGCGACCCGGAATCTGCGTGCAGGAACCCCTGATTTTCCTCACTATTCTCGGTTAATTGCGAACATTCAAGACGGCGGCAAGGCGCCCCCGCCCGCCCGCGGCGGAAGGATTTACGCAGAATTAACACGCCGTTTCCTGACCCGGAAATTCAGGCTTTTGAGCCGGTTTCCGCTGGAGCGGGAGCACGGAAACCGCCGGAATCCGGCACCACAGCCAATGTCCTACCTCCCCTATCCACGGGCGGGAATCTTAGGTATCCTTCGAGGCATTGCTGAACCGAGACTGGTGTTCCAGAAAGCAGCCGCTGGGGCTGTGGAACCAGGCACGGGTTGGCGTCCGGGGTTTCCCCCGCGACTCGCACCATTTCAAGGAGGTACCCTGCAGTGTCGAGCATGCCTTTGTACGGCGGGATTGAGCGGACCACCGCCGTAGTCATCGGGACGGGGCTCTCCGGCCTGGCTGTGGCCAGCGAGCTCCAGCGCCGGGGCGTTGCGTCCATCATTGTGGACGGGCTCGACCTCCTGGGTGCCGGCCATCCGGCCAACACCTCCTCGCTCCAACGCTGCGACGCGGCGGACGCCGCCAGCCTGAGGGAGCGCAACGAAATCCTGCGGCACCTGCGCAACTACGCCGCAAGCCACAAGCTCGACGTGCGGAACAACATCCGGGCCCTGCAGCTGGACCTCCTGGAGGCCGGCACGGACGGCTCACCCACGGAGAAGTGGGCCGTCCAGACCCCGGGCGGCGTCCTGCTGGCCGACCACCTTGTCCTGACCCGCTGCGCCCACAGCCAGCTGCGCCGGATGCTCTCGGAACTTGGCATGGCAGCCGGGCAGAATCTCATGGCGGCGATGCATGCCCTGGGTATGTACCTCGTGGGGGTGGGCGAGCTCATTACCCCGACGCCCAAGGAAGTCCTGCGCCAGGCCAAAGTGGTGGGACAGGCAATCTCGGCCAAGGTCCACCCGAACGGGATCCCCGCGCTGCTGCCCGGCAGCTTTGCCCTGGCCGCCCCCGCCTAGCAGCGCTTTGGCCGCGTTGCCGGAGTTGCATTGGCTTGTTTCAGCCTTCGGTGTCGCCGCTCTCGTCCGGTGTGAGGCGGCGTTTCGCCATCAGGCCCAGGGCCACCAGGATGCCGACCCCGACGGCGACGAAGACCATGACGCTCCAGGGAAACTGCTGCGACCCGGCCGGCGCAGGGGCGGGCGCGGGCGTGGTCCCCGGCTGGGCGGTGCCCATCGTGGGGACCGCGGCAGCCGCCGTCGTGCCTGCCGCAGCCGCCGTCGCTGTGAAGGTGAAGCTGCCCTCGATCGGGTGGCCGTCGGAACTGGCCACCCGCCAGTGCACGGTGTACTGCCCCCTAGGGGCGCCGGACTTCAGCTTCTGCGCAGCCACGTTGTCCACGATTTCCACGGGACCGTCCGACCAGTTGGCGCCGGTGGCATCATTGACCACAATCTGCGACCCCAGGGCGAGCGGATTGTGGTTGAACGTGACCGAGACCTGCTCCGGCGGTGCCGCGACGGTTGCTCCGGCAGCCGGGCTGGTGGACTCCGCGGTATCGTGCGCCGACGCCGGGCTCACTGCTCCCAGCAGGACGGCAACAAGGACGACGGCGCCCAGCAGGGCACTGCGAAGCTGGCGGATCCGGCGCATGGGCAGGCTACTCCTAAGTGTTGGCTTCCTTACAGACTAGGCGAAAACGCAGGGTTGGCCCTCGGGCGCCAAATAAGATATATGCAACACCCATCACTCCCGGAGGACTAATGCAAGACCTAATGCTCAAGCAGGGCTCGGCACTCGACCGGTATTTCAAGATATCCGAGCGGGGGTCGAACGTCTCGCGCGAGATCCGCGGGGGGTTCGCCACGTTCTTCGCCATGAGCTACATCGTGGTGCTGAATCCGCTGATCCTCTCCGGGCCGGACTCCTCGGGCGCCACGCTGGGCTTCCCCGCCGTCGCCGCCGTCACCGCGTTCGTGGCCGGCATCCTGACCATCCTCATGGGCGCGTGGGCCAAGCATCCCTTCGCCCTGGCCACCGGGCTCGGCGTCAACGCGTTCGTCGCCGTCACAGTGGCCACGAACCCCGGCCTGACCTGGCCGGACATGATGGGCCTGGTGATGCTCTCGGGCATCACCATGCTGATCCTGGTCCTCACCGGCTTCCGGACGGCCGTGTTCAAGGCCGTACCCGAGGGGCTGAAGACCGCGATCGTGGTGGGCATCGGCCTGTTCATCGCCCTGATCGGTCTCGTCAACGCGGGCTTCGTGCGCCGCGTCCCCGATGTCGCCGGCACCACCGTCCCGGTCGGCCTGGGCTTCGACGGCAAGCTCCTGGGCTGGCCGACGTTCGTGTTCGTCTTCGGCCTGATCCTGACCATCGCGCTGGTGGTCCGCAAGGTCAAGGGCGCCATCCTGATCGGCATCGTGGCCTCGACCATCCTGTCCGTGATCCTGGAATCCATCCTGCACATCGGGCCCAGCTTTGACGGCAAGAACCACAACCCGCAGGGCTGGTCCCTCGTGGCACCGCAGTTCTCCGAGTGGGCGGCCCCGGACCTGTCCCTGATCGGCAAGGCCAACCCCTTCGGCGCCTTTGAACACCTCGGCTTCGTCGCGGCGACCCTGCTGGCGTTCGTGATCCTGCTCAGCATCTTCTTCGATGCCATGGGCACGATGGTTGGCCTGGCCACCGAGGCCGGCACCATCGACAAGGACGGCAACATCCCCGACGTCGACCGCGTGCTGCAGGTGGACGCCCTGGGCGCGATCATCGGCGGCGGCGCCTCCGTCTCCTCGAACCAGATCTACGTCGAGTCCGGTGCCGGCATCGGCGAAGGCGCACGCACCGGCCTGGCCTCGGTCGTGACCGGCCTGCTGTTCCTTGTGGCGATGTTCTTCACCCCGCTGATCAACCTCGTGCCGTTCGAGGCCGTGGCCCCCGCCCTCGTGGTGGTCGGCTTCATGATGGTCTCCCAGGTGGGCAAGATCGACTGGCAGGACTGGGGCATCGCGATCCCGGCCTTCCTGACCTTCACCCTCATGCCGTTCACGTACTCGATCGCCAACGGCCTGGGCGCGGGCTTCATCAGCTTCGTGCTGATCCGCCTGTTCGAGGGCCGGGCCCGCGAGGTGCACCCGCTCATGTGGGCCGTGGCGTCCGCGTTCCTGCTCTTCTTCGCGATCGGCCCGATCGAGGCCGTCCTGGGGATCCACTAACGCAGCCCCGCCCGCGGTCACGCCGCCGGGTGGGCCACGCCCACCCGGGCGTGGCCCACCCGGCGCTGCTTAACCGTTGTTAAGCTCAGTTTCCGGGATTCCGGACAGTCCGACGGCGGCCCGGCTGGTTTTCCGGCCCGGGCTGCGGTGAGCTAGGGGCATGGTTTCTCCCGCGCTCCCCGTTGATGTCCCGCCCCAGCCCTGGACCGGCAGGTTCGACGGCGACGGCGACGAGCACCGGCGCTGGTGGCAGGGGGTGACCCCCTACGCTCCCGGCACGGTTCCTGCGGGTGTCCCTGCTGCGCGCCCCGCCGTCATCCTCGGCTTCGGCAGCGACGCCGGGGTGCGGCGCAACAAGGGCCGGACCGGCGCCGCGGCCGCCCCCGCCGCCATCCGGGCCGCGCTCGGCCCGCTCGCGTTCCACCTGACGCGGGCCGTGCACGACGCCGGCGACGTCACCGTGGCCGGGGACGCGCTAGAGGCAGGACAGGCACGCGCCGGGCTCGCGATCACCAGTCTGCTCGACGCCGGCGGGCTTCCCGTGGTGCTCGGCGGCGGGCACGAGACCGCCTTTGCCAGCTATCTCGGCGTGGCCGGGTCGGCGGCCGTGCGCGAGGGCCTGAGCGTCGGCGTGCTGAATCTCGATGCGCACTTCGACCTCCGCGATGAGCCGGTGCCCAGCTCCGGCACGCCCTTCCTCCAGATGGCCCGCGCCGAAGCAGCCGCCGGCCGGGAGCTGCGCTACGCCGTCGTCGGGATTTCCGAGCCGAACAACACCCGGACGCTGTTCCGGACGGCAGACGAGCTCGGCGTGGACTATCTGCTGGACGAGGACTGCTCGGCGGACGCCGCGTACGCGTTTGTGGCAGCCTTCCTGGCACAGGTGGACGCTGTGTACCTGACCATCGACCTGGACGTGCTGCCGGCCTCCGTGGCCCCCGGGGTGAGCGCTCCCGCGGCCTTTGGTGTGCCGCTGCCGGTGATCAGCGCCGTGTGCCGCCAGGTGGCCGCGAGCGGGAAGCTCCTGCATCTGGATATCGCCGAGCTGAACCCGGAGTTCGACATCGACGGCCGCACCGCCAAAGTGGCGGCCCGGCTGGTCAATACGCTGCTGGGATAGGCGGCGGCCCGGACGTCAGGGTCTGTGCGAGCAGGGCCTGGGCGGACCAACGCATCGACGCCACAGCCTGTTCCTGCGTAAGACCGCCGATGTCCGTCAGCCAGACGAGGGCCTCAATCCCGATGGCACTGCGGATGGCCAGCGCTAGCGCCCGGATTTCAGGTCCGGACAGCTTCCGCTGGAGCGGCGCGAGTGCTTCCTCAAGCCAAGCGATCGCGCGCCCCTGCCGCAGCGGCAAGTCCGACTTTCCGCGGTCACGTTCCAGGGACAGCCTGAGCATGGTCCGCTGCTGCGCCTCGGTGGAGAGGATCAGCCGTGTGAACTCCAGCACGACGGCGTCGAGCCGCTCCGCTGGATCCTCGGGGGCATCCGCCGGCAGCAGGGACTGCCGGGCCGTTTCCGGGTGGGCTGCGGCGAGCAATTCCCGCTGGCTCGGGAAGTAGCGGTAGGCCGTGCTCCGGGCAATCCCGGCCGCTGCCGCGGTGCCGTCAACGGTGGGGGCGACCCCGTCCGCGACGGCCTCGCGGGCTGCAGCCAACAGGGCCTCAAAAGTGCGGCGCTTCTGCCCCGTCCGGCCGGCGTCCTGATAGGGGGTTGACATGGATCTCATGGTACCCGAGTCTTGTCATGGGACACGCGTCCCATGTAGTCCTCGGCGAAGGGGCGATCTCATGGAAACGGCCAGCAACCCGGCAGCCATCATCCGCGCGGAAGACCAGGGCGAGCGCCGATGGTTTTTCGGCGGCGGAGTCCACACCTGGAAGGCCAGGGCGGAAGAGACCGCCGGGGCCTTCCTGCTGTTCGAGGACCAGATGTCCGGCGGGAAAATGACACCGCTGCACAGCCACCCCGATTCGGATGAAACCATGTACATCCTGGACGGCGAGATCCTCGTGCATATGGACGGGAGAGAGCACCGGATCGGCCCCGGCGGACTGGCCGTGGCCCCGCGGGGCGTTCCACACGCCTTCATGGTGGTCTCCGACTCCGCCCGGATGCTTTGCCTGCACACCCCCGGATGCTGCGAGGCCTTTTACTGGGACGCGAGCATACCCCTCTCCCCCGGCAACGATGCCGGGGACCCTGCCGGCGAATCCGTCGCGCCGGGCCTGGTTGACTTTGGCAGAGTCCAGGAGTCGGCACGTAAAAACGGCGGGATCGTGCTGCTGGGTCCGCCGCCGTTCACTGGGCACTGACAGCACCGCGCCCACATCTGGGCCCTGGGCCCCGAAACGCAGAAAGTCCCCGCCGTGGCGGGGACTTTCTGGTGAAAACGCTCAGCCTAGCTGCGGCGGACCTGCACGCCGTCGGACTGCAGGAAAAGCTGCGTTTCGGACGGCCCCGCGGGGACCAGCCAGAGCACATTCCCGCTTACCGAGACCTCTTCGACCTCACCGGCCGCAATGACCTGTGCGTGCTTGACAATTTCGACGCGTTCGCCGACCCGAAGGCCGCTCCAGTCGGAAACCGTAGCTGCGGATGCAAGGCGCCTGGACAGTACCGTGCCGCGTGCTTTCATAGAACTTCTACCCCTTTGTATGTGTTCTTTGCCACAACTTCGTTGGTGTGGACTCTCCATTTGTACTACAGTTCCCGGGCCCCCGCCGTCCGTGTCGCCAAAGATTTCGGGGGCGCCGGGAATTGTTCAGCTGCCCTGCATTTTGTTTCTTCTCAGGCGAGATTTCCGACGGCGGATTCGGCCGCCGCCCGGACCTTGCCCGAGGCCACGAGGACATCCGCCGCTTCGAGCTCCGGTGACAGGAACCTGTCGGTGCCCGGACCGTCGACGACGTCGCGCAGCGCGGCGATCACGGCCGCGCCCGCAGGTCCCGGCGTGAGTTCGCCGCCGGAGAGCTGGGTGCGGATGTCCAGCGCCCGGGCCGAGGTCACCAGTTCGATCGCCAGGACCCGGCGCAGGTTCTCCACCGAGCGGCGGAGCTTGCGGGCCGCGTGCCAGCCCATGGAGACGTGGTCCTCCTGCATCGCCGAGCTCGGGATCGAGTCCACCGACGCCGGGACGGCCAGCCGCTTGTTGTCCGAGACCAGGCCGGCCTGCGTGTACTGGGCGATCATGAGGCCCGAGTCGACGCCGGGGTCCGAGGCCAGGAAGGCGGGCAGCCCGTGCGAGCGGGCCGGGTCCAGCATCCGGTCGGTCCGGCGCTCGGCGATGGAGCTCAGGTCCGCGACGGCGATCGCCAGGAAGTCCAGCACGTAGGCCACCGGGGCGCCGTGGAAGTTGCCGTTGGAGCTGACCCGGCCGTCGGGCAGGACCACCGGGTTGTCGATCGCGGCGGCCAGTTCGCGGGAGGCGACCAGGGCGGCATGGTCCACGGTGTCGCGGACGGCGCCGGCCACCTGGGGTGCGCAGCGCAGCGAGTAGGCGTCCTGGACCTTGGTGTCGTTGATCCGGTGCGAGGCCACGATCGGGGAGTTGGACAGCACACGGAGCATGTTGTCCGCGGCGGCGGCCTGGCCCGGGTGCGGGCGCAGCGCCGCGTGCAGCTCCGGCAGGAACACCTGGTCGGTGCCGAGCAGCGCCTCGACGCTGAGCGCGGCGGTGATGTCCGCCGTCGTAAGCAGCTGGCGGATGTCCGCGATGGCCATCAGCAGCATGCCGAGCATGCCCTCGGTGCCGTTGACGAGGGCCAGGCCCTCCTTTTCGGCCAGCGTGACGGGTTCGATGCCGTGCGCGGCGAGGAGCTCAGCGACCGGGCGGGCATCCTTGCTCCCGTACAGTGTGCCGTCGGGGCCAGTCGCCTCGCCTTCGCCCATCAGGACCAGGGCGCAGTGGGACAGCGGCGCGAGGTCGCCCGAGCAGCCAAGGGAGCCGAATTCGCGGACCACCGGGGTGATGCCGGCGTTGAGCACGTCCACCATGGTCTGCAGCACCACCGGGCGGACGCCGGTGCGGCCGGAGGCCAGGGTTTTGGCGCGCAGGAACATGATGCCGCGGACCACTTCGCGTTCCACGGCCGGGCCCATGCCGGCGGCGTGGCTGCGGATCAGGGATTTCTGCAGCTGGGTGCGCAGCTCGTTGGGGATGTGCCGGTTGGCCAGCGCCCCGAAGCCGGTGGAGATCCCGTAGGCCGGGACCTCGCTGTGGGCGAGGTCGTCGATGTGGGCACGGACCTTGGCGACGGCGTCCAGGGCGTCCTGGGCGATGGTGACGTGGGCGTCGTGGCGGGCGACGGCGACGACGTCTTCGGGGGTGACACCGCTGGAGCCGAGGGTGACGGTGAGCGGTGAATGCGTGGTGATAGTCATGGTGAAGTCCTACTTCGTTTCGTTCATCGGGATGCGGACGCCGCGTTCCTTGGCGACTTCGACGGCGCGGTCGTAGCCGGCGTCGGCGTGGCGGATGACGCCCATGCCGGGATCGTTGGTCAGGAGGCGCGCGAGCTTTTCCGCGGCGAGGTCGGTGCCGTCGGCGACGGAGACCTGGCCGGCGTGGATGGAGCGGCCGATGCCGACCCCGCCGCCGTGGTGGATGGAAACCCAGGTGGCGCCGGAGGCCGTGTTGAGAAGGGCGTTGAGCAGCGGCCAGTCGGCGATCGCGTCGGAGCCGTCGGCCATGGCCTCGGTCTCGCGGTACGGGGAGGCGACGGAGCCGGAGTCGAGGTGGTCGCGGCCGATCACGATGGGCGCCTTGACCTTGCCCTCCTTGACGAGCTGGTTGAACAGCAGGCCGGCCTTGGCGCGTTCGCCATAGCCGAGCCAGCAGATGCGGGCCGGCAGGCCTTCGAACTCGACCCGTTCGGCGGCGGCATCGAGCCAGCGGTGCAGGTGCTTGTTCTCGGGGAAGAGCTCTTTGATGGCCTTGTCCGTGACTGCGATGTCCTCGGGGTCGCCGGAGAGGGCCACCCAGCGGAACGGGCCGAGGCCCTCGCAGAACAGCGGCCGGATGTAGGCCGGGACGAAGCCGGGGAATTCGAAGGCGCGGTTGTAGCCGCCCTTGCGGGCCTCGTCGCGGATGGAGTTGCCGTAGTCGAAGACCTCGGCGCCGGCGTCCTGGAACTCGACCATCGCCTGGACGTGCTTGGCCATCGAGGCCTGGGCCTTCTTGGTGAAGCCCTCGGGATCTGCCGCAGCCTCGCTGTGCCATTCCTCCACCGTGATGCCCTCGGGCAGGTAGCTCAGGGGGTCGTGCGCGGAGGTCTGGTCCGTGACGATGTCGACGGTGAGCTCGCCGGCGTTGTGGCGGCGCAGGATCTCGGGGAAGACCTCCGCGGCGTTGCCGACGTAGCCCACGGACCAGCCGCGGCGTTCTTCCTTGGCTTTCAGGACCTTGGCGATCGCGGCGTCGAGATCAGTTTCGACCTCGTCGAGGTAGCGCTTCCCGGCCCGGCGGCGCAGGCGGGTCTCGTCGACGTCGACAATCAGGCAGGCGCCGTCGTTCAGGGTGACGGCGAGCGGCTGGGCTCCGCCCATGCCGCCGCAGCCGCCGGTGAGGGTCAGGGTGCCGGCGAGCGTGCCGTTCTCGTCCCCGGTTAGCTTACGGGCGATCGCGGCGAAGGTCTCGAAGGTGCCCTGCAGGATGCCCTGGGTGCCGATATAGATCCAGGACCCGGCGGTCATCTGGCCGTACATCATCAGGCCCTCGGCCTCGAGCCGGCGGAACTCGGGCCAGTTCGCCCAGTCGCCGACGAGGTTGGAGTTTGCCAGCAGCACGCGCGGTGCCCATTCGTTGGTGCGGAAGACGCCAACCGGCTTGCCGGACTGGACCAGCAGGGTCTCGTCCTTTTCCATGGTTTCCAGGGTGCGGGTGATGGCGTCGAACGCGGCCCAGGACCGGACGGCGCGGCCGGTGCCGCCGTAGACCACCAGGTCATCGGGGCGCTCGGCGACCTCGGGATCGAGGTTGTTCATGAGCATGCGCAGCGGGGCTTCCGTCTGCCAGCTCTTGGCGGTGAGCTCGGTGCCGCGGGCTGCTTTGACCGGGCGGGCACCGGTGGTGAAATCGGCGGGTGCCATGAGGGTCTCCTTTGTCGCTGGATATGTGGCCGGATGATGTCTGTTCGGACTGGTGTCCTGGTGTATCCGGAGGAATGAGGTTCTGTATCAACTAAAGCCCCTTCGCGGCCGCGGAAACAGGCCTGCCGGAGGGGTGCTGTCCGGGATTCCAGACCCTTCCCATCCCCCGTTGCGCTATCACTTCCGGTTGCCAAAATGGGCGAATGGGAGCCCTAAGTGACAGCGCAACCGGGGGTGGGGTGGGGTGGGATGGGGCAACCGGTCAGGCGGGACGGCCGTGGATCCGGACCGAGAGCTCGTTGGCGACCTTCTGGACCCGGGCGGCCAGGACCGGCCACTGATCCGCGGGCAGCTTGTCCTCCAGGAACGTCACGGCGACGGCGGCGGTGGGCCACCCCACGTGGTCGGTCACGGCGGCGGCGATCGAACCGAATCCGGGCGTGACCTCGCCGTGTTCGGTGGCGTAGCCGCGCTGGCGGACCTGGTCCAGATGTGAAGACAGCGCGGAGTACTTCATGATGGGCGATTCGGTTTCGTGCCGGGCCGTGAAGGCGGCAGCGTTCGGGTACAGCGCCCGCACCTGCGACTTCGGCAGCGCGGCGAGGATGGCCCGCCCGGTGGCCGTGAGATGGCTGGGCAGTCGGACGCCGACGTCGGTCACCAGGGACGGCCGGTTCTTGGCCCGCTCCTCCACGATGTAGAGCACGTCGCGGCCGTGCAGCACCGCCAGGTGCGCGCTTTCGCCGATCACGTCCACGAGCGAGGCGAGCATCGGCCGGCCCAACCGGGACAGCGGCTCCTGCCGGGAGTAGGCCGAGCTAAGTTCGAATGCGCTGATGCCCAGGCCGTAGCGCTGCTCCTCGTGCAGGTGCAGCACGAAGCCGTTCGCCTCCATCACCCCGAGCAGGTGGTAGACGCTGGAGCGCGGCAGTCCCAGCGCGGTGGCAATGTTCGACGCCGCCATCGGCCCGCGCCGGGAGGCCAGCAGCTTGAGGATGCGCAGCGTGTTCTCGGCGGCCGGCACCTTCGACGCCGCCTTGGTTCCGGCGGCCCGGTGGACGGCCTTGGGCGCGGGTGTGTCAGGCGCTGCGGACAAAGTCGCGGCGGACTGCGCCGGAGTCGCGTCGGTCGCAGCCGACAAAGTCTCGGCGGCGGGGCTCACGGCAGTACTGGTGGGTGGCATGGATCCTCTTCAGGGTCGGTGGTGTCCGGTATCCCGTACTTAAGCATGCGCCCGGCGACGGTCAACCGACAGCCTCGCACAGGAACGGCTGTCTGGAATGCCGGACAAAGGCGACATACCTGCGGCGGGCCTTCCGCCCCTAGCCCGGCCAGACCCCCGGTGTTCCGATGAATGTGGGCGCCGGCTTCCCCGTGGTATGCCCGGTCATTGGAATCAGCCCGTCGCCGGCTGAGCCCCATGCGGGATGGTTCCGGAGGGAAGGCACAGACGTGGATGCAGCACTGTCGGGCAGGGTCGCCCTGGTTGCCGGGGCCACGCGCGGCGCCGGCCGCGGCACCGCCGTCGCCCTCGGCGAGGCAGGAGCGGTGGTGTACTGCACCGGCCGCACGACCTCCCGCCACCGTTCGGACTACAACCGGCCCGAGACGATCGAGGAGACGTCCGGGCTTGTCAGCACCGCTGGCGGCACTGGAATCGCCATCGAGGTCGATCACCGCCAGGCTGCGGAGGTGGAAGCCCTCGTGCAGCGGATCGACGCCGAGCAGGGCCGCCTGGACATCCTTGTCAACGACATCTGGGGCGGCGAGGACTTCATCGAATGGAACACCCCGCTCTGGGCCCACGATCTGAATGCCGGACTGCAGATGCTCCACCTCGGTCTGGACACCCACCTCATCACAAGCCACTTCGCGCTGCCGCTGCTCACCCGCCGCCCCGGCGGCCTGGTGGTGGAGATGACCGACGGCACCCGCGAGTACAACGCACAGCACTACCGGGTCTCCGTCTTTTACGACCTCGTCAAGACCGCGGTGCTCCGCCTGGCGTTCAGCCAGGCGGAGGAGCTGAGATCCTCCGGCTGCGCGGCGGTGGCGCTGACGCCCGGCTGGATGCGTTCGGAGATGATGCTCGAACACTTTGGCGTCACCGAGGCAAACTGGCGGGAGGCCGCCGGGACGCAGCCGCACTTTGCCGCGATCTCGGAAAGCCCGCTGTTCGTCGGGCGTGCGGTCGCGGCCCTGGCGGCGGACCCCCACGTGCTCAGCCGCACGGGCGGCTCGTATTCGTCCGGCGCGCTGGCCCGCGAGTACGGCTTCACCGACACCGACGGCTCGCAGCCGGACTGCTGGAGGTACCTCGTGGAGGTCCAGGAAGCAGGACTCGACGCCGACGCCTCCGGATACCGCTGACATCCAGCCGTTCCGTGTCACGGACAACCGGCGGCGGGAAAGACTACGATCGGGTTCATGAAGCACACGTGGGAAACTTCCGCGGACGGCATCATGGCTCTTCCGTCCGGCCGGCTCATTCGTGGGCGCGGCCTGCACTATCCGCTTCCGGCCGGGCCGTTTCCCGAGTTCGGCGTGTACCTGCTGGGCAAGCAGCCGCCGCCCGTGGGGTGGGAGTCCCGATGGGTGCCCTGGCCCGACCTTCGGCTGCCGGTCGACCAGCCGGATGCCCTCGAGGCGTTCCGGGAGGCCTGGCGCCGGGCCGAGACCGAACGGGTTGAAGTGGCCTGCTGGCGCGGGATCGGCAGGACCGGCACCGCACTGGCCTGCATCGCGATCCTGGACGGAGTCCCGCCCGGCCAGGCAGTGTCCTACGTCCGCCGCCAGTACCGGCGCCGGACAGTGGAAACTCCCTGGCAGCGGCAGTACGTGACCCGCTTCCGGACCGGAACGCCCTAGGCGGCTCCGCCCAAAACCGTGACGCCGGCCAACCGGCAAGCGGGCTCAAATGATGACGACGGCCTGCCCGCGGAGGTGCCCATCACGCAGGTCCCGGATTGCCGCCGGCGCGTCCGCCAGGGCGTAGCTCTTGCCGATGACCGGGGTCACCGCGCCCGCCTCGATGAGCCCGGTCAGGAACCGGAGGTCCTCCGCCCGCTCTGCAGCCATGACGCCTCTGAGCCGCTGGCCGACAAACACGGAGAGCAGCCCGGCGCCGAGTGAGCGTTGAAATCCGCCCGTCAGCCGCCCTCCGCCTTCCCCACCGACGATCGCGAGCGTGCCCTTAGGCTTGAGCGCCCGCCGCAGGACGGTGAGCGGGCGGTTGCCGGCGGTGTCCACAATGAGGTCGAATTGCCGGGATCCGTCCGCGAAATCGTCATGTGTGTAGTCGATGACGTGGTCCGCGCCGATGGAGCGGACCAGATCGGTTTTCGCGGTGCTGCACACCCCCGTCACCTGCGCCCCGAACGCCTTGGCGAGCTGTACGGCGTACGCGCCGACACCGCCGGCCGCGCCGATGACGAGGACCTCCTGCCCGGCCTGGATCCTGCCGGCGTTCCGGAGCGCCTGCAGGGCCGTGACGGCCGAGATCGGGACGGCGGCGGCCTGTTCGAAGCTGAGGTTTTTCGGCTTCAGCGCGAGCCGGCCTTCTTTTGCACACGCGTATTCGGCGAAGGATCCCTCGCAGGTGCCGTACACCTCATCCCCGGTCCGGAAGCCGACGATATTCCGGCCGACAGCCTCCACCCGGCCGGCCACGGCCCGGCCCCGGATCCGGGTCTTCGGTTTCCTGAGCCCGTAGCCGACCACGCGGGTCAGGTACGGAAGGCCCGTCATGAGGTGCCAGACGCCCTGGTCGACGCCGGCGGCCCGGACCCGGATCAGCACGTCGTCGTCGCCGGGCACGGGGGCGTCGACGTCGCGCAGTTCCAGCACCTCAACGGAACCGTAAACATCCTGGACGATCGCTTTCATGGTGCTTCTCCTCTGGGTCAGCTCGCCATTCCGTAACCGCAGGCGCCGGGCGACACCTTGAATGTGAAGAAATCCTGACATGTTGTCAAGCTCTTTCGCCGCTCCCCCGCCGGTTGGGGTTCGACGGCGGCGGCGGCCGGCTCCGCGCGCGGGGGCGCCGCACAGTCTGAAATCAAAGACACGAAGTTCCCGTGAGACTCCTCACAGCAAGGCCGGACATGGTCTGCTGGATGGCGATCCCCCTCCCAATGACGAGAAGGTATTCGCATGCAACAAGCCCAAACCGCTACGAAGGCGGCTCCTGCCGAGGCCGGCACCGGCAGCGCTGCCACCGCCGTCGGCGCAGCCGTCGACTCCGTACTCAGCCGGGGACTCAACGTCCGCCACATCCGCTTCATGGCGCTGGGCTCGGCGATCGGCACGGGGCTGTTCTACGGCTCCGCCTCCGCCATCCAGAAGGCCGGGCCCGCCGTCTTGTTGGCCTACATGATCGGCGGCGCCGCGGTCTTCATGGTGATGCGCGCCCTCGGCGAGATGGCGGTGCGGCATCCGGTGTCCGGGTCCTTCGGCCAGTACGCGAGCCGCTACCTGGGACCGCTGGCCGGGTTCGTGACGGGCTGGACCTACGTCTTTGAGATGGCGATCGTGGCCATCGCGGATGTCACGGCGTTCAGCATCTACATGGGATTCTGGTTCCCCGGCGTGGAGCGCTGGGTCTGGATCCTGGCCATCATCTTCTTCCTGGCTGCCCTGAACCTGCTCAGCGTCAAGGTGTTCGGCGAGCTGGAATTCTGGTTCTCCCTGATCAAGGTGGCGGCCATCATCGCCATGATCGCGGGCGGGGCGGCGATCATCGTCTTCGGTTTCCAGGCCGGCGGCGCCACCGTGGCACCAGGGCTCGGCAACCTCGTGGACCACGGAGGCCTGTTCCCGAACGGATTCGAAGGACTCCTTGCCTCCTTCGCCGTGGTGATGTTCGCGTTTGGCGGCGTGGAGACCCTCGGCATCACCGCCGGTGAGGCCGCCGATCCGAAAAAGGTCATCCCCAAGGCCGTCAACACCGTGCCCGTGCGGGTCCTGTTGTTCTATGTGCTGACCCTCGGCGTGCTGATGAGCCTGTTCCCGTGGGACGAAATTGGCAGCAACGGCAGCCCCTTCGTGCAGATCTTCAGCGGCCTGGGCATCCCCGCCGCACCCCACATCCTCAACGCCGTGGTGATCACGGCGGCGCTCTCGGCAGTCAACAGCGACATCTTCGGCGCCGGCCGGATCCTCTTCGGCCTGGCCCGGCAGGGCCACGCACCGGCGAGCTTCGGCAAGGTTTCCCGTCACGGGGTGCCGTGGATGACCGTGGTAATGATGACCGGCATCCTGCTGGTGGGGGTGGTGCTGAACGCCGTGATCCCGGAAGACGTCTTCCTGCTGATCGCCTCGATCGCCACCTTCGCGACCGTCTGGGTCTGGGCCATGATCCTGGCCTCCCATGTCGCCATGAAACGCGAGATCGCCCGCAAGTCCCTGCCGGCGTCGGAGTTCCCGTCGCCGTGGTGGCCCGCCGCCTCCATACTGACGATCGCGTTCATGGCCCTGGTGATCGTGATTCTGGGTGCCTTCGAGGACACCCGGGTGGCGCTGTACGTGGGCGCCGCCTGGCTGGGCGTCCTGGTGCTCGCTTACCGCCTCTGGGTCCGCGGCCACGGCCGGGCGCGGGCGGAACTGGTCGACGAAACCGCCCAGCTCCCGCAGGTTCCCGCCGGGCGGTGATGGTGCCTCGCCCCCAAGGGATTAAGACGCTCCCGGGCGGGCCCTCACGGGGTTAGGATCAGGCATGGTCCCCGCCACCAACCTCTTGGCCTTTGCCCTTGCCGCCCTCGTGCTCATCGCCATCCCGGGGCCCAGCGTGCTGTTCGTGATCGGACGGACGTTGGCCCTGGGACGCAGGGGCGGCCTGTTGAGCGTTTTGGGAAACGCGGCCGGAGAGGTGGTGCAGATCGCCGCCGTGGCCCTGGGCGTCGGCGTGGTGCTGGCGCAGTCCCTGCTGCTGTTCAGCGTGGTGAAATTCGCCGGCGCCGCCTATCTGGTCTACCTCGGGATCCAGGCGATCCGGCACCGCGGCAGCGGAGCGGCGACGGCGTCGACCTCGAACCCGGCCTCGACCGCCCGCGTGCTCCGGGAGGGCTTCATCGTCGGCGCGACCAACCCCAAGTCGATTGTGTTCTTCGTGGCCGTGCTTCCCCAGTTCGTGGACTACTCGGCCGGAGCGATTCCCGTGCAGCTCGCCACCTTGGGTGCGGTCTTCCTGCTCATTGCCCTGGTCTCGGACAGCACGTGGTCCCTCGCGGCCGGGACGGCCCGGCACTGGTTTGCCCGCTCCCCCCGGCGGATCGCCGCTCTCAGCACCACCGGCGGCGTGATGATGATCGGGCTGGGCGGCACGCTGGCCCTGACAGGCACCAAGGACTAGCACGCTGCTCCAGCCGCTCAACTCCAGCAGCACAACGCGGGGTCAATTAACGCCCATTAATGCCCTCTGAATGGGCCGTAGCTGACCCCGCGTTGGTTTGAGCGGCGACGGGCTACCGCGCGGACCAGCCGCCGTCCATCGTGTAGCTGGCGCCGGTGACCATGCCGGCGTCGTCGGATGCCAGCCACGCCACCAGGGACGCCACTTCCTCGGGCTCCACGAGCCGCTTGACCGCTGATTCGGTCAGCATGATCTTGGCGAGCACCTCGGACTCCGGGATGCCGTGCACCTTGGCCTGGTCCGCGATCTGCGATTCAACCAGGGGCGTGCGGACGTAGCCGGGGTTGATGCAGTTGGAGGTGACGCCGTGCGCCCCACCTTCGAGGGCCGTCACCTTGCTCAGGCCCTCGAGCCCGTGCTTGGCCGAGACGTAGGCGCTCTTGAACGGCGAGGCCCGGAGCCCGTGCACGGAGGACAGGTTGATGATGCGGCCGAAGTTGTTGGCGTACATGTGCGGCAACGCGGCCCGGATCAGCAGGAACGGGGCCTCCAGCATGAGGGTGATGATGCGGCGGAAGTCGGCCGGATCGAACTCCTCGATGGGGCTGATGCGCTGGATTCCGGCGTTGTTCACCAGGATGTCGCAGTCCAGGCTGAGCGTCTGGAGGGATTCGACGTCGAGCAGGTTGACGGCCCACGCGGTGCCGCCGATTTCGTCGGCGAGCGCGGCGGCGGCGGCCTCGTCCCTATCCGCGATCACCACTTTGGCCCCGCGTGCCGCCAGGGCCCGGACGCTCGCCGCGCCGATCCCGCCGGCGCCGCCGGTGACCAGGGCCTTGCGTCCGTTCAGCGTGTTTTCCATAACTCAGCCTTCCGTGTCAAAAATTCGATGAGGCGGCCGGCTCCAGCGTGGCTGGAGCCGGCCCAAAACTCAAGCAGCTCAGCGGGTGGCTGCTACGGGCAGGCCTTCGCGTTCGGCGTCGGCCCGGTCCACGTCCTCCAACGCGATGCCCTTGGTTTCCTTCAGGCTCAGCACTGCGACGGTGGTGATGGCGCAGGCGACCAGCAGGTAGATCGCGGTGGGCAGCCAGGAGCCGGTGTCCTTGAGCCACTGGGTGGCCAGGAGCGGCGCCAGCGAACCGGCGAAGATCGAGGTGACCTGCGAGCCAAGGGAGACCCCGGCGTAGCGCATCCGGGTCGGGAACAGCTCCGACATGAGGGCCGGCTGGCCGGCATACATGAAGGCGTGCAGGCACAGGCCGATCGTGACGGCCAGGACGATGATCACCGGGTTGCGGGTATCGAACATCGGGAAGGCGAAGAACGGCCAGGTGGCACCGGTGACGGCACCGATGAGGTAGACCGGCTTCCGGCCCCAGCTGTCCACGAGGCGCCCGACCTGCGGGATGACCAGGAAGTGGACGACGTGGGCGATCAGCAGGGCCAGCAGCAGCGAGGAGGTGTCGTACTTGTGCACGGACTTCAGGTAGACGATCGCGAAGCTGACCACGAGGTAGTACATGATGTTTTCCGCGAACCGGAGCCCCATGGCCTGCAGGATGCCCTTGGGGTATTTGCGGATGACTTCGCGGACGCCGTAGCTGGCGGACTGATCCTCTTCCAGCTGGGCTTTGGCCTCGAGGAAGATGGGCGATTCGGAGACGTGGGTGCGGATGTAGTAACCGACGAACACGATCACGGCGGAAAGCCAGAACGCCACCCGCCAGCCCCAGCTGAGGAAGTCGGCGGAGCTGAGCACGTTGGACATGATGAACAGGACCAGGGTGGCCAGCAGGTTGCCGACGGGAACGGCGGCCTGGGGCCAGCTTGACCAGAAGCCACGGGACTTGTTGGGGCTGTGCTCGGCGACGAGCAGGACTGCGCCGCCCCATTCGCCGCCGAGGGCGAAGCCCTGGATGAAGCGCAGGAGGACCAGCAGCGCCGGCGCCAGGTAGCCGAGGGTGGCGAAGCCCGGGAGGCAGCCCATCAGGAAGGTGGAGACACCGATGATGATGATGGTGAGCTGCAGGGTGGGCTTGCGGCCGAGCTTGTCGCCGATCTGGCCGAAGACAATGCCGCCCAGGGGGCGGGCCACGAAACCGACGGCGTAGGTCAGGAACGCCTGGATGATGCCGTCCAGTTCGTTGCCCGTGGCGGGGAAGAAGTACTTGCCGAACACCAGGGTGGCGGCGGTGGCGTAGAGGAAGAATTCGTACCACTCGACGACGGTTCCCACCATCGATGCGGCGACGATTTTCTTGAGCCCGGAACCCTTGGATGCGGGTGCTGCGGCGGTTGTTGCAGAGCGTTCGTTTACGCTCATCTGATTCTCCTTAGTGTCCACGGTGACACGCGCTGTGACGCACAGCACTGAAATGGCTTCATTGAGTATTGCCGCACATCCACGGCGATTCAATGGCCAAACCAGCACCCGCTATGTGCAGAATTGCAGATATGAACGCCAATCCTGATGACCTGCTGGTCCTGCTCGCGGTCTCCCGTTCGGCGAAATTCACGACGGCGGCACAGACGCTCGGACTGAACCACACCACCGTTTCCCGCCGGATCGCGGCGCTGGAGAAGGCGCTGGGTGGCCGCGTGCTCTCCCGCGCCTCGGGAGGCTGGGAGCTCACCGAGCTCGGTGCCGAGGCCGTTCGGGTGGCCGAGCAGGTCGAGAGCGCCGTGCGCACCCTGGAGCAGCCCGGGCACACCCCGGACCCCATCACCGGCGTCGTACGGATGACCGCGACGGATGGATTCAGCGCCTACATCGCCGCCCCGGCCGTGGCCCGGCTCCGCCGCGACCATCCCGGCCTCAGCGTCGAGATCATCACCGTGACGCGCCGGGCGCTCCAGCAGCGGTCCGGCCTGGACATCGAGGTGGTGGTCGGCGAGCCGCAGGTGCACCGGGCAGAGGCCGCGCGGCTCGGCCAGTACATGCTGGGAATGTATGCCTCCCGCGGCTACCTCGCCGAGTACGGCACCCCGGCCACCGTGGAGGAACTGACGGCCCACTCGCTGGTCTACTTCGTCGATTCGATGCTGCAGGTGGACGATCTGGACGCCCCGCGGCGGCTGGTGCCCACCATGCGGGACGGGCTGAGCTCCACCAACGTCTTCGTCCACGTGGAGGCCACCCGGGCCGGCGCCGGGATTGGGTTCCTGCCTTGTTTCGCGGCCGACCTGCATCCGGACCTGGTCCGGCTTCTGCCGGAGGAATTCGCGGAGCTGCTGCCCTACTGGATGGTGCTCCGGCCCGATTCGATGCGCCGGCCGGCGGTGGCCGCGCTCGTGCAGGCGCTGCGGGAGCAGACCGCGGCGCACCGCGATGCCCTGCTGGGCCGGGGAGCAGCCCCATCGATTGCTCCGTAGCCGCCTCTATAGTGCCGCAAATATAGTGCCGCAAAGGGGCTGCTACGGAGCAGTCGGCGTCCCTGCGCGGGGCCCAGCCAGGGGCTCGGCGGGCGGCTGAGCGAGAACGGTCGGTTCCGCGGCCGGCTCAGCGAGAACGGGCGACTTCGGGTCATGCCGGACGGCGGAGCCGGCCGCGAACGCCCGCACCTTTTCGTCGTTCCAGATGTGGGCCGGCACCGCACCGCCGAGCAGGCGGCGCGCGAGGCCGGGGTCGTCGTCGAACGGGACATCGCTGCCGGCCATGACCATGTTGCCGTAGCGCCGGCCTTTCAGCATGGCCGGATCCGCGATGATCACGGTGTAGGCAAAGGCGTCGGCGATGGTGGCGGCGTCCTCGCGGGCATTCTTGAGGTCCGGGGCGTCGCCGGAGTTGACCACATATATCCCGCCGGGGGCCAGGACGCGCTTGGCGTGCTCGATGAATTCCCGGGTGGTCAGCGGCCGCGGGGTCAGCGAGCCGGCGAAGACGTCGCGGATGATCAGGTCCCGGGTCTGCGGGGTCAGGCTCTCGGTGACCTCGCGGGCCTCTCCCACGCGCAGGCGCAGCAACGGCGCCTTGGGCAGGTCGAACCAGCCCCGGACGTAGTCGGCCAGCTTGCCGTCCAGCTCCACCACCACCTGGCGGGCGTCCGGGTAGGCGGCGTGGAAATAGCGCGCCAGTGAGCACGCTCCCCCGCCAAGGTGCAGGGCGCGCAGCTTGGGCCCAGGCTCCCGCGGCCAGCGCGACTCCACCAGGGCTGCCATCCAGCGCATGTACTCGAAGTCGAGGAACAACGGGTCCGCGAGGTCAATGTGCGAGCTCATGACGCCGTTGATGCGCAGGAGCCAGCCGGTGGAATTGTCCTGGTCCGGGATCAGCTCGCAGTCCCCGGTATCGATGTAGTACACCCCGGCCAAAGGACCGGCCGGGCGGGAACCCTTGGGCACTTCCACCACTCCCGGGCCGGCGGTTTGGGCGCCCCGCCCTTTGCCCCGCTTGGCCATCAGCTATCCCCCGCATTGTGCATGTTTCAACCCTAGTTCACCGGCGGCCCCGGAGGCGGCCCCGGGCGCGGCCAGACCGCGGGACCAAAGCCCCTACACATTCCCGGGCCGCAGGGTTCTACTGGGGCTGCACATAGTGCCGGGCGAAGGGGTGCGTCCGACGAGCCGGGAGGAATAATGTCGGCACCCACAGGGCAGCAGGGCGGCACCGTGGCGGTCGGTTACGGCGGGTCCGGGGCCGCCCAACTCGCCGTTCGCTGGGCGGCCGAATACGCGGCCGCGGCCGGGCTGGACCTCCTGGTGATCCATGCCTGGGTGTGGCCGGTTTTCACCAAGAACCTGGGCCCTGTCAAGGGCGTGGCCGGCAGCGGGCTGCGGCATTCCGCGGAAGCCGTCCTCGCCGAGGGCATCGAGCTGGCACGCGGCGCCGCCCGCGAAGCGGCCGGCGGCGCACCGCTGGGGGCCGAGCGCGCCATTACCGGGCAGGAGCCGGAACGTCCGGGCCCCGCCGTCGACGGCGTCATGGAGGCCGGGCTCCCGGCACCCGTGCTGCGCGACGCCTCCCGGGACGCACGGCTGCTGGTAGTGGGCAGCCGGGGCCTCGGCGCCGTCCTTGGCCAGGTGGCCGGCTCGGTCTGCATCGATCTGGCCGGCTCGGCACCCTGCCCGGTGATGATAATCCGGCGCCCGCGCCGGCGGGCCCACCCCGTCGTGGTGGGAGTCGATGCCTCACCCCGCAGCCCCGCCACGGTGGCCGAGGCCATCCGGTTGGCCAAAGTCCTCGGCGCCCCGCTGCACCTCGTCCACGTCGATCCATTGCGCGGCGGGGCACGGGAAGAGCACGGCCGCCATGCCCTGCTCCACGGCCAGGGGCTGCTCGACCGCGCCATCGACGAGGCCCGCGGGATGGCGCCCGGGCTGGAGGTTACCGGCGCCCTGCGTGAGGGCCATGGGGCCCGGGAGCTCCTCGACGCCGCGGACGACGCCGACGTCCTGGTGCTCGGGACCCACAACCCTGCGGCCGGAGCCGGCAACACGGTCTCCGCCGTGCTGCACAAGGCGCGCTGCAACGTGCTGGTCACCCGCTAGCCGCCGCGAGCGCAACCGATTCGGACCTGCAGACGCTGCAAAGAAGGAGGCCGCGGTGCGAGCATGGCAAGTTGGACTTCCGGGGCCCATGTCCAGCGGCCCCCTCGTGGCCACCGACCGCCCGGATCCTGTGCCGGGACGCGGTGAAGTCCTGCTGAAAGTGCGGGTCTGCGGTGTGTGCCGCACGGACTTGCACCTGGCCGAGGGCGACCTCACGCCGCGGCACGCCGGGGTCATCCCGGGCCACGAGGTAGTGGGTGAGGTGATCGGGCAGGGACCGGGGGCCGCCAGGTTCGGCATCGGCGAACGGGTGGGCGTGGCCTGGCTGGGCGGCACCTGCGGCGCCTGCCGGTTCTGCCTGCGCGGCCAGGAAAACCTCTGTCTGTCCCCCACGTTTACCGGCTGGGACCGCGACGGCGGGTACGCCGAGCTCATCACCGTGGCGGAGAACTTCGCCTACCGGATCCCGGAGACGTTCAGCGATGAGGAGGCTGCGCCGCTCCTGTGTGCAGGCATCATCGGCTACCGGGCCCTGACCCGGGCCGAATTGCCGATCGGCGGACGGCTGGGCATCTATGGGTTCGGCGGCTCCGCGCATCTGGCGGCCCAAATCGCCCTCTACCGGGGTGCCCGCGTGTACGTCATGACCCGGTCCGCGCAGGCTCGCGCGCTGGCCCTGGACCTCGGCGCGACGTTCGCGGGCGGGGCCGAGGAACAACCGCCCGATCCCCTGGATGCCGCGATCCTCTTCGCCCCCGCGGGCGGGCTGGTGCCGGTTGCGCTCCGGGCCCTGGACCGCGGCGGGACGCTCGCCGTCGCGGGCATCCACCTGAGCGATATTCCGCCGCTGCACTACGCCGACGAGCTCTTCGAAGAGCGCCAGCTGCGCAGTGTCACAGCCAACACCAGGGCCGACGGCGAGGAGTTCTTCCGGATCGCCGCCGAGATCCCGCTCCGCCCGACCACTGTGGCCTACCCGTTCGAGGCCGCGGACCGGGCCCTGCGGGACCTGGCGGAGGACCGGATCACCGGAGCGGCCGTGCTGCACATGGACACGACATAGCCCGGAACCATCGCAAGCAAGTCACCACGACAACGCCGGGGACACGCTTCGGCGCGTCAGCCGGGCGTCCCGGCGTCCCGGCGGAACTCGTGCTCCTGGCCCGCCCGGAGCAGCACCTTCTCGACGCCCACCCGCACCAGCACCGGAGCCGCGTCCCCCGGGGCGGCGGACACCCGCAGCCGGTCCGGCCCGAGGTGCACGGACAGCAACTGGTCACGGTAGCGGACCTGGAACTCCACCCGGGACAGCTCGGCCGGCAGCCGCGGGGTGAAGTCCAAGGCGTCCCGGGTGATCCGTAGCCCGGCGAAGCTGCGCTGGACCACGTCGATCGAGCCTGCCATGGCGCCCAAATGGATGCCCGCGCGCGTGGTGCCGCCCTGGGTATCGTCCAGATCCGTGTCCAAGGCTTCCCGGAATGTCGCCCACGCCCGCTCCGGATCGTGCTGCGCCAGCACCGAGGCATGGGTGACCCGGCTAAGGGTGGAGCCGTGCGCGGTCCGGGCCAGGTAAAAGTCCACGGTGGCCGCGATCTGCGCCGGCTCGACGTCGTAGCCCATCCGGCGCAGGAACCCCAGGAGCTGGTCTTCGCCCAGGACATACAGGAGCATCAGGACGTCCGCCTGTTTGGCCAGCCGATAGTGGTTGGTGCTGTCCCCTTCGGCTTCGAGAATCAGGTCCAGCCGTTCGATGTTGCGGTAGGCGCGGCGGTAGTGATTCCAGTCGAGTTCCCGCAGGGCGCCGTAACCGTCGAACTGGCTGATGATGCCGCCGTCGTGGAAGGGAACGAACATGCGCCGGCTCAGGTGCGCCCAGGCGTCGATTTCCGTGCCCGTGATCCCCAGCCGTGCCCGGAGTTCCTCCATGTCGAAACCCTGCACTGAATGCATGATCCAGACCGCCTGGTCAAACACCCAGGCCGCCATGATGTTGGTGTAGGCGTTATCGTCCAGGCCGCCGCCGGGGTTGCCCGGGTGGCCGGTGTGGTACTCATCCGGGCCCATGACGCCCTTAATGTGGAACCGGTCCTGGGCGGCGTCGTGCTCCGCCAGGGAGACGAACAGCCTGGCGACGTCCACCACAATCTCGGCGCCGTGCCGGGTCAGCCAGCCCCGGTCCTGAGTTGCTTCGAAGTACTGCCAGGCGTTGTAGGCGACCGCCAGTCCGACATGCCGCTGCAGGCGTGAGTAGTCCGGCATCCAGTGCCCGGAGAGCTTGTTGAACAGGAACTTGGGTGTCTGCTCGGTGCCGTCGCTGCCGCTCTGCCACGGAAAAAGCGCGCCGCGCAGCCCGGCCTTCCGGGCCGCGTCCCGCGCGGTTCCCAGCCGCCGCCAGCGGTAGTCAATCAGCTCGCGGGCCACCGCGGGCAGCCGGGAGTTCAGGACCGGCAAGACGAAGAGTTCATCCCAGAAGATGTGCCCCCGGTAGCCTTCGCCGTGGAGCCCCCGGGCCGGGACCCCGGCATCGAGCTCGGCTGTGTGGGTGGTGAGTGTCTGCAGCAGATGGAAAACGTGAAGGTTCAGGATCAGCTGGGCCTGGGACGTGGCATCGGATTCGATGATGAACGGTGCCAGCAGCAGGCGCCATGCCGCGTCGTGGTCCGCCAGCAGCGCGTCGAACTCCTGGGGTGCGCGCGACAGCACCGCGAGCGCCCCCGAGAGTGGCGAGGCGACGGCGTGGTCCCGGGAGGTGGCGACGGCCGCTGCCTTGGTGACCGTGACGGGGATGCCGTCAGTGACCTGCAGCTCGAAGCGGTGGCTGTACATCCCTCCTGCCACCTCGGGAATTGCGCCGGCCCCGACGGGAACCCCGCCGCCGGAAATCCGGGTCCGCAGTGCCAGGGCGATCCCGATCCTGCTCCCGGACGTCTGCATCTGAACCGTCAGCTCAGCAGCGTCCGAACCGTCCTCCGACGAAGACTCCGACGAGGACACCGCCACCGCTGTCAGGTGCCGGTTGGCCAGTTGGGCATCCTCGGGCACGTTGGAGTTGGTGACGCCGGTGTCGCAACCGCTGCGGATGCTGATGGACCCGCTCCACCCGACGGCGGTCAGCGTGGTTTCCAGTGCGGCCAGGTGGGGCTCGGCCATGGACACGAGCCGGCGCTGGAGTACCTGAAGCTGCCGTCCGGCGTCGTCCGCCACGAGTGCTTCCCGGCTCAGCAGGGCCCGCTTGAGGTCCAGGGTGCGCCGCTCGCTGCGGAGCGTCAGGCCGCCGCCGGACCACCACGCACCGTCGCCCACCCGGACATCCAGCGGCAGCCAGTCCGGGATGTTAACCATGTGCTCATCCACGGTTTCTACGCCCTGGACGACGCTCGCGAGGCTGTTGTAGACGCCCGCAAGGTAGCTGCCGGGATAGTGGGCGTCCCCCGCGCGGTGTTCCGGGGCGGCGCCGCGGGTGGCGAGGTAGCCGTTGCCGAGCGTGGTCAGCGCCTCCCGGTGCCCTTCGTGGGCGGGATCGAAACCCTCGTACACCAGCAGCCACGGGTGCGTAATGACCAGCCCGATGTCCAGTTCGCTGACGTCTTCAACCACGACGTCGGCGCCCGCGGCTTCCAGCGCAGCCCGCCGCCCGGCCCGGTCGAGGCCGACCACGAGCCCGAATCCCCCACGTCGCCCGGCTTCCACGCCGGCTGCGGCGTCGGCGATCACCATGGCCCGGGCGGGGGTGATCTCCAGCCGGCGCACGGCTTCGAGGACCAAAGCCGGCGCCGGCATTCCGGCGACATCGTGGTCCAGGGCCGTCTGGCCATCCACGATGTGGTCAAAGACCTCGCCAAGGCCCGCGGCGGCCACGATCGCGGCGGCGTTCCGGCTGGAGGTGGCGAGGACCACGGGGATCCGCCCGGCCCGGAGCCGCTCGAGCAGCGCCACGGTGCCGGGGAAAACGGGCACGGGCCGGCCCGCGAGCATGGCTTCGAAAATTCCGTTCTGGCGCTGCGCGAGTCCGAACGCCGTCCACTCGTCCGGGCCGTCCGCGGGCGAGCCGCGGGGAATGGGGACCCCGCGCGAGGCCAGGAATGCGACCACGCCGTCCTCCCAGGTCCGGCCCTCGATCCAGCGTGAGAAGTCATCGTCCGTGAAGGGCGCGCGCCGCGCGTCCGCGGGAAGCCGGGGGTCCGTCATGACGTCGTCAAAGAGTTGTTTCCAGGCTGCCGCGCGGAGCTCGCCGGTATCGGTCACGACGCCGTCGAGGTCAAAGATCACGGCATCGACGGGAGCCAGCGCGGCGGCAACTGTGGGCGACTCCGTCATGGCCCTGTCCTATCAGCGATCGGTGCGCCGCGACAGTGGCGTTGGGCCCGCCCTTAGCCCAGGAGTGCGTCGAGGGTGGTGAAGCCATAGCCGGCCTGGCGGATGCGGCTGATCAGCTGGGGCAGGGCAGCGGCGTCAAGCGTAGTGCCGTCGTCGGGGTTGGAGCCGATGTGCATCAGGACAATTTCCCCCGGCTGCAGGCCCGCCAGGACGCGGTCCGCGACGAGCTGCGCCGTCGCTCCGCCGCTGGTGCCTTTCCAGCCCAGGGTGTCCACGCTCCAGCGCACCGGAAGGTAGCCGAGGTTGTTGACGGTGGCGATGGTCCTGGCGTCGCGGTCGCCGAAGGGAAAGCGGAAGAGCGGCCGCGGGTCAGCCCCGGCCGCCCGGATGGCCTGTTCGGCCGATCGGACCTGGTCCTTGAGGCCGGCGTCGGGCAGCCCGGTGAATGCCGGATGGGTCATGGAATGGTTGCCCACCCGGTGCCCGCCGGCGACGATCGCCGCCACGCTTCCGGGGTTCGCGGCGGCCCAGCTGCCGGTAAGGAAGAACGTGGCCCGCACGTCCGCGGCTGCGAGACTCTGCAGGATGCTCGGCAGTCCGGCAGCGTTGGCGCCGGCGTCGAAGGTCAGGGCCACTACGGTTCCGGCGCCCGGGATGGTCTCGACGTCGTGGCCGGCGAGCGCGGCGGGGAACCGCGCCGCGGGGGGCACGGGAGCGGGAGCCGTCGGTGCCCGGGTCGGCGGGGGGACGGGAACCGGCTCGGCCGGAACTGGCCCGCTGGTGTCCGGGGCCGGCGATGCCGAGGTCGGTTCAGGGGACGGGGAGGCAGGGGGCGCGGTCCCGGAGGCACTTGCGCTGACGGGTCCGGATTCCGGTGCGGTGAAGGGCGCAGATGGGGGCGGTGACGCCGTCGGCGCCCCCTGAATCAGCACGACCGCGGCACCGGCGGCCAGAAGCAGCGCAACCACCACGGCCGCGATCACCAACAGCCGGCGGCGGCCCGCGGTCATGGACCCCATGTTTCACCTTGTCACCACGCACTACGGCAGGCTAGGGCTCAAAGGCCCCGCCCGTGCCGCAGCCTAGGAGGCCGCCGGAATCAGGCCGTCCGCACGGTACCGGTCGAACAGCTGCAGGAAGGCGGTTTCCGTGCGGCGGTACCCGGTGAAGCCGGCGAGCCGGCTCTTGCTCATGTCCGTGACCACCTCGAGGTTCCGGCCCAGGTCGCCGTCCGTGTGCCACCAGGAGGCGACCTGCGCGAGGTCGGGTTCGGCCAGCCCATGGCGGGCGGCGATGGCCGACCACATGCCTTCCATGCCGCGCATTTGCTGCTCCAACGGCCGCGGTTCGTTGCTGTAACCCACCGGCTCGACCCCGAAGTAGTCGGCCAGCGCAGGCCACATGCGCCGCCAGCGGAAGACATCGCCGTTGACGATGTTGTAGGCCTGGTCGCCAACGTTGTCCGCTGTGGCCGCCCAGATCATGTGGTCCGCCAGCAGTCCGCTGTCGGTCATGTCCGTGAGGCTGTTCCACTGCGTCTCGGAGCCCGGGAAGATGAACGGTTGGCCCAGTTCCTTACAGATGGATGCCTGAACGGCGAGGGTGAGGCCCATGTTCATGGCGTTCCCGACCGCATGTCCGATCACCGTATGCGCCCGGTGCACGGACCAGCCAAAGCCCTGCTTCGCGGCCGCAGCCCACAACTCGTCTTCCTGGGCGTAGTAGAAGTTCGGCGTCGGCAGCCTCGGCTCGCTCTCCCGAAAGGGGGTGTCCGGCATTTCCCCGGCCGCATACGCCTCAAACGGGCCCAGATAGTGCTTCAGCCCGGTCATGAGGGCCACGTGCTTCACAGGCTTGCCGTTGAGGCTGGCGAGGACGTTCCGCAGCATGCCCGCGTTTGTGTCGATGTTCTCTTGTTCGGTCTTCCGCCTGGACCAGGCGGTGTAGAACACATGGGTGGGCGAAACACCTGCCAGGGCCTCGCGCAGGTTCTCCACGGATGTCAGGTCCGCGCTCACATGGCGCACGTCACGGCGGCGAAGGGGACTGCGGGAGAGCCCCACCACGTCCCAGCCCTCCTCGGCGAGCCTGTCCACCAGGGCGGATCCGGCAATTCCGCTTGCCCCCACCACCAGGGCGGTCCGGGTGTCGACGGTCTCTGAACTGCTTCGCACGTCATTCCTCCTGGCATCGCTTGTGCTGCGCCGCGCCCATTGCATGTATCGGGTCCCTGCGCGCCGGCCCGCTTGATCGGGACGGATGCTCTTCCAGCCTCTCATGCCGGGGTCCGGGGACGGTCCGGGAGGCCGTCCCCGGCAAGCCGGGCGCGGCCGCGCAGTAGGATTCAGGGAGACGCCAAAACTGATACGAAGCTAAGGCGGAACATCCGTGAAATTCGTACTCCGGTATCCGCTCGTGGCCGGGACCCTCGTCGTCCTGCTGGCGGTGCTGGTCTTGCTGTTCTCCGGGCAGGAAGGCATAGCCCGGGCTGCTGCGAGCGTCTATGCCCTGGCTGTGGCGGCCTACCTCGCCGTCGGGATGGCGCGCCGGCTCGCAGGCGGCCAGTTCGGCATCGACATCCTGGCCGTCACCGCAATCGTCAGCACCGTGCTGGTGGGCGAGTACGTCGCCTCGATGATCGTCGTACTCATGCTCGCGGGCGGCACTGCCCTTGAGGACTACGCCGCCGGCAGGGCCAAGGGCGAACTCACCGCATTGCTCGAACGCGTCCCGCAGACGGCCCACCGGGAGCGCAACGGCTCTGCCGCCGCCGGAACCCACACAGCCGGAACGCACACAGCCGGTACCCACACAGCCGGAACCCCAACGGAGAGCCAACACGAGGACGTGGCGGCCGCCGACGTCGAGATCGGGGATATCCTGCTGGTCCGGCCCGGCGAGGTGGTCCCGCTGGACGGCGTCCTGCTCTCCGAGTCCGGCTCTTTCGATGAGTCCTCGCTCACCGGGGAGAGCCTGCCGGTGGAGCGGTCCGCCGGGGACGGGCTCATGAGCGGTTCGCTGAACGGTGAGGCCGCGGTCCGGATGCGGGTCACGGCGCGCATGGAGGATTCGCAGTACAGCCGGATCGTCGCCCTCGTGCAGGAGGCGGCGGACAGCAAGGCGCCCATGGTCCGGCTCGCTGACCGCTATGCCGTGCCGTTCACGGCCCTCGCGTACGTGCTCGGCGCCGTGGGCTGGATCATCAGCGGCAGCCCGGAACGCTTCGCGGAGGTCCTGGTGGTGGCCACGCCGTGCCCCCTGCTGATCGCCGCGCCGGTGGCGTTCCTCGGCGGCATGAGCCGCGCCGCGCACTCCGGTGTCATCGTCAAGTACGCCGGGGTGCTGGAACAGCTGAGCCGGATCAAGACGGCCGCCTTCGACAAGACAGGAACCCTCACGTACGGCCGCCCGTCCCTGCTGCGTATCCGGACCGCCGGGCCCCTCGCAGAGGACGAGGTCCTGCAGTTGGCGGCGTCCGCGGAACAGTATTCCTCACATGTCCTGGCCGCCTCGGTGATGGAGGCCGCCCGGAACCGGGCCCTGCCCTTCGCGGCCGCCACCGAAGCCACCGAATTCGCCACCCACGGGGTCCGCGCCAGGTTCGACGGCCAGGACGTGGTGGTGGGCAAGCCCGCGTTCGTCGCAGAGTGGGCGTCCGGCGTGGTGGAGGCGGGGCTGGCCAGCGGCGAGCTCGCCATCTACGTCGGTGCCGGCGGAAAATTCGTGGGCGCCCTGGTGATGAGCGATCCCATCCGCAAGGAGACCCGCCGCACCCTCGCCGACCTCAAGGCCCTGGGCGTACGCCGAACGGTCATGCTGACCGGTGACGCGCTCGCCACGGCCCGGCACATCGCGGACGAGGCAGGGCTCACCGACGTCCGCGCCGAATGCCTGCCGCGGGACAAGGTCGAGGCCATCAGGTCGCTGCCGGACCGTCCGGTCATGATGGTCGGCGACGGCGTCAACGATGCCCCCGTCCTGGCGGTCGCCGACGTCGGAATCGCCATGGGCGCCCGCGGCTCGACGGCGGCCGGAGAGTCGGCCGACGTCGTGATCATCCTCGATGATCTCTCCAAGGTGGGGACCGCTGTCCGGATCGGGCAACGCACCGTGCAGGTGGCCTTGCAGAGCATCTGGATCGGCATCGGCCTGAGCGTGGCCCTCATGCTGGCCGCGGCCGCGGGCTACGTGCCGGCCATCGCCGGCGCCCTGTCCCAGGAACTGGTGGACCTCGCCACGATCCTCAATGCCCTGCGTTCACTCGGCCCCGGCCGCCACGGCGCCGCCAGCCCGGTGCGGTCCCGGGAAAGCGCGCGGCAGGCCCCGCTGCCGGGATGACTATTTCCTGGCTGACTCTGTCTCCGCTGCCGCGACGGCTGACTCAGTCTCCGCTTCCGCGATCCGCGGCACGGTCTTGAGGTAGCTGTCCGGGTTCAGGGAGATCGAGTCGATCCCTTCGCGCACCAGGAACGCGGCGAACTCCGGGTGGTTGCTCGGTCCCTGCCCGCAAATGCCGATCTTGATCCCGGCGGCGTGGGCCTTGCGGATGGCCTCGCTGATCATCGCCATCACGGCCTCGTCCCGCTCATCGAAGAGCGCCGCGAGCTGGCCGGAGTCACGGTCCACGCCCAGGACCAGCTGGGTGAGGTCGTTGGAGCCGATCGAGAACCCGTCGAACCGCGTCGCGAACTTCTCGGCCAGGACCACGTTGGATGGGATTTCGCACATCATGTAGACCTGCAGCCCGTTGCTGCCGCGGACCAAACCGTGCTCGGCCATCACGGCCAGGACTTTGTCCGCCTCCTGCGGCGTGCGGCAAAACGGCACCATGACAATCACGTTGGTGAAACCGAGCTTCTCGCGGACCCGTTTGAGCGCGGCGCATTCGAGCGCGAACCCCTCACGGTAACGGGGGTCGTAGTAGCGCGAGGCGCCGCGGAACCCGAGCATGGGATTCTCTTCCGGTTCCTCGAAGGCGCCACCGCCGAGCAGGTGGGCGTATTCGTTGGTCTTGAAGTCGCTGAGCCGGACAATCACGGGGCGCGGATAATACGGCGCGGCGATCTTGGCGATCCCCAGCGACAAGGCGTCCACGAAGTACTCGGCCGGGTCCGCATACCCCTGCGCCAGCTCCCGGATCTGGTGCGCCTCGGCGGGATCCGTGACCCGTTCCGGGTGGACAAGCGCCATGGGATGGACGCGGATCAGGCTGCTGATGATGAATTCCATCCGGGCAAGCCCGACGCCGTCCGCCGGCAGCCGCCACCACTGGAAGGCCGCGGCCGGGCTGGCGATGTTGACCATGACGGCCGTGCGCGTCGCAGGCAGCGCGCCGAGGTCCACATCTTCGGTTTCGAACGCCAGGGTGCCGTCGTAGACCCGGCCCAGATCACCTTCGGCGCAGGAGATCGTCACGGACCGGCCCTCGGCCAGGACTGCCGTGGCGTTGCCGGTTCCGACGACGGCGGGGACACCCAGCTCGCGGCTGACGATCGCCGCGTGGCTCGTTGGGCCGCCGTGGTCCGTGACGATCCCGGCTGCCCGTTTCATGATGGGCACCCAGTCCGGGTCGGTCATTTCGGTCACGAGGATGGCGCCGTCGCGGAACGCCGCGATGTCCGCCGCGGTCCGGATGACGCAGGCCGTGCCGTGCGCAATCGAGTCGCCGATGGCCGATCCGGTGGCGAGCACGGGCCCCTGTTCCAGCAGGTGGTGGATGGTGAACTGCGGCCCGGTCCGGCGTGACTGGACCGTCTCGGGCCGGGCCTGGACCATGAAGAGTTCCCCGGTCTCGCCGTCCCGGGCCCATTCCATGTCCATGGGCCGGCCGTAGTGGTTTTCGACCGTGACGGCCCAGCGGGCGAGGGCGAGGATCTCGGCGTCGCCCAGCACGAAGGCCCGGCGCTCGGCCTCCGAGGTGTCCACCATCCGGGTGCGGGCGCTCCCGCCGCGGCTGTAGACCATCTTCCGGGCCTTGGAGCCGAGGGATTTCTCGATGATCGGGGTGATGCCCTCCGCGGCCGAGGACTCTGTCAGGAGCGGCTTGAAGACCAGGTACTTGTCCGGATTGATGGTGCCCTGGACAACTGTTTCGCCGAGGCCCCAGGCCGCGCTGATGACGGCGGCCCGGGGAAAGCCCGAGTCGGTATCGATGGAGAACATCACCCCGGATGCCCCGACGTCGGAGCGCACCATCCGCTGGACGCCGATCGAGAGGGCGACGTCCATGTGGTCGAAGCCCTTGACCTCGCGGTAGCTGATGGCCCGGTCCGTGAAGAGTGAGGCGTAACAGCGGCGGCAGGCGTCCAGCAGTTCCCGCTCACCCGCAATGTTCAGGAAGGTCTCCTGCTGCCCGGCGAAGCTCGCGTCCGGGAGATCCTCCGCCGTCGCGCTGCTGCGCACCGCCACGGCGAGCCGGTCCATGCCGGCCCGGTCCCCCAGCGTCCGGTAGTGGGCGCGGATGGCTTCGGCGATGTCGCCGGGGAACTCGCTGGCCAGGAACAGGTCCCGGATGGCCTCGCCGGTGGCGCGCAGCGTGGCGTCCCCGGCCCGGAAGGCGGCAATGCGCGATCGCATGGCGGCGTCGATCCCGTTGGCCGCGACGAACGAGCGGTACGCGGCGGCTGTGGTGGCGAACCCGTCAGGAACCCGTATCCCCTCGCGTTGGAGGGTCCGGATGAGCTCGCCGAGCGAGGCGTTCTTCCCGCCGACCCGCGGGACGTCGGCCATGCCGATCTCGTCAAACCACATCACGGGCGATTCAGCCATGTCAGCACTCCTGCGGATTGTCGGTGGACCCATACTGCGCGGGACCGGTGTCCCGGGGTCAGGGGCTTTGGACCCGCGCGCCGCCGCCGGCTACTGTGCCGCCTGGGGGAAAGCCTCCTGTTCCCGCGCCGGGCCCGGCGCCGCCGGCGGAACCAGCCCGGCGGCGGCGGAAGGTCTTGTACAGCCAGTCGGCGAGCAGGACGGCAGGGACGGCGGCCAGCGCCACCGCCAGGCCTCCCGGCGTCGGCGGAGCGTGGCCCAGCAGCGCCGCCAACGGCCCGAGGAACAGGAACACGCACAGCAGCCCCAGCTCGGCCAGCACGGCCCACAGCAGCAGCCTGTTGGTAAACCAGCCCAGCCGCCAGGGCGGGACGGTGGCACTGCGGCAGGCGAAGGCGTTCGCCAGCTGGGCCAGGACAACCGTGGTGAAGGCCGCGCCCGACGCCGCCAGGAGCACGTCGCTAGCCGGCAGCTCGGCGCCGGGCCGCCACCCCGCACCGAGCAGAACCACCGTATACGCCGTCATCTCCATCAGCGCCTCGACCGGTCCCAGCAGCCCAAACACCCGAAACATGAGGGCGCGGTCCATCAGGTGCCGGCGCTCGGGCGGCCGCTTCAGCGTCCCCTTGCTTGGCGCCTCGCTGCCCAGGGCCAGGGCGGGCAGCAGGTCGGTGCCGATGTCCAGGGCGAGGATCTGCAGCACGCCCAGCGCCAGTGGAAAGTGGCCGCCGGACAAGGCCCAGATAACGAAGGGCGTGAGCTCGGCGACGTTGTCCGTCAGGTGGTACGTCAGGAAGCGCCGGATGTTCGCGTAGGTGGCACGGCCCTGCTCCACCGCGGCCATGATCGTGGCGAAGTCGTCGTCCAGCAGCACGAGGTCGGCGGCCTCACGGGCGACGTCGGTGCCGCTGCGTCCCATCGCGACCCCGATGTCGGCCTGCTGCAGCGCCGGGCCGTCGTTGACGCCGTCGCCGGTCATGGCCAGGACATGCCCGCGGCCCTGCAGGAGCCGGGCCACGCGGAGCTTCTGTTCCGGCGTCACCCGGCTGACCACCACTCCGTCGCAGTCCAGCAGTGCGGCCAGGACGGCGTCATCGCCGGGCAGGTCCCCTCCCTGCAGCACGGTTTCCGTGGGGCCGAGCAGCCCCGTCTCCCGGGCGATGGCGGCGGCGGTGAAGGCGTGGTCGCCTGTCACCATCGCCACTTTGATTCCTGCGTCGCGGGCCGCTTGGAGTGCCACTTTCACCTCGGTCCGGGGCGGATCGTGCAGGCCCATCAGGCCCAGCAGCGTCAGCCCGGCCTCGACATCCTCCAGCTTGAACGCGGCGCCGGGCGGCCCGGGCAGGCTGCGCTGGGCGACGGCGAGTACCCGCAGGCCACGGGCGGCCATCTCGTCAACCATGTCCATTGCGCGGTTCGGGCCGGGATCAGAAGCCCCGCCTCCGGTGGCCAGACACAGCGGAATCACGGACTCCGGGGCCCCCTTCACGAAGAGGGCGGTGCCGACGATTGCCGACTCCCGCAGCCGGCGGGAGTCGAACGCGAACCGGTGCGACGGCGTCGGCCATTCCGGCTGCTCACCCGGAAGGGCGAGGCGGACGGCGAGCGCGTCGATGGCCGCCTCCATCGGGTCCCCCTCGGCTATCCAGCGGTCTTCGTGGAGGACGGCGCGCCCCACCGAGGCGGCGCGGGCAGCGACACTGAGCCGCCGGGCTTCTTGAAGGCCGCCGCCCGTCATCTCGGCTTCGGGGCCGTAGCCCTGGCCATTGATGGTCAGCAGCCCGGCCGGGGTCCAGACCTCGACGACGTTCATCCGGTTCTGCGTCAGGGTTCCGGTCTTGTCGGTGCAGATGAAGGTCGTGGAGCCGAGGGTCTCCACGGCTTGGAGGTTGCGCACGAGGGCGTTGCGCCTGGACATGCGCTGCGCGCCGACGGCCAGGGAGAGCGTGACGGTCGGCAGCAGGCCCTCGGGGACCAGCGCGACGGCCACCCCGATGGCGAACAGGAAGGCGTCGCGCCAGGAAATGCCAATCACGAGCGAGAGGACGAAGAACAGGGCGCCGATGCCCAGGGCCATGGTGGCGGTGATGCGGACGATTCTTTGCAGTTCCAGCGACAGCGGGCTGGTGGGGGCTTCGACTTTACCTGTCAGGGATGCGATCTCCGCGAGCCGGGTCTGGCCGCCCGTCACCGAGACCACGCCTTCGGCGTGCCCGTTGACCAGGAAGGTCCCGCCGAAGGCGGTGTCGCCGGGGGTTTTGGCGACTGCCTCGCTTTCGCCCGTGAGCATGGACTCGTCCACCTCGCAGCCGGTGGCCAGGGCCAGCCGGAGGTCCGCCGGAACGCGGTCGCCGGCCACCAGCACCACGACGTCGTCCGGCACCAGTTCGGTGGAGTGGACCTTGATGACGCGGCCGTCCCGGCGGACTGACACCATGGCCGGGAGCAGTTCGCGGAGCTTGGCGGCGGCATGCTGGGCCCGCTCCTGCTGGATGTAGGCGAACACCCCGTTGACCAGGATCACCGCCACGATGGCGATGCCCAGTTCCGGCATGCCGGCAATGATCGCGAAGAGGGCCGCCACCCAGAGCATGATCGCGAAGAAATGGGTCAGCTCAGCCAAGAGCCTCCGCCAGCCGGGGACCGGACGGGGCTCGGGCAGTTTGTTGACACCGAATTGCTTCAACCGCCGGGCAGCTTCGTCGGCGCTGAGTCCGGCGACGGCTGACAGCGAGTCCTGCCCCGGCCCGGGATTCACCCCCGCGCTCCGCCCCTCACGGGCACTGCAGACCGCCGGCCGCCGCCGTCGAAATCGCCGGACAGCTGCGGGATCGCCGGAACTTTCCGGCGGTGTGGCGCGGATCCGGCGAACTCGGGGGTAGGGGGCGGCGTCACGTGCGTTAGTCTTCGGCGGCGCTGATCCCGAACTCGCTCTTGAGCCGCACGCGGGCGCCGCGCTCAACCAGTGTGGGTATGTAGGTCCGGATCCGGCCTGCGTTCAGGGCATCGAATTCCTCGCCGACGATCCCGGCGATGTGCCTCCGCGGTACGTGCGGAAACCTGGCAGCCAGACGCTCGACAACCTGATCAATGCTGGGTTCTTTCGCATCGTCCGTCACTTCTTCAGTGTGGAGCGGCCTGGTCCCGGCGTCAATGAATCTTCAGCTGGCAGGCGGCAGCAGGTGGCCCAGGCTCCGCAGGTAGGTGCCAAAGCCGTGGGGCGCCCGGGCATGGGTCCGGCCGGAGGTCATGACCCTGATGCTGTCCGTCGCGGTGACCGTAAAGGCGCGGCTGCGGAGGCTGTGCACCAGGGTCCGGTCTTCTTCGGACGTGACCCGGGCGAACCCTCCGGCGGCAAGATAGGCGGAAGCCCGGACCCCGAAATTCGCGCCATAGATATGGGGGTGGTCCTCGCGGAAGGGGTGGCGTTCGTGCCAGCGCCGGAGCAGCTCAGGGTCCATCCCGGCGGGGTCGGGTTCCACGGAACCCAGCACGGCGTCGGCCCCGGCCTCGGCGAACTCCAGTTGGCGCACCAGCCAGTTCTCCGGCACCCGGGAATCGGCGTCGGTGTTGGCCAGCCAGGTCCGGCCGGCCCAGGGCGGCGGCGTCCAGCGCTGGCCGGGCGGCCGCCGCCGGGTCACGCCGATGCCGGAGGCCCGGACGCCAGCGGCCCGGCTGGCGCCGGCGCTGCGGTAGCTGACCTCCAATGCGCTGAAACGCGGGTCCGAGGCTGCGAAGCCGGCCATGACGGCGGCGGAACCGTCCGTGCAGCTGTCCAGCACCACCGTCACCCGGGTCTCGACGTCGGACCGGACCCTGCGCAGTGCGTCCGCGGACCGCTGAACGGCCTCCAACGCCAGTTCCAGGTGGTCTTCTTCGTTGTTTGCGGGCATGACGACGGCGACCCGGTCGATGCGGTGCCCGCGCGGCAACGGCAGCGCCGTCATCGGGGTCACCGCATCCGTTCCGGGCCGCCCAGGCCCGGCGCGGCACCCGGTACAGCGTCCGGGGCAAGGAACACCTCGAGCACAAAGTCGCGCTCCTGGTAGGTCCCGCCGCCGGCCCAGCCCAGGTGCCGCCGGGCCGCGGCATGGACCGCGTCGCCGTCGAGTTCCCAGCCGGAAATGGGGTGCCGCCAGTGGCACAGCGCGAGGGTCCCGCCAGGCATGAGCGAGCCTTGAATCCGGTCGAACAGTCCGGCGAGCTCTCCCGGCGAGAGGTAGTAGCCCACCTCTGAAACCACGATCAGGTCGAACGATCCGTCCGGCCACTCGTTCGGGACGGTCAGGTGTCGCGTCGTCGCCGCGGGCAGGTGCGAGAGCCGCCTGGCGGCACGGTCCAGGGCGGTGCCGCTGGCATCGACGGCGAGGAAGCTTCCGCACCGCGGCGCGAGTTCCACGCTCAGGGTCCCGATGGAGCAGCCGATCTCCAACCCGGACGTGTAGCTGCTGCCGGGCAGCGCGGCGAGCGTGAGGGTGCGTTTGCGCTGCTCGTACCAGCTCGAGGTGTACTGCCAGGGGTCCTCCTCCCGGGCGTGGACGGCATCGAACATGCGCTCCGCGTCGCCCGCGGCGAAGGGCCGCCGGGACCCGCCATCCGCCCCGCCATCGCCCGGGCCATCCGCCGGGACGACCGCGGGGTGCCAGGCAAACGTCTCCCAGGTCCGCTCAAAGTGTGTCAGGAAGGCCGGAGGCAGGAGCACCTCGTCGCCCGGCAGCCCGGAGAGCGGGCGCACCTGGGACACATGTGCCGCCATCGCGGCGGCCTTGGCCTCAAGCTCTGCCGGGCGCAGCGGCAGCCGGAACCAGCCGCGCCATGCCCCGCCGTCCGGGTCGCCGGGTCCGGTCAGGCCGGCCGCCCCGGCCGGGCCGCCGCCGGCGTCCGGCGCGCCTGGTGCCGCCCATAACCAGTACCAGATGGGGTATTCGAGGAGGGCGTGGCCCGCCGCGGCGCTGAGCCCGGCGGCAACGGATCCGAGGACGTCGTGGTCGGTGTGTCCATCGGAGCGGTAGGGCGCCACGAGAACCACCTCGTCGGCGGCGCGACCGCACACGGCCGTTGCCTCCCGGACCGCGTCCCGGACGGCGGCCCGGATCTCTTCCCGGTGCCCGGCGAGGTGACCGTCGGGCAGGCCCAGGCACTGCCACGCCACGTTCCCGGCCCCGTTCCCGGCTCCGGAAAGGCGTTTCAGGGCGTCGCCGAACTCCTGCAGCCGGACCGCGGCGAGCTGTTCCGGCGTCGTCGTTGGCGAGCCGGGGTGGGATCCTTCCCCCGCCGTGCACAGCAGCACGCGGACCGTGGCGCCGACGGCGTGCAGCCGGGCCAGCAGCCCGCCAGCCCCGAGCGATTCGTCGTCCGGGTGCGCGGCCAGGACAATGAAGGCCCGGCCGGCGAGCGCCGCGTCATCCAGCGGCAGGTCCGGCAGCCTGGCGGCGGGGCTGCCGGCCCAGGCGGCCTCGGACGTCCCGGCGTCGTTGTGTGTGAAAGTCACCATGGGTTGCTTTCGGCCAGTGCCAGGGCGCCCAGCTGCGCGTCGTCGCGCATCGCGTGGTGCTGGCGGATGTACATGGCGAGATCGGCCATCCGTTTTCCGTAGCGCTCGTCAAAGGCGAGGGGGGCCGGACCGAGATTTTGGCTCACGAGCGTCTGGACGCGTTCGACGGCGGCGGCCACGCTGCCGCGCACACGCAGGGCTTCCTGCCACGCACCGCGGTCCGAGAGTTCGCCTGCGTCGATCCTTGCGGCCGTGCCGGCCAGGTAGGCGGTGAGGGCGGCAAGCGTTCGGTCAATCTCGCCGAGGTGGGCCAGCGCAATCTGGTCCGGTTCCCGTCCGCCGTCGGCGGCGTGCCGCAGGGAGTCGGCGAAGCTGCGCGCCACGGCGACGGCGCCGCCGAGCCAGCAGGCGGCCACGCCCATGCCGCCCCACGCGAAACCAGGGCGCTGGTAATACCAGCCGGCGCCGCCGAGGGGCACGGCGGGAACGGCCTCGAAGTGGACTGTGCCGCTGGGAATCTCGCGCAGTCCCAGGCTGGTCCACTCCGGATTCGCGAAGCCCACGCCGTTCGCGTGGAGGTCGACGGCGAAGGCGGCCCGGCCTCCGGCCTCCAGATGGGCCGTCAGCACGGCATGGTCCAGTTGGGCGGCGAGCGAGCACCAGGGCTTGGATCCCTGCAGGATCCAGCCGTCTGCGGATTCCTTGGCTTCAAGCCGCAGGCCGGGCGCCTCGGCGGCGAACACACCCCAGGCCCCCTCGAAGTTGGCATCGTCGGGGTCCGGGCAGTCCCGGCCGTGCCGTGCCGCCTCGTCGCCGGCCTGGGCCAGGATCGCCACGGCGTCCAGGTGGGGTTCCAGCACCCGTCCGGCGGCGACATCGACGGCGGTTACGGAGGCCAGAATCTCCCACAGGAACGCGGTCCGGCCGTCCCCGGGTTTGGGCGCCGCCGCCGCGGCCGCCTTGGCCAGCTCCAGCAGCCCCGGGACATCGCGGACGGCGTCCTGCGCCTCGGACAGCAGGGGGCTGATCGTCTCCAGGTCTGCGGCCGCGGAGCTGATCCGGACGGGTAGGGGGTGGTCGGAGATGGGGATCCCGTTCATTTCGGCTGCCTGTGTTCCTTCGGGCTGGGCGGATTCGGGCTGGGCGGATGCGGGCTGGGCCCGGCCACGTGGCTGAAGTCCTGCGCGTCCGCGGCCGCGCCGCCATCACTGGCGCCGTCGACAAGTAATCTAAGCATACTTAGCACTTGGGGGTGGCCGGGGCTTCACGGGGTCGGCTGCCACCGGCGCGTTCGCCCCGGCGGACAGTCTCTTGCGCCTAGCGGACGATCGCGAGGGCGAAGCCGTCCCAGCCTTTCGAACCCACGGTCTGGATCACGGTGCCGTCCAGCCGCGGGTCATCGCCCATCATCTGGAGGGTGCTGATGATTCCGGGGGCGTTGACCGGGTCCATCGACGCGTCCAGCACCGCACCCTCCCACACGACGTTGTCCACCACGATGGTGGTGCCGGGCCGGCTAAGCCGGATGGCCCAGTCCAGGTAGTGCGGGTTGTTTTCCTTGTCGGCATCGATGAACACGAAATCGAAGGGCGGCCCGGCCTCGCTTTCCAGCTCGGGCAGGGTGTCCAGCGCCGCGCCGACCCGGATGTCCACCTTGTGGCCCAGGCCGGCGTCGTCAACGTTGGTCCGCGCGACGCGGGCGTGCAGGGGGAGGTATTCGCAGGTGACCAGCCGGCCGTCGTCGGGCAGTCCCTGGGCCATCCAGATGGTGCTGAAGCCGGCCAGCGTGCCGATCTCCAGGACGCGGCGGGCACCGGAGAGCTGGACCAGCAGTTTCAGGAGTTTGCCGGCGTTGGGGGCCACTTCGATGGCCGGCATGCCTGCCTCAAGTGCGCTGGTCACGGCGCGCTTCAGTGAACGGTCCGGGCGGACCACCGCGTCGGAGAGGAAGTTCTCGACGGCGACCCAGCCGGGGGCGGACTGATGCTCGATCATGCCCCCAGTGTTCCAGCCGTCCGCGCCCGGCGGTACCCCCGCGGGCGCGCTTTTCCCGCCCGGATTTCGGCGTGCGGCCCGACTCAGTCCACCTAGTTTCCCGGCCGGGTTGGAATCTGCGGGCCGGTCCCGCCGGCGCCCTGCCCGTCGATGGCGTTTTCCAGCCGTTCCACCTTGCCGGTCAGCTCGCCGCTGTAGCCCGGCCGGATGTCCGCCTTGAGGACCAGCGAGACGCGCGAACCGTAGGCGCCCACCGCGTCCGTGGCCCGCTTGACGACGTCCATGACCTGGTCCCACTCGCCCTCGATCTCGGTGAACATGGAACTCGTCCGGTTGGGCAGGCCCGACTCCCGGACGATCCGCACCGCGGCCGCGACGGCGTCGTGGACCGACGCGTCGCCGGGCGCTTGCCCGTTGGCGGGGTCACCGGAGGGTGCTACGGAGAATGCGACCAGCATGTGGTGGTTCCCTTCACTCAGTCAGGACACCGGGGGCGAAAACTTCCGGGCTGTCCGGCACCAGTCTTTCACGCGATTCCAGCCCGGCAGCGGCCGGGCGCACCTCCGCCACCGTCATATAAGTCACTACCCGCCGGTAACAGGTTCGCGCACCCTTCGCGTTGCTACCCTAGGCAAATGAACCGGGCAGTAGACCGCAGGCCGCTCCGCGCAGATGCCGCGCGCAACGTGGACAAAATCATCGCCGCGGCCCGCCAGTGCTTCCGCGAGCACGGCCCCGAGGTGCCGCTGCAGACCATTGCCGTCACCGCCGGAGTGGGTCCCGCCACCCTTTTCCGGAATTTCGCCGACAAGGAAGAGCTGGTGCTCGCTGCCCTGAACCAGCAGCTCCGGCTGCAGGTGGACCCGGCCATCGATGAGGCCCTGGCCGATCCTGACGCCGCCGCAGGGCTCTTTCGGGTCATCGATGCCACGATGCATGTCGCCAGCGAAGAGGCCAACCTGCTGGGAGCTGTCGCGGGCCGGCGCGGGCTGCTGACCGGGATTACGGGTGGCCTGATTGAATCCATCGCCGTGCTGCTGGGCCGGGGCCAGGGGCAGGGCACCCTGCGCAGCGATATTTCCATGACGGACATGATCCGCCTGCTGGCCATGCTGATCGGCGTCGTGGACACCATGGAGCCGGGCTCCGACGCGTGGCGCCGGCCCGTGGCGCTGGTTGAGGACGCCATCCGGACGGAGCGGCCGGACCGGGCGTTGCCGCCGCAGGCCCCGCTGACGGGCACCGCGTTCGACGCCGTTCTCGGCTAGCACCCATAAGCGCCGGATCCTGCAGGTGCCCCGACAGTCCGGTGCCCGGCGCTAGTCTTCGGCCGGCTTTTCCTTGGCTTCGAGAAGGTGTTGCTGAAGCTTCTCTTCGGCTTCCCGACGGCGGCGGGACATTTCGCGCATTTCCCGGGTGGACTCAGCCCCGCCGGAAACATACGGCTCGTGCTGCTTGGTGCGCTGATCCTTGCGCGGCTCCGCGGCCTGCTGCTCCGCGGCTTGCTCGTCGGCAGCCTCCCGGCCGGCAGCCGGCAGCTCGCCGTCGTGTTCAGTCATGTTCGAATGCTCCCATGGGATCCCGGCACCAAGTAGGGACTAAAGACCGTTCCGGCGGCACCCACAGCCCATCCGCGCTCCAGCGCGGTCAGGCGTTCCACTGGCGGGTCAGTCCCAGCCGAGCAGCCGGAGCCCGGCGGCCGCGGCCGCGCCGGCGATCACCACCACCAGGAACGGCGCACGCAACCACAAGGCGATGCCCGCCGCCGCCAATGCGCCCAGCCGGGCGTCCAGGACGAGCGACTGGCCGGAGGCGACAGCATTGACCACCGTCAGGGACGCCAGCAGCCCGATTGTCATGGTCCCGGCAATCCTGGACATCCGCGGGTTGCGGAGCAGGCTGGCCGGCACCAGGTAACCGAGCAGCTTCCAGGCGTAGGCGAGCAGGCAGGAGAGCAGCAGCCACATCCAAAGAGTCATGCGTCGTCTCCGAGGCGGTCACCGCGGGATTCGCGGGCCGGGTCGTGGCGGTGGTGCACGTGGTCCTCCGCGTACGGATCGACGTCCGGTTCCAGGCCCTCATCGCTGCGGCCGTGGCTGAACCAGCCGATCCCTGCCGCGACCACGGCGGCGACGAGGATCGGCACTCCCGGGGGCACGAACGGCACGGCCAGCACGGTGGCCAGCGCGCAGACCACCGCGATGGCCACAGGTTCCCTGCCTTTCAGCCGCGGCCAGAGCAGGCCCAGGAAGGCCGCCACGGCGGCGCCGTCCAGTCCCCACTGTTTGGGATCCCCGAGCGCCCCGCCGGCCAGTGCGCCGAGGGCGGTGAACAGGTTCCAGAGGACAAAGACGCCGATTCCGGCGGTCCAGAAGCCGCGTTTCTGCTCGTCGGGGTCCGTCTGCCCTGTGCTGGTGGCGGTGGACTCGTCGATGGTCAGCTGGGCCGCGGCAAACTTCCGCCACCCGCGCGGCTGCAGGAGGGCATTGATCTGCATGCCGTAGATGCCGTTGCGCATGCCCAGCAGCGTCGCGGCGCCCATCGCTGCGACGCCGGACCCGCCTCCGGCCACCACACCGATGAAGGCGAACTGCGAGCCGCCGCTGAACAGCAGCAGGCTCAGTGCCATGGTCTGCCAGAAATCCAGGCCCGAGGTTACGGACAGCGCGCCGAAGGAGACGCCGTAGAGACCGGTGGCGATGCTGATCGACAAACCGATCCGCACCGCCGGTGACTGCAGGATTTTCACGGGCGCCGGTTCCGCCGCGTCAAAGTCCAGGCCCATGCGATGAGGGGCGCCTGGAGCGGGAGCCGCAGGGTGTGCACGCGTCGCCGGCGCGGCGAGCCCTCCGGCCCGTAGGCTTTGCGCAGGGCATCCACGTGGCCGGCGAGGAAGGCGGCGAACATCGCCGTGACGCAGCCCGCGGCGGCCCTCCGGGTGGCCGGGACCAGGAGCCCGACGGCGGCGGCGGCTTCCAGCAGCCCGCTCACTGCCACCCATTCCTCACGGGACAGGACGGCCAGGGGCCCGTTCGGCTGCTCGCCGGAGTCGTCCCGGCACAGGAAGTCAGGTACCACCGGGTGGAAAAATTCAGGCTCGCGGAAGTGCTTGGCGGCACTGGTGAGCAGCAGCGCGCTCATCGCTGCCGCGGACAGCGTCTGGAGGTCCGGGACGGGCCGGCGAAATGGCATGCAACAACTCAACCACAGCGGCCACGCGGGCCGTAATCCGCCCGGGACTCGGGGGATGTGAAGATGTCAGCCCAGGATCCGTGGAGCAGCCAGACGGCTACCGTGGGGGCCGGCTGTCCGCCATGAGCTGGGAGAGGACCTGGGCGGGCCAGTTGGTGGTGATCTCCTGGATCCCGAGTTTCCGGCACCGTTCGACGTCGTCCTCGGTGTCGACCGTCCACACCCGGCACCGCAGCCCCGAGGCGAGCCAGCGCTGAACGGCCGGGGCGTGCGTGCGGACGTACCCGATGCCGGGGCCGGCAATGCCCGCCCCGGCCGCCGCCAGGATCCGTTCCCCCTCAGCCTGGGCGGCCTTCATCACGTTGGCCAGCGCCCCGCCGGTCAGGGCACCGAGGCCCAGTTCCTCCCGGATGTCCGCCACATTGACGTCATCCACGAGCTGGCAGACAGCCGCGGCCGGTACGGACTCCAGGAGGTGTTTTACGGAGTCGGGGCTAAAGCTCATAAAGGAAACCGTGATGTTCTCCAGCATCGACGTCCGCGGATCCCAGCCCTGGGACCTCAGGACCTCCAGGGCCCGGTCCTCGAGTCTGAGCTGGTACGGGCTCGGGTGTTTGAACTCGATCGCCAGCCCGATCCCGCGGCCGGCCGCGCGCAGGATGTCGAGCAGGTCCGGCAGGGTCAGGAACTGCCCGGACTTGGCACCGTAGGCCTCCGGGATCCGGGCTCCCTTCCAGGAGGAGAAGTCCAGTTCCTGGAGTTCTTGCAGCGTCCGGTCGGCCACCTGGCCGGTGCCGTCCGAGGTGCGGTCCAGGGTGGCGTCGTGCAGGAGCACCACGTGCTGGTCCCGGGTCAGGTGGACATCGCATTCCACGCCGTCGGCGCCGTCGGCGATGGCCTGCAGGTACGCGGCCCGGGTGTGCTCGGCGAAGGTTCCGCTGGCGCCGCGGTGGGCATAGACCAAAGGCCGGGCGGCGGCAGGCTCATCAGTGGTCATGGTGCCACGTTAGCGGACCGTCCGTTTCCGTGGCGGGCTAGGCTGGGCTCATGCAGGTGAATACTGAGTCGACTTCCCTGACCGGCGCCGCGGGACGTCCGGGCGGCGCCCGGCCGGGCGGTCCCCCCGGGCAGCGTTCCGCTGCCTCCAGCGACGTCGAGAAGGCCGCGGCGCTGCGCCGGATGAAGCTCCTCGCCCTCTCGCTGCTGGCCGTCATGGCGGTGATCTTCATCGCCGCGTTCGCCCTGCAGAAGCAGTATCCGGGGCTCGAATACGTCCGCGCCGCGGCCGAGGGCGGCATGGTCGGGGCCCTCGCGGACTGGTTCGCCGTCACGGCCCTGTTCAAGTACCCCATGGGCATCAAGATCCCGCACACCGCGATCATCCCCCGCCGCAAGGACCAGATCGGCGCCTCGCTGGGCGAATTCGTGGAAACCAATTTCCTCTCCGAACAGGTGGTCCAGGAGAAGCTGGCGTCCGCAGACATTGCGCGCAAGGCCGGCGCCTGGCTGTCCAGCCCCGGCGGCCCGGACCGGGTCGCCAAGGAGGGTGCCGCCGTCATCCGCGGCGCGTTCAAGGTCCTCAACGACGACGACGTCCAGGCCGTGATCGAGTCCATGGTCCGCAAGCACCTGCTCACCCCGCCGTGGGGGCCGCCGGTGGGCCGCCTCGCCGAGCGGATCTTCGACGACGGGCACCACCATGCGCTGGTGGACCTGCTGGTGGACCGCACCGTGGACTGGGTGCGGGACAACCAGGAGACGGTCAACAGGCTGGTCACCGACCGGTCCCCGACGTGGGTGCCCTCGTTCGTGGACGGGCTGGTGGGCGACAAGGTGTACGTGGAGATCCTCAAGTTCACCCGCGCCGTGCAGTCCGACCCGCACCACCAGGTCCGCCTCTCGATCGACAAGTACCTCAAGGAACTCGCGCAGGACCTGCAGCATGATCCTGTCATGATCGCCCGCGCCGAGGGCATCAAGGCCCAAGTGCTCGGCGACCCGGAGGTCCGCGAGCTCGCCTCCCGCACCTGGGAGACCATCAAGACGGCCCTGCTCACCGCCGTCGATGACCCGCACAGCGAACTGACCGTCAAGTTCAAGGCGGCCGTGCATGACTTCGGCACCCGGCTGCTGGTCGATCCCGAGCTCGCCGGCAAGGTGAACGCCTGGATCGGCGACGCGGCCGGCTACCTCGTGAAGACCTACCGCTCGGACATCGCGGGGGTCATCACGGACACCGTGGCCCGCTGGGATGCCGAAGAGACGTCGCAGAAGATCGAACTGCAGGTCGGCAGGGACCTGCAGTTCATCCGGATCAACGGCACGGTGGTGGGCGCACTGGCCGGGCTGGCCATCTTTACGCTGGCCACCCTGCTGTTCGGCTAGCTGGGCCCCGCTCCGCGGTACGGGCTAGGCGGCCGCGACCTTGGCCTTGGTCCGGCCGTGCATGGCGAAGATGGTGAAGGCCAGCGCCGCGAGCGCGGTCACGACGAGCAGCAGCAGCCCGATCGCGTAGCTGTGCGCCGCGGCGTCATAGGTGGCGCCCATGATCAGCGGCGGGAAGTAGCCGCCCAGGCCGCCGGCCGCGCTGACCACCCCGCTGATGCTGCCGACCTTGCCCTCCGGCGCGAGGACCCCCACCCAGGCGAATACCCCGCCCGTGCCCAGGCCCAGCGCCGCCGCCATGGCGACGAACGTCAGGCCGGCGGGGACGTCGCCGTCGGGTTGCAGGTTCACCACCCAGGCAAGGACGGCGACGCCGGCGAGGGCAGCGATCACCACTGGCTTGGGACCGATCTTGTCGGCGAGTACGCCGCCCACCGGCCGCGCCAGCACGGCGGCGAGCGCAAACCCCGCGGTACGGGCGCCGGCCGCGCTGGGATCGAAGCTGTACACATCCCGGAGGTACGTGGGCAGATACGTGGCGAAGGAAACGAAGCCACCGAAGAGGACTGCGTAGAGGAAGCACAGCTTCCACGTGACCGGGGTCTTCGCGGCGTCGATCAGCTTGGGCATCACGGGCGCGTTGCTGCGGGTCCAGCCCGGCGCCTCCTTCAATCGGAACCAGATGATGGCGGCCATGACCGCCAGAATCGCGGCGATCAGCAGGTGGGTGGGAACGTAGCCGATGGCGGCGACAAGCCGGGGGTTCAGGAAAGCGGCCAGGGCCGTTCCGCCCATGCCCGCGCCGAAGACGCCGGTGGCGAAACCCCGCCGGGCGGGCTCGTACCAAGCGCTGACAAAGGGGATCCCGACGGCGAAGACGGTTCCGGCGACCCCCAGCAGCACGCCGGCAGCCAGCACCAGGGCGAAGGAGTCGAGGCTGCCGCCGACGGCCACCAGCAGGATCGGGACGATGGAGGCCAGCAGGACAAAAGTGAACATGGCGCGGCCGCCGTACTTGTCCGTCAAGGCGCCGACGACGATCCGCCCCAGCGAGCCGACGAAGACGGGCATGGCCACGAGCACACCGGTGGTGGCCGGATTGAGGTGCAGATGCTGGGTGTAGAACGCGCTCAGCGTGGCGATGGAGTTCCAGGCCCAGAAGCACACCACGGAGGTCGAGGTGGCGAGCGTCAGATTGAGCGCCCGGCCCGCAGGGGCGGCGACGGGCGGGGACACTGCTCCGGCCACGGCGGTCTCCTTCCCGGTTCAGCAAAGCGGTTCAGCAAAGCGGTTCAGCAAAGCAGCTTCAGCGATGGCACCGGGTCACCGGTTCCTGGTGTCCCGGTCCCGGGTTCCGACGGCGGACCAGCCCCGCCGGGCGCCGGCCGTGGAGCTCCGGGCGCCGGCGGCGTCCCGGTCCCGGGAGCGGTAGACGATGTAGGGGCGGAAGAGGTAGTGGAACGGGGCCGTGAAGGCGTGGACCAGGCGCGTGAACGGCCAGATCACGAACAGCGCCATGCCTACCAGGGTGTGCAGGTGGAAGGAGAACGGCGCCGCGGCCATCGCCGCGATGTCGGGCTGGAAGATGAACAGCGAGCGGAACCACGGGGCCACGGTCTCGCGGTAATTGTGCCCGTGCTCGCCCTCGAAAACACTCGCCAAGGTGGTCCACAGCCCGAACACGATGGCCGCGGTGAGCACCACGTACATGGTCTTGTCATTGCCGGTGGTGGCCATGAAGACCGGCCCGGTGGTCCGGCGGCGGTAGATCAGCAGGAGGATCCCGCCCAGGGTTCCGACCCCGGCGATCCCGCCGACCAGCAGGGCGTTGAAATGGTAGAACTCCTGGCTCATCCCGGCCGCCTGGGTCCACGCCATCGGAATGACCAGGCCGAAGAAGTGACCGGCGATCACGGCGAGCAGGCCAAAGTGAAACAACGGGGACGCAATCCTCAACAGCCTGGACTCATAGAGCTGGGAAGACCTCGTGGTCCAGCCGAACTGGTCGTACTTGTAGCGCCAGAGAAGTCCGCCGACCAAAACCACCACCATGACGTACGGCAGCACGCCCCACAGCACGATGTCCAGTGCGGTGAGTCCGACGGCGGATCCGGGTTCCGCTTCGAATGCCAGCATGCTCAGGCCCCCTTCACGGGCAGCAGGCGCGGATCGTACGGGTCCAGGCCCACGGCCTCCGTGGGCGGGCCGTAGCCGGCCATCCGCATGACGGCCTGCTCGTCCGCCGGGGATTTCCCGGGCAGCGTGGCGCAGACGGCCTGCAGGATCCGGGCGTGCGGCAGCTGGTCCCTGAGCAGCCCGAAGCGGAGCATCTCCAGGCTCGCCCGGAAGCGCGTCAGCAGCTCGCGGCCGGCCTCGAGGTCCACCAGCGCGGCGTATTCGAGGACCATCGGGAGGTAGTCGGGCAGTTCGCCGTGGGTGTCCACCAGGGTGTCGCTTTGCCGGTAGGTCTTCTTGAAGTTGCCCAGAACTTCGCCGCGGCGCCGGGTGTCCCCGTCAGTCCAGTAGGACAGGTGCAGGGCGTGGCGCTTTCCGAGGTCGAACTCGCGCACGTATTGGGACTGGAGCTGGATCGGCGGCGTGGACTCCAGGTGGTCCAGGACCGCAACGAAGTCCGCCGTGGCGCCGGGGAACTCGGCCAGCGCGGCCCGCATCAGCGGGACCCGGCCGGTCAGTTCCTCGTCAGGGTAGGACAGGCACCAGGCCGCGGCGAGGTAGAGGACCTGCTGGCGGCGGGTCATGGCTGCTCCCCCGCCGGAGGGGATTCCGCGGGGCCCGCCGGTTTCGGCGGCGGCGGTTTCTCCGGAGGCGGTTTTTCCGGAAGTAACGCCTTTTCCGGAAAAAGCCCGGAGGGCGCTCCGGTGCCGTCCCAGTTCAGCAGGTTCACCCTGCCGCGCAGGGTGGTTTCCCCGGGCGCGGAGCCGGAGGTCTGCCGGTCCCGGAGGGCGTTGAAGGTTTCCACCGCCACGGGGACGGGCCGGCCGCTGGCTTCGCCGAAGTGGGCGGTATCCTGCATGCCCGGGCCGCCCTCGAAGTCGAGCGAGCAGCCCATTTCCTCGAGGTCGTGGGCCTGCTCCACGTGGGCCTTCGGGATAACGTAGCGCTCCTCGTATTTCGCGATCGCCATCAGCCGGTACATCTCGTACATGCTCTGGCTGTCCATCCCCACGGCCTCCGGGATGGCGTCGTCCGGGTCGTCGCCGAGGCTGATGCCGCGCATGAAGGAGCGCATGGCGGCGAGCTTCTTCAGCACCGCGGTCACCCGGTCCGCGTCGCCGGCGGTGAAGAGTTCAGCGAGGTATTCCACCGGGATGCGCAGCGCGTCGATGGCGCCGAAAAGGTTGCCGGTGTCCTCGCCGTCGTGGCCCTGGTCGCGCAGCAGGTCCACCACGGGTGAGAGCGGCGGCACGTACCAGACCATCGGCATGGTCCGGTATTCCGGGTGCAGCGGCAGCGCCACCTTGTAGACCTTGGCGAGGGCGTAGACCGGCGAGCGCCCGGCGGCGTCGATCCAGTCTTCGGGGATGCCCTGGGCCCGGGCCTCGGCCTGGACGGCGGGGTCGTTCGGGTCCAGCAGCACGTCCATCTGGGCGTCGTAGAGTTCCCGGGGGTCCGTGACGGAGGCCGCCGCGGTGACGGCGTCGGCGTCGTACAGGAACAGCCCCAGGTACCGCAACCGGCCCACGCAGGTCTCGGAGCAGACTGTCGGGAGCCCCACCTCCACCCGCGGGTAGCAGAAGGTGCACTTCTCGGCCTTGCCGGTCTTGTGGTTGAAGTAGATCTTCTTGTAGGGGCAGCCGGTGACGCACTGGCGCCAGCCGCGGCATTTGTCCTGGTCCACCAGCACAATCCCGTCTTCCACCCGCTTGTAGATCGCGCCGGAGGGGCAGGAGGCCATGCAGGACGGGTTCAGGCAGTGCTCGCAGATCCGCGGCAGGTAGAACATGAAGGTTTGTTCGTACGCGAACTTGATCTTGTCCTCGGATTCCCGCCGGACCTTCTCCACGATCGGGTCCAGGTGGCCGTTCTCGGCGGAGCCGCCGAGGTCATCGTCCCAGTTCGCGGACCAGGTGATCTTGGTGTCCTCCCCGGTGATCAGGGACTTGGGCCGGGCCACCGGGAAGTCGTCGCCCAGCGGCGCGTCAACGAGGGTCTTGTAGTCGTAGGTCCAGGGCTCGTAGTAGTCCTTGAGCTCGGGCTGGACCGGGCTGGCGAAGATCCCGAAGAGCTTCTTGACCCGGCCGCCGGCCTTGAGCACCAGCTTCCCGCGCTTGTTCAGCGCCCAGCCTCCGTGCCACTTCTCCTGGTCCTCGTAGCGGCGCGGATAGCCCTGCCCGGGCCGGGTTTCGACGTTGTTGAACCAGACGTATTCGGTGCCGGCACGGTTGGTCCAGGCCTGCTTGCAGGTTACGGAACAGGTGTGGCAGCCGATGCATTTGTCCAGGTTCATGACCATGCCCATTTGGGCCATGACACGCATCAGTACTGCACCTCCTGGGAACGACGCCGGACGGTGGCCACCATGTCGCGCTGGTTTCCGGTGGGGCCAAGGTAGTTGAACGCGTAGGCGAGCTGGGCGTAGCCGCCGATCAGGTGCGAGGGCTTGACCAGCAGCCGGGTCACGGAGTTGTGGATGCCTCCGCGCCTCCCGGTGGCCTCGGACTTCGGCACGTCGATGGTGCGTTCCTGCGCGTGGTGGACGTAGACCACACCGGCCGGCATCCGGTGGCTGACGATCGCCCGGGCCACCAGGACGCCGTTGATGTTCAGGCACTCCACCCAGTCGTTGTCCTTGACCTCGATGGCCGCCGCGTCGGCGGGGCTCATCCAGACCGTGGGCCCGCCGCGGGAGAGCGAGAGCATCAGCAGGTTGTCCTGGTATTCGGAGTGGATGGACCATTTGGAATGTGGCGTCAGGTAGCGGACCACCACCTCCATGGACCCGTCCTGGCCGAGCCTGGGTTCGCCGAAGAGCCGGTGCATGTCCAGCGGCGGCCGGTAGATCGGCAGCGCCTCGCCGATGTCCCGGATCCAGTCGTGGTCCAGGAAGAAGTGCATCCGGCCGGTCAGGGTGTGGAAGGGCTTGAGCCGCTCGACGTTGATGGTGAAGGGTGCATAGCGCCGGCCGCCAGTCTCGGAGCCGGACCATTCCGGCGAGGTGATCACCGGAACCGGGCCGGCCTGGGTCTGGGCGAAAGTGATGTATTTTTCCTCGGAGCCCTCGGCCAGGTCCGCCAGTTTCCTCCCGGTGCGGATTTCCAGGTCCTTGAAGCCCTGCACGGCCAGCGCCCCGTTGGTGGTGCCGGAGAACGCCAGGATGGCCTCGGCCATCTTCGCGTCCGTATCGATCGCGGGACGGCCGTCCGCGGCGCCGCCAAGCATCACCCCGTTGGAACGGCTGAGCCGGTCCAACGGGCCGGCAAGTTTGTACGTGACGTTCTTGACCGTGAAGCCCAGTTTGTCCGCCAGCGGCCCGACGGCGGCGAGCTTGTCCGCGATGGCGGTGTAGTCCCGCTCGACGACGGAAAAAATGGGCATGTTCTGACCCGGGACCGCCGGGACGGACATGTCCCGCCAGTCCCGCACAATCCCGCCGGGCTGGGCCAACTGGCCGGGCGTGTCGTGCTGCAGCGGCACGCTCACCAGGTCCCGGCGGACGCCGAGGTGGGTTTTGGCCTGCCGGGAGAACTCCTGGGCCAGCAGGTGGAAGGTGTCGAAGTCCGTCTTGGTCTCCCACGGCGGGTCAATCGCGGGGGTGAAGGCATGCACGAACGGATGCATGTCGGTGGAGGACAGGTCGTGTTTTTCGTACCAGGTGGCGGCCGGGAACACGACGTCGGACAGCAGGGTGGTGGAGGTCATCCGGAAGTCCGCGGAAACCAGCAGGTCGAGCTTTCCTTCGGGCGCCTGCTCATGCCATTTCACATCCTTGGGCTTGAGCCCCTCGGCATGGTCCTGGCCCAGGACATTGTTGTGGGTTCCCAGCAGGTTCCGCAGGAAGTACTCGTTGCCCTTGGCCGAGGAGCCGAACAGGTTGGAGCGCCACAGCACGAGGGTCCGAGGCCAGTTTTCCGGGGCGTCCACGTCCTCGATCGCCGGGTTCAGGGTGCGGCTCTTCAGGGCATCGGCGATGTAGCCGGCGGCGTCCGTAGCGGTGCCGGCGGCGACGGCCGCCCCGGCTTCGTCCGCGAGGTCCAGCGGGTTCCGGTCGAACTGCGGGTAAAACGGCATCCAGCCGAGCCGGGCGGACTGGGCGAGGGCATCCGCGGTGTGCATGCCGTCCAGGGCCCCGGTGGAGAGCGGGGACTTCAGCGCATCCGCGGAGTAGCCGTCCTGCCGCCACTGGTCCGTGTGCATGTACCAGTAGCCGGTGCCGATCATGGTCCGCGGCGGCCGGGACCAGTCAAGGGCGTTGGCCAGCGACAGCCAGCCGGTGACCGGCCGGGTCTTTTCCTGGCCGACGTAGTGCGCCCAGCCGCCGCCGTTGCGGCCCATGCAGCCGGTCAGCATCACCAAGGCCAGCACCGCCCGGTAGGTGGTGTCGCCGTGGAACCACTGGCAGATCCCGGCGCCCATGATGATCATGGACCGGCCCTTGGACTGTTCGGCGTTGCGTGCGAATTCGCGGGCCACCCGGATGCAGGCCTGCGCCGGGACGGAGGTGATCTCCTCCTGCCAGGCCGGCGTGTAGGGCGTCGCGGCGTCCTCATAGCCGGCGGCCCACTCCCCCGGGAGCCCGTCGCGGCCGACCCCGTACTGGGCCAGCATGAGGTCGAAGACGGTGGTGACCAGCTGGCCTTCCAGCTCCAGGACGGGAACACCGCGCCGGAGCACACTACCGTCCCCGCCGGCGTCCTCGAAGCACGGCAGCAGGATCTCGGCGCTTTCCGTTGAGACTTCCCGGAGGGACAGCGCCGGTTCGATCGCTTCGAGGTCCAGGTTCCACTTGCCCTCGCCGCTCTCTGAGTAGCGGAAGCCCATCGAGCCATTGGGGACCGCCGGCAGCCCGGTCTTCTTGTCGAACAGGACGGTGCGGAACGCCGCGTCCTCGGTCAGCGACTCGGCGGGAAGGTCCTTGGCGGTGAGGAACTTGGCCGGGGTGAGGGAGCCGTCGTCGCGCCGTTCGAGACGGACCAGGAACGGCAGGTCGGTGTACTGGCGGACGTAGTCGGCGAAGAACGGCACCTCACGGTCGACGAAGAATTCCTTGAGCATGACGTGCCCCATCGCCATGGCCAGCGCGGCGTCGGTTCCGGCCTGTGCGGGGAGCCATTCGTCGGCGAACTTCGTGTTGTCCGCATAGTCCGGGCTGACCGTGACCACCTTGGTGCCGCGGTACCGCACCTCGGCCATCCAGTGCGCGTCCGGGGTGCGGGTGACGGGGACGTTGGATCCCCACATCATCAAATACCGGGCGTCCCACCAGTCCCCCGATTCCGGGACGTCGGTCTGGTCCCCGAACACCTGCGGGCTGGCCACGGGGAGGTCGGCGTACCAGTCGTAGAAGGACGTCATCACCCCGCCGATCAGCTGGATGAAGCGGGTCCCCACGGCGTGCGAGACCATGGACATCGCCGGGATGGGCGAGAAGCCGGCGCAGCGGTCCGGGCCGTAGGCCTTGATGGTGTTCACGTGCGCGGCGGCGGCGATTTCGATCGCCTCCTGCCAGGAGACCCGCACCAGGCCTCCCTTGCCGCGGGCGCGCTGGTAGCGGCGGCGCCGCTCGGGGTCGCCCACGACGTCGGCAAAGGCCAGCACCGGGTCACCCAGCCGGGCCTTGGCCTCGCGGTACATCTCGACGAGGACGCCCCGCGCATACGGAAAACGCACCCGGGTGGGTGAATAGGTGTACCAGGAGAAGGCCGCGCCGCGCGGGCAGCCCCGCGGCTCGTATTCCGGGCTGTCCGGGCCCACGGAGGGGTAGTCGGTCTGCTGGGATTCCCAGGTGATGATGCCGTCCTTGACGTACACCTTCCAGGAGCAGGAGCCGGTGCAGTTCACCCCGTGCGTGGACCGGACCACCTTGTCGTGGCTCCAGCGGTCCCGGTAAAAGATGTCGCCCTTGCGGCCACCCTCGCGGAACACCGCCCTGCCGTCGTCGGTCTGGTCCCATTTCGTAAAGAATCGGCCCAGCTTCAACATTGCATCCGAGGCGGGCCCGTCCAGCCCCGCCGCGTCTCCGGCAGTCATTCCTTCAAGCTAGGGTGCCCCCTCTGGCCGGAACAGGGCCTTAGGACACTGTGGCAGGCCCGGGTCCGGGCGGCCCGGGAGCTGCCCGGCCGGCCCCGCAGTTCAGGGCCAGCCGGCCGGCCCCGCGGGTCGGGGCTCGCGGTTCAGGCGAAGCTCTCCAGCTCGACGCCGGCAGCCTCCAGCGCCGCACGGATCGCTGTCGCCGCGGCAACGGAGCCGGCGGTGTCGCCGTGGAGGCACAGCGATTGCGGCTCGATCCGGAGCACGGTGCCGTCGACGGCCTCGATTTCGCCCTTCGTGGCGAGCCTGACCGCCCGCTCGGCAACCTGTCCGGCGTCGAGCATCATTGCTCCCACCTCGGTGCGCGGCACGAGGGTGCCGTCGGGGAAGTAGGCGCGGTCGGCGAAGGCCTCGGAGAAGACGGGGTGCCCGGCTTCCTTGGCGATTTCCAGCAGGGCTGAGCCGGGGAAGCCGAGGACGGGCAGTCCGGGATCGTAGGCCTGGATGGCGGCGATCACGGCGGAGGCCTGCTCGCCGTCGTGCACGGTGCGGTCGTAGAGCGCCCCGTGCAGCTTGACGTAGTCCACCGAGGCGCCCACGGCATGGGCGACGCCGTCGAGCGCCCCGAGCTGGTAAAGGACCGCGCCGAAGAGATCGTCAAAGGTCATGTCCAGCGAGCGCAGGCCAAAGCCGGCCAGGTCCGGGTAGCCGATGTGGGCACCGACGTTGACGTCGAGCTCGTACGCCGCCCGGCAGGTGTCCAGCATGGTCACGGGGTCCCCGGCGTGCATCCCGCAGGCCACGCTGGCGCTCGTGACCAGCGGAAACATCGCGGCGTCGGCGCCCTTGGTCCAGGTCCCGAAGGACTCCCCCAGGTCAGTGTTCAGATCCAAAACGTGCCGCCGTCCTTCGTTGAAGCCTTCGGGGCGCCGCTGCCCTGAGTGCCGCCGCCCTGGGTGCCGCCGCCCGGCTGCGCGTCCAGGGAAGTTTCGTAGAGCGCGGCCGGCCCGGTGGTTTCCGCAAGGGCCTGCAGTTCTCCCGGAATCGTGTCCGGGATGGGCCCGAATGCTTCCTTGGCGTTCGCGACGACCGCATGGCCCATCACCCGGTTGCCCACGCCGCCTACGACGGCGCCGATACCGAAGGGCAGGGCACGGCCCAGCCAGGCTGTGCCCTGGGTCTTGAGTAGGGAGCGCAGGAACATCGTCTGGATCTTGGCCCGCACTGTACCGAAGCCGGCGAGGGGGACGCGGCGGGTGAAGGCCGCGGTCCAGGCCTGGGTGGGCCCCTTGCCCCGGCCCGCCGCTTGTCCGCTCAGCGAGCTCAGTAGCTGGGTGCCTTCCTCGCCCAGCATGACCGCCATGACCAGGGTGCTGGCTCTGTCCGGGTCCACCATCCGGATGCCGTGCAGTTCAGCAAGGGCCGTGGAATACAGTGCGGTGGCTTCGAGGAACCCGACTGCTGCGGCGGCCGAGAGACCCAGTGCGGCCGCAGTTCCGACGCCCGGAATCACGGCAGCCCCGCCGACCAGCGCACCGCCGCCGGTGACGGCCAGCAGGTAGTCGCGCTCCAGGATGGCGGCGAGCTGCGCCGCGGTGGCCTGCGGGTGCCTGCGCTGAAGCCTGCGGATATTGGCCAGCACCAGCGGCCGCTGGACTTCAACCGCCCGCAGGAGCACCTTGTGCAGGCCGGGCCGGGGCTGGCCTGCCGCGTCGAACATCGCGCTGTGGGCTGTTTCCTGGGCAATCTTCATTGCCGGGTTGCTGCGCTTGGCCATGATCGCCTCTCGTCGGAACCATAAAACTAAGTGCACTTAACACTACACACGGGTAGGCAGGCGGGGTCGCCGCTGCGCCCCGGAGGGGTCCAGCCCGGCCGCGCGGCTGGCTACTAGACTGGGCCCATGCCCGCCCTGCGAGCCCTCCGCCCCTTCGCGCACCGGGAGTACCGCGTGCTGATCACGGCGCTGGCCGTCTCCATCTTCGGTTCCGGGATGTGGGCCGTCGCGATGGTCTACGAGGTGATCCATCTGGGCGGCGGACCGCTGGAGCTTTCGGTCGTGGCCGCGGCGGGCAGCGTCGGGCTGGTGACGTTTCTGCTGGCCGGCGGCATCGCCGCGGACCGCGTGCCCCAGCGGCTCCTGATCATCGCGGTCGAGGGCGCCAACCTCGCCGTCGTTGCCACTGTCAGCGGGCTGGCCCTGGCCGGCTTGCTCGAGCTGTGGCATCTCGCGCTGGGGGCCTTCGTGCTCGGCGTCGGGGCTGCGTTCTTCTTCCCCGCCTACTCCGCCATCCTGCCGCGGATCCTGCCGCCTGAGGACCTGCTGGCGGCCAACGGCCTGGAAGGCACGATGCGGCCGCTGTTGCAGCAGGCCGCCGGACCGGCCGTCGCGGGCATCCTGGTGGCGGCCTTGTCCCCCGCCTACGCCGTCACCGGAGTGGCGGCCTGCCATCTGGTGGCCTTCTGCATCCTGAACCTCCTCCACCGCCAGCCCGCGGCGGGAGTCCCGGTCAGCGGTGGGGCTACCGAATCTGGCCAGCCGCGGGCCAAGACGTCCCTGCGCCACGACCTCCGCGAGGGCGTCAGCTACACCGTCCGGACGCCCTGGCTGCTGTGGACCCTGCTCTGGGCCTGCATTTCGGTGCTGTTCCTGATCGGCCCCATCGAGGTCCTGATCCCCTTCGTGGTCCGGGACCAGCTCGGCGGGGACGCGCGCATGTTCGGCTTCCTGCTCGCCATCATGGGCTTGGGCGGTGCCGCAGCCTCGCTGGCCACGGCTTCTTTTCCCCTCCCGCGCCGCTACCTCACCGTGATGATGGTGTCCTGGGGAGCGGGAAGCCTGCCGATCGCCGCCGTCGGAATCATGGACAGTTTCTGGGCCGTGGCCGCCGCCCTCTTCATCTTCGGCGCCACCGGCGGCGTGGGCATGGTGATCTGGGGAACCTTGCTCCAGCGCCGGGTGCCGCCGCATCTGCTGGGCCGCGTCTCGAGCCTGGACTTCTTTGTATCCCTGGCCCTCATGCCGGTCTCCATGGCACTCGCCGGGCCGGCCGCCGAGGTGCTGCCGGTGTGGCTGATCTTCCTCGTCGCCGGGACCGTGTGCCCGGCGATGGCCGTCGTCGCGATGGTCGTGGCGCGGATGCCGGCCGATGAACTGGCCCACCCCCTCGCCGGCGGTGAGGAACCCGCCGACGGTGAGGAACCCGCCGACGCCCCGGCCTCTGCCGAATCCTCCGGACCAGGGCAGCCCGGCCCAGACCAACGCGGGGTCACCTAGCGCCCATGTCCGGGGGAATCATGGGCGCTAAGTGACCCCGCGTTGTTTCGGCGGCGGTTTAGACTGCGGCGCGCACCACCGGGATCGACGACGTCGGAAGGCCGCTGGGGAAGATGGTCGGTTCCGGGGCGGTGACGGGCGCCAGCGGGACCCGGACCGGGCCGCCGTCGACCGTGAGCAGTTCCCCGCGCACGTCGACCTCCAGCGGCGCGCCGTCGCGGACGGTCAGGCTGATCGAATCCTGCTCGAGCCCGACGTGCAGTAGCCTGCCCTGGATCTTCAGGTGGAACTCGAGGCCGTCCCATTCGGCAGGCAGCCGGGGATCGAAGTACGGCACAGCGCCCTGGTCCCGCAGCCCGGCGAAGCCGCTGACCAGCGAGCTCCACACCCCGCCGGTGGAGGCGATGTGGACGCCGTCGATCGTGTTGCCGTGGGTGTCGTCGAGGTCGATGAACAGGGCGTGGGTGAAGTGGTCTAGCGCGGCCTTGCCATAGCCGACCTCGGCCGCCATGATGCCCTGGACGCAGGCGGACAGCGTGGAGTCGCCCGTGGTGATCGGGTCGTAGAAATCGAAGGCGCGGCGCTTTTCCTCGGCGGTGAAGTCCTGCCACTGAAGGAACATGGCCAGCACGGTGTCGGCCTGCTTAAGGACCTGGTGCCGGTAGATCACCAGCGGGTGGAAGTGCAGCAGGAGCGGGTACTTGGACCGGGGCGTGGTCCAGTCCCACGGTTCCAGGGTCATGAAGTCGTTGTCCTGGGAATGGACCTGGAGGTCCTCGTCGTAGGGCAGCTGCATGCGGTTGGCTGCCTGCTCCCAGAGCTGGCGTTCGGCGTCGTCGATCTCCGGGTGGTCCAGCGCCGCCGCGGCGCGCAGGTTGAAGCGCGCCATGACGTTCGTGTACAGGTTGTCGTTGACGACGGCGGTGTACTCGTCGGGACCCGTGACGCCGTGGATGTGGAACAGTCCGTCCTTGCCGAAGAAGCCGAGTGAGACCCACATCCGTGCAGTCTCGATCAGCAGATCGGAGCCCAGGGTGGCCTGGAACTCGGTGTCCCCGCTGGCCCAGATGTACCGGTTGGTCGCGAAGGCGATCGCGGCGGCGATGTGGAACTGTGCGGTGCCGGCCGCGTAGTAGGCGCTGGCCTCGAGTCCGTTGATGGTGCGCCAGGGGAAGAGGGCGCCGTCGACGCTGAGTTCCTTGGCGCGGATCTTCGCCTCGGGCAGGAGGTCGTGGCGGAATTCCAGGACCTGGCGGGCGTTGCCCGGGTTCGTGTAGGTCAGGTAGGGCAGCAGGTACACCTCCTGGTCCCAGAAGTAGTGGCCGTCGTAGCCGGAGCCGGACACGCCCTTGGCCGGGATGCCGGCCACATCGGCGCAGGCCGTGGCCTGCGCGAGCTGGAAGAGGTTCCAGCGCACGCCCTGCTGGAGCTCGGTCTGGCCCGCAAGGACGATGTCGCTTGTGCTCCAGTAGGCGCGGTAGTGGTCCTCGCTCTCGGCGAAGATCTCGCTGACCGGCTTTAGGCTGGCTTCGGCGTTGTCGGCGAGGTCCTCGGCGGCCTGGCCCACGGCGTAGCTGACGCTCTTCTCCAGCACGAACGGTGCGTCCGCGCTGACGGCGAGCACGTAGCGCACGCTGCTGTCGTCCTGGTCCACCTGGGTGTCGAACGGCTGCACGCCGGCCGAGGTCCAGTGATCCACGGCCATCCCGAGCCGCTGCTTGGATTCCGAGGCTTCCCAGGACAGGCGCAGGGAGCCGTCCCCGCCGTCGAGCCGCAGGGGCAGCAGCACACGGCCGGCGTGGCGGCCGGCGCGGCGCGGATCATGGGCGGAGTGGTCCTCCACCGGCTGGTCCTGGCGGTTGATGACCGAGGACGTGACGTCCGCGGAGATATCCCGGTCGGCCGCCACTTCGAGGCTGATGCCCAGCGCCCCGCGGGTTGCGTAACCGACGGCGCGCCGTTCGGTGGTGGTCACCGTCGCACCGGAACGGCACTGCCAGGTGATCCGGCACTCGTAGATACCCGTGGCGAAATCCACCGAGCGGCGGTAGTCCAGCACGGTGGACTCCTCCAGGCTCAGCGGCTCGCCGTCGATGATGACGGTGAAGTTGTTGGCGTCCGGGACGTAGAGGATCCGCTGGCCGGTGCGGGCGAAGCCGTACGCGTTTTCCGCGTGCTTGATGTCCCAGGTCTCGTGGAAGCCGTTGATGAAGCTGCCCGGAAGTTCGGCGTCCGCGGCACCCCAGTGCGCGCCGCGGATGCCCAGGTGCCCGTTGCCGAGGCTGAACAGGGTCTCCAGGGTGCCGGCATTGCCGGGGAGGTGAACGGTCTCGACCAGCTGCCAGGGATCGTTGGGGAACCGGGCGCGGTCCGAGGTGATGAGAGCCATGGTTTAGGGGGTTCCTTCGGCGGGAGTGGGCAGTGGGCTGGGCGGTGGGGTGAGCGGGCCGGGCTAGAGCAGTTCGGCGAGGTCGTTGACCACGACCGTGGCGCCGGCGTCGAGCAGGGTCTGCCGGCCGGCGCCGCGGTCGACGCCGATCACCGAGCGGAAGTCTCCCGCGCTGCCGGCCTGGACGCCGGAGACGGCGTCCTCCACCACGACGCACTCCTGGCTTGGCAGGCCCAGAAGCCTCGCGGCGTATTCGTAGGTGGCCGGGCTGGGCTTGCCGGGCAGCCCCTCGGCGACGGCGACGACGCCGTCGACCACCACCGGGAAGTAGTCGGACAGGCCGGCAGCCTTCAGCACGGCAGGGGCGTTGCGGGAAGAGGAGACGACGGCGAGCTTGAGTCCGCGGGCCAGCGCGGCCTCAACCAGCCGGACGGAGCCCTCGTACGGCTGGACTCCGCCGGCCTCGACGATGTCGTTGAAGACCTTGTTCTTGCGGTTGCCGAGTCCGTGGACGGTGTCATGCGCGGGCTCGTCGTTCAGCGGGCCCTCGGGCAGCACAATCCCGCGGGAGGCCAGGAAGTCCCGGACGCCGTCAAACCGCGGCTTGCCGTCGATGTGGTCGAAATAGTCGCTCTCACGGTAGGGCTCAGCACCGGGGACCGAGGCCAGGAAGCCGTCAAAGAGCTGCTTCCAGGCGTGCTCGTGCACCACGGCGGTGGGGGTCAGGACGCCGTCGAGGTCAAAAAGGATGGCGGTTGCACCGGAGAGCGCACCGGCGAGGCCGGAGGTGTCGGGAACTACAGTCATGAGTCGAGGTCCTTTCAGACGACGGGCAGGCAAGACGGTTTGGTCAAAGCGATGGTCTAAGGCAGGCAGTTCAGGGCTGCTCTGTTGGGGGCCGTTCCGGCGTCGGACGCCGTCCGGATCAGCGTCGGCGCGTGCTGGTGCGCTCTACCAATTTGGTGTCCAGCAGATGGTTCGAAGGCGGACTGGCAGGCGGCGTGGCAAGTCCTGAGCGATGAAGTCTTTCAATCAGCAGGTTGGCCGCGAACGCGCCCTGGCCGGCCAGCGGCTGGGCAATTATGGTCAGGCCCAGGAACCAACTCATCTGATGATCGTCTATTCCTATGATGGACACGTTTTCCGGCGCTGACAAACCGAGCTCCCGCATGGCCATGAGCGCACCGCAGGCCGTCTCGTCGCAACCGGCGAAGACCGCGGACGGCATCCCGGGGTTTTCCACAGGCTCCACCATGGCCAGCCGGCCGCCTTCGATGCTGGAGCCGGCGTCGAGCACGAGGTCCGGAGGAGACGGTGCAGCTGGAGAGTCCGGGGAGCGCGGGGACGTGCTGGATTCTCACGCGCGGGGTATTGGCCTGCGGCACGGGCTCAGCCCTTTCTTCCCCCCGAAGTAGTGGGCCCGGTGTTCATGGCCGAGGTCGATTGTAAGCGCTTACATATTTGGCATGCAAGTGGATGATTCTGAGTTTGGCAGCGGAGCGGGAACGGGTTGGCAGGCCTGCTTGGCCGTGGGTTGGCGGGACCGGCGGGTGTCTTGGTCAGCGCCCCGTCAGCGCACGGTCAGCACAGGACGTAGCGCCTTGGTCAGCGCCCGGTCAGCGCAGGACGTAGTGCCGCAGGAACGCGCTGACGTCCACGAGTTCGGCCTTCGAGATCGTGTGGCCCATGCCCGGATAGGTCCTGGCTGTGAGCTGGGTATTCCGGTTCAGCCAAGCCTCGGTGTGCTCGGTAGCGGCGTCGTTGATGACGACGTCGCCCTTGTCCCGGCCCCAAAAGAACGGCGGCCGGGCGGTGAACGATTCACTCATCGCCAGCAGTTCGTTGTCCAGGACAAAACCCGAGAGCCCCACAGCTGCGCGGAATTGTTCCGGCCGGAGCCGCAGGAGCGTGCTGGCCATCGCCATCCCCTGCGAAAATCCGAACAGGCTGACGCTGCTGTGCCGGGCTTTGACCGACTCGATCCAGGCGAAGACCGCGTTCGTGGAGGCGATGACGTCGGCAAAGTCATGGGTGAGGAAATAGTCCAGCAGGAACCAGCCGTAGTGGTCTCCAATGTCCTTGGGTCCACGCAGGGCGGCGCAGCTGAACTCGGGCGGCAGGGAAGCGAACAGCTTGGACATGCGGAATTCGTCCGTACCGTAGCCGTGCAGCATCACCAGCAGCGGGGTGCCGCCGCGTTCGTGTTCGGGTTTTGACCAGATCACCGTCTCCATCGGCTCAGCCTATCCAGCACCGCCACGCGTCCCGCCCCACACGAGGCCGCGCTCCGCGGTTTCCGCGGCGGAAGCGGACCTCCGCCCCCCGGATCAGTGGCGCATCCGTCCGGAAAAGGCGCGGCTGGCCGAAACCGGCGCCGAAATTTTCCCCGCGGGGCGGAGGGCGCTTCATTGAAACAGTAGGAGCGGGGTTGTAGCGTGACGCTGGACAGCATGCTTACCATCATCAGTCCGCCCCCCGGGCATCAAGGAGCACGTTATGAGAATCGGTTCCGCAATCTTCCTCATCGCCATCGGCGCCATCCTCGCCTGGGCCGTCACCCCGGGGCTGATCCCCAATGTGAACCAGGCCATGATCGGCTACATCCTGATGGCGGTCGGCGTGATTGGACTCATCGCTTCTCTCGTCCTCGCCGGCCCAGGACGCGGCCGCACGCGCCGGGTCAGCGAAAGCCGCACGGTAGTGGACCCCAACACCGGCGAGACCATCACCCGCAATGAGAGCCGCGACGCAGGCATCTGAGATTTCCCCGCACCCACTGAGCGGCGCGGAATCCAACGACCCGGAAGCCGGGCCGGACCTCGAGGTCGGGCCCGGCTTCCGCCATCCGGGCCCACTACCACCCCAACCGCAGCACATGCCCAGTCCCCGCGGCAGCCCATGGACATATCCCCCAAATGCCCACTCCCCGGCCCGACCACTGGACATGTCCCCAGGCGCCCGGCCCGCAACCACCCCATTCACAGCACATGCCCAGCCCCCGCGGCGGCCCATGGACACATTGCCCAAATGCCCACTCCCTGGTCCGACCACTGGACATGTCCCCCGGCGGAACGCGGCCCGACCACTGGACATGTCCCGCGGCGAAGCCCACCCTTCTGCGTTCATGTGGTTTTTCATTGACAAACCAACAAGAACAAAGATAAAGTCAAATAATTCCACTTCATGTGACGGGAGTCACCGAAGCGGCCAGGGCGCAATTCCAGCTCAACGCACGGCAAGAACAAGAACCAAGTCAGACGCAGTACGCAATGGAGGGTAAGTGTTCGCCGAAGAACGCCAGCAGCTGATCGTGGGGCTCATCTACGCCAGCGGCCGGGCCAGCGTCACGGACCTGGCCGAGCGCTTCAGCATCACCACCGAAACCATCCGCCGGGACCTCGCCGCCCTGGAAGCCTCCGGCAGCGTCCGCCGGGTGCACGGCGGCGCGGTCTCCCCGGACCGCTTCAGCACCACGGAAGAAAGCATCCTGGAACGGACCGTCCAGCGGCAGCCCGAAAAGACCCGGATCGCCGAGGCCGCCCTGGCCCTCATTCCCCAGGGCCTCACCGGCAGCATCCTGATCGACGCCGGCTCCACCACGGAGGCCCTCGCCGAACTCCTGTCCGCCCGGGCCGCCGGAGCCGCCGCGCAGGGCACCGTTGCGGCGTCCGGGTCCGACGCCGAACTCGTCGTCATCACCCACTCCCTGCCCATCGCATCCCGGCTGTCCGGCGGACCCGGGATCGCCCTGCACCTGCTCGGCGGCAAGGTCCGCGGCCTGACCCAGGCCGCCGTCGGCCAGTCCACGGTGGAAGCCGCCCGCCGGATCCGCCCGGACATCGCCTTCATCGGCACCAACGGCATCCATGCAGCCTTCGGGCTGAGCACACCCGATCCTGAAGAAGCCGCCGTCAAGGCTGCCTTCGTCCAATCAGCGCGCCGCATTGTGGTGCTGGCTGACTCCTCCAAGCTGGACGCGGAAACGCTGGTCCAGTTCGCCTCGTTGAAAGATCTGGACACCGTGATCACAGACTCGCAACCCAGCCGGGAACTCGCCGACGCCCTTGCGGAAGCCGGAGTGGAGGTGGTGGTCGCGTGATTGTCACCCTCACCGCCAACCCCAGCCTGGACCGCACCGTGGCGCTGCCCGGCCCCCTCCTCCGCGGGGAAGTTCAGCGGGCCATCTCCGTCCGCCAGGAATCCGGCGGCAAGGGAGTCAACGTCTCCCGCGCCCTCGTCGCGTCGGGGCTGAAGACAGTCGCCGTTCTCCCCGGCGCCGAGGCCGACCCCGTCCTCACCGGCCTGCGGGAGACCGACGTTCCGTTCGCGGCCCTGCCGATTGGCGAGCCGCTGCGCAGCAACGTGGCCCTCACCGAGCCCGGCGGCGTCACCACCAAGATCAATGAACCCGGACCGGCCCTCAGCGAGGAGCAGCAGGAGGCCCTGATCAGCCTGCTGCTGGACCACGCCCGCGGTGCCGCCTGGGTAGTCCTGGCCGGCTCGCTCCCACCCGGGGTCCCGGCCGACTTCTACGCAACCGTCACCCGGCGGCTGCGGTCCCTGTTCGACGGCGAGGCCGCACCACGGGTCGCCGTCGATTCATCCGGCGAACCCCTCGCCGCAGCGGTCTCCGGCGACACCTCGGGAAAACCGGACCTCTTAAAACCCAACGCCGAGGAACTGGTGGAACTGGCTGCCGCAGCCGGTTTCGCCACGAACAAGTCCGCCGAGGAGCTCGAAGCGGACCCGGAGGCTGCAGCAGCCGCCGCCTCCGCCGTCGTGCGCTCCGGAGTGGGTGCCGTACTGGCCACCCTCGGCTCCAAGGGTGCCGTTCTTGTGACGGCCGACGGCGCGTGGCTGGCCACGCACCCGCCGGTCACCGCGGTCAGCACTGTCGGCGCCGGCGATTCCTCGCTGGCCGGATACCTGCTCGCATCCAGCCAGGGCGCCGCCCCGGTCGATTGCCTCCGTCAGGCGGTGGCCCATGGTGCCGCCGCCGCTTCCCTGCCTGGCTCCACTGTCCCGGCAGTCAACCAAACCACCCCTGATGCCGTAACCATCACGGCCCTCCGGAAGGATTGACAGTGACACAGCTCATTACCACCGAACTGGTCGAGCTCGACCAGAATCTGGGCAGCTCGCCCGAGGACGTGATCCGGCATCTGGCAGGCAGGGTTGCAGCCACCGGACGCGCCACCGAGGCCGAAGGGCTTTTCGCCGACGCCTTCGCCCGGGAATCCAAGACCGCCACGGGCGTCCCGGGCGGCATCGCGATCCCGCACTGCCGCTCGACGGCGGTCACCGAACCCACGCTGGCGATGGCGCGGCTGTCCCAGCCGGTCGACTTCGGCGCCAAGGACGGGCCCGCGGACATCATCTTCTTCATCGCCGCTCCCGAGGGCGCGGACCAGGACCACTTGAAGCTGCTTTCGAAGCTGGCGCGGTCGCTGATCAAGAAGGACTTCACGGCCAGCCTGCGCGCCGCGACCTCCGAGGCGGAAATTGTCGACCTCGTCGACGCCGCCCTGGCGGACAAGCCGGCCGCCCACACCGCTGCAGAAGCGACCGGCGCCGCATCCGCGGCCGGCGCCTCAACCGCGGCGGCCGCAACCGGTGAAGGTGCCGGCGCGGCGAAGGCCAAGGGGCCTAAGCGCCTCGTCGCCGTCACCGCGTGCCCCACCGGCATCGCCCACACCTACATGGCCGCCGACTCGCTCGTCGCCGCGGCCAAAGAGGTCGGCGTGGACCTGCAGGTCGAAACCCAGGGATCCTCCGGCGCCAAGGCACTTGACCCCGCCGTGATCGCCGCCGCCGATGCCGTGATCTTCGCAGTGGACGTGGACGTGCGCGGCAAGGAGCGCTTCGCCGGCATGCCGGTGATCAACGCGCCGGTCAAGCGCGGCATCGACGAACCGGACAAGATGGTCGCCGAGGCACTCGCCGCAGCGGACAACCCGCACGCCCACCGCGTGCCCCACTTCGGCGCCGAGGAGCAGGCTGAGATGGCCGCCGAGGAAAAGAGTGAGCACATTGGCACGAAGCTGAAGAAGGCCCTCCTGACCGGTGTCAGCTACATGATCCCGTTCGTGGCTGGCGGCGGTCTGCTGATCGCCCTCGGCTTCCTGCTGGGTGGCTACAACATCACCGCCTTCGCGGACAAGATCCTGGCGGAGAACAGCCTCACGAACTTGCCTACCGTGTACCCGGAGCTGGCCTGGGGCCCGCTGGGCGCCTACCTGGGGGCCGTGCTCTTCAAGATCGGCGCCCTGTCCCTGGGCTTCCTCGTGCCCGCGCTGGCCGGCTACATCGCCTACGCCATTGCTGACCGGCCCGGCATCGCCCCGGGCTTCGTTTCCGGCGCCGTTGCCGTCTTCATGGGTGCCGGGTTCCTCGGCGGCATCGTGGGCGGCCTGATCGCCGGCTACGTGGCCCATTCGATCGGCAAGCTTAAAGTGGCCCGCTGGCTGCGCGGCCTGATGCCGGTGGTCGTTATCCCGCTCGTGGCGTCGCTCGCGGCGTCGGGCCTGTTGTTCGTGTTCCTGGGCGCTTACATCGCCCGGGTCACTGTCGGGCTCAACGAGTTCCTGTCCGGCCTCACCGGTGCCAGCGCCATCGCCCTGGGCGTCATCCTGGGCCTGATGATGTGCTTCGACCTCGGCGGTCCCGTCAACAAGGTTGCCTATTCCTTCGCAGTCGCCGGCCTGGGCGCAGCCTCCATCACCAACCAGGCCCCGTGGCAGATCATGGCGGCCGTCATGGCCGCCGGCATGGTCCCGCCGCTGGCCATGGCGTTGGCCGCGACCGTGCTGAACAAGAGGCTCTTCAGCCTTGCGGAACAGGAAAACGGCAAGGCTGCCTGGCTGCTGGGGGCCTCCTTCATCACCGAAGGCGCCATCCCGTTCGCCGCCGCGGACCCGCTCCGCGTCATCCCCGCCAGCATGCTCGGCGGCGCCGTGACCGGTGCCATCTCGATGGCGGCCGGCGTGGGCTCGAAGGCCCCGCACGGCGGAATCTTCGTCTTCTTCGCGATCGATTCGTTCCTGTGGTTCTGCATCGCCATTGCGGCCGGTACCGTTGTCGGCGCCTTCGCCGTGATCGGGCTCAAGCGCTGGGCAGTCAAGAAGCCGGTTGATACGGTGGAAACGGTTCCCGTAGCCGCCTGAACCGGGACGATTTTCCAAGCAGATACTCACAGCTGACAAACACCCAAGCTGACTTCAAGGAGCAGAAATGACCGAACGTAACGCCACCATTGCCAGCCGGGTCGGGCTGCACGCCCGTCCGGCCGCCATCTTCGCCGAGGCTGCAGGCGAGTTCGACAACCTCGAGATCACGATTGCCCGGCTGGGCGAGCCCGAGGACGAGGCGATGGACGCCGCCAGCATCCTGTCGCTGATGAGCCTCGGCGCATCGCACGGCGAAGTTGTGGTGTTGCGTGCCGAAGGTGAGGGCGCCGACGCCGCACTTGACCGCCTCGTGCAGATCCTTGAGACGGATCACGACGCCGAATAGCCTCACCTTCCGGCCCCGCGCCGGAACACCGGCAGCTTCAGTTGGCCCGGCCGCCCCCGATCAGGGGCCGGCCGGGCCTTCGCGTTACCCTGCCGCTTAGTTCAGAAGCAACGCGGGGTCATTTACGGCCCATTCCGGTGGGGTACTTGGGCGCTAAGTGACCCCGCGTTGCTCTGGCGGCGGACCGTCGGGGCAACTTTTATAAGCGTTTCATAAGGGGCCTTAGCAAATGCTTGTCACGGCCCCGCGGCGCGGATAGTTTGGAATCCCCCGCGGCACCGACCGCGGGACGCCGCTCAGGTGGTTCCCGGCCGAAGGAGATGATCGCGCAGCCATGCCAACGACGAAAGGCAAGCCACAAGGCTCAGAGAGCCCCAGCATCAAGGACCCCGAGCTCTATGAGAAGTTGCTCGAGGACGGCGCCTCCAAGCAAAAAGCCGCCAGGATCTCCAACGCCGCCGCCAAGCGGGGCCGTTCGTCGGTCGGCCGCAAGGGCGGCAAGGCCGGAGACTACGAGGACTGGACAGTGCCGCAGCTGAAGGCACGCGCCAAGGAGATCGGCCTCAAAGGCTACTCGGCCAAGAAGAAGATCGAGCTCATCTCCGCCCTGCGGAACTCCTGATTAACGTGCACGACGGCGCCAGCCGGCATCCGGGCTCAGGCACGCTTTCGCGCCGTCTTCGACGCCGTCACTTTAGGCGCCGCTTCAGTCTTGGAAGCCGCGGCAGCCTTGGAACCGTTCCTGGCTGCCGCCGTCTTGGTGGCCGTGGATTTAGTGCCTGTGGCATTGGCTGCCGCCGTCTTGGCGGAGGTCCTCGGGGCGGCCTTCGCAGCAGAACCGGAGCCCCCGGCAGGAGTCTCCGCCGGCCCGCCGCCGCGCTTTTTCTCGATGCTGCGCTTGAGGGCTTCCATCAGGTCGATAACTTCGCCCTCGCCGGCCTCGGCGGGGGCGCCGAAGGTCTCCTCCGTGTCCAGCGACTCCCCCTTGTCCAGCTTGGCCTCAATCAGCTGACGCAACTGCTCCTGGTAATCGTCCGTGAACTGGTCCGGCTCAAAGTCGGAGGCCATCGAGTCAACCAGGGCCGCGGACATCTCGCGTTCCTGCGCCGAGATCCGGATGGAGGTCTCCAGTGCGGGAAAGCTGGCCTCGCGGACCTCGTCGGCCCACAGCAGCGACTGCAGCACCAGGACCTCGTCGCGAATCCTCAGCGCGCCAAGCCGGGTCTTGTCCCGGAGCGCGAACTGCACAATTGCCACCCGGTCCGTGTCCTCGAGGGCGCGCCGCAGCAGCACATAGGCCTTGGGCGACTTGGAGTCGGGTTCAAGGTAGTAGCTCTTTTCAAACATCATCGGATCGAGCTGGTCGACCGGAACGAACTGGACCACTTCGATTTCGTGGCTGTTTTCCGCCGGAATGGACTTGAGCTCGTCGCGCGTCAGGACCACCGTGCGGCCGTCGTCCTCGTAGGCCTTGTCGATGTCCTCGTAGTCGACGATCTTGCTGCAGACCTCGCAACGGCGCTGGTAGCGGATCCGGCCGCCGTCGGCGTTGTGGACCTGGTGGAGGCTGATGTCGTGGTCCTCGGTGGCGCTGTAGACCTTGACCGGCACGTTGACCAGCCCGAACGCTATTGCGCCTTTCCAGATGGCTCTCATGGATCAAGTGAACATCACAGTTGCGCGGAGGTGAAGGGTTTTGCCCAACGGTAAGGAACGCGTCCGCGTGGACGGGCGCGAACTGGTGCTCACCAACCTGGAAAAAATCATGTACCCGGAGACGGGCACCACCAAGGCCGACGTCCTGGCCTACTACGCCACCGTCGCGCCGGTGCTGATCCCCGCCGCCCGCAACCGGCCGGCCACGCGGAAGCGCTGGGTCCACGGCGTCGGGACCGCAGATGCCCCGGGAGAGATGTTCTTCCAGAAGAACCTGGACCATTCAACGCCCGGCTGGGTGCCCCGTGCCGCCATCACGCACAAGGACCGGACCATCCAATATCCCCTGGTCAATGATCCCGCCACCCTCACCTGGCTGGCCCAGATCGCGGCCCTGGAGATCCACGTGCCGCAGTGGCGGGTTGACTCCCACGGCAACGCCATGCCGCCCGACCGGCTGGTGCTGGACCTGGACCCGGGCGAGGGCGCGGGACTGGCGGAGTGCGTGGAGGTGGCCAGGCTGGCCCGCACCATCCTGCAGGACGTCGGCCTGGACCCCGTACCGGTGACGAGCGGCAGCAAGGGCATCCACCTCTACGCGGCCCTGGACGGGTCCCAGAGCTCGGACCGGATTTCCGACTTCGCCCGCGAACTGGCCCGCTCGCTCGAGGCAGACCACCCGGATCTCGCCGTCAGCGACATGAAAAAGACCCTGCGCACGGGCAAGGTGCTGGTGGACTGGAGCCAGAACAACGCCGCCAAGACCACGATCGTGCCGTACTCGCTGCGCGGCCGGCTCCGGCCGACGGTGGCCGCCCCGCGGACATGGCGGGAACTCAGCTCCGCGTCGCTGCACCAGCTGGATTTCCAGGAGGTGATGAAGCGCGTCGCAGCCGGCAAGGATCCGTTCGCCCCGGTTTCCGGCGGCCGGCACGGCGCCGGAGCCCCGGCGGCGCACGCGCCGGACCGCCGGGTGGACCACCGGGACGTCCACCTGCCCGGAGGGCGGGCCGAAATCTCTCCCGAGCCGGCCGGCGACGGCGGCGACACCGATCCGCGGCTGGAAAAGTACCGCACCAAACGGGACAGGTCGGCCACTCCCGAGCCCTTCACCGCGGACCGTCACCACGCCGGGGACGACGGCGGGACACGGCGGGAGAAGTTCGTCATCCAGGAGCACCACGCCAGCCGGCTCCACTACGACTTCCGGCTGGAACGCGACGGCGTGCTGGTGTCCTGGGCGCTGCCCAAGGGCGTCCCGACCAGCAAAACCAAGAACCACCTCGCGGTCCAGACCGAGGACCACCCGCTGGACTACGCCGACTTCGAGGGTGACATTCCCAAGGGCCAGTACGGCGCCGGGACGGTCAGCATCTGGGACCACGGACACTACGAATGCGAAAAATGGATCGCGGGCAAGGAGGTCATCGCCACCCTGACCGGCGCGGAGGGCGGCGGCCTCGGCGGACCGCGCAGGTTCGCCCTGATCCACACCGGCCGGGCCGATGACCAGTGGCTGATCCACCTGATGGACCCTGCGGGCCCGCAAGGCCGTCCCGGCCCGCGGCCCCCGGCCGGCACAGCGGACAACCCGGCCGGCACGGCGGAGCATACCGAGAAAGACACTGACGAGGCCGCGGACGACGGCGGGGAGGACGGCTCAGCGGACGGCCGCGGCCACCGCGAGGGCGGAGCGGAAACCGCCGCCGGCACCGAACGTGCCCCCGACGCCTCCGGATTCAGCCCGATGCTGGCCACATCCGGGACCCTGGCGGACCTTCCGGACCTGGACTGGCAGATCGAGCTCAAGTGGGACGGGGTGCGGGCCCTGGTGATCGGCGACGCAACGACAGTCCGGCTCATCAGCCGCAATGGCATCGACATGTCAGTGAGTTACCCCGAGCTGACGGACCGGTCCTCCTGGCCGGAGCAGGGCTTCGTCGCCGACGCCGAGATCATCGCCGTCGGCCGCTCCGGCCGGCCCGACTTCGGGCTGCTGCAGGGCCGGATGAAACTGAGCAGGGCCGCCGACGTCGCCCGGGCGCAGCAGTCGACGCCCGTGCGGCTGATGCTGTTCGATCTGCTCTTCGACGCCGGCGAGGACCTGCGGCGCCGGCCGCTGAGTGAGCGGCGCCGCCGGCTGGAGCAGTTTTTCCGCCCTTCCGCCGCCCCGGTGGAGCTTTCCGGCGTGATCGATGGCGACGTCGCGCACATCCTGGAAAGCGCCGCCGAGCTCGGACTCGAGGGGGTCATGGCCAAGCGCACGGACGGGCGCTACGTCGGCCAGCGCAGCCGGTCCTGGCTCAAGCTCAAGGTTGAACGGACCCAGGAGGTGGTGGTGGGCGGCTGGCGGCCCGGGAAAGGGGGGCGCCGGGAATCCGTGGGCTCGCTGCTGCTGGGGATTCCGGACGGCTCGAAACTACGTTATGTGGGCCGGGTGGGCAGCGGCTTCAGCACCCGTGAACTCAAGGAACTCAGGCAACAACTCGACGCCCTGCCACGGAAGACCTCCCCGTTCCGGGACGTGCCGGACGCTGACGCGGCAGACGCCAACTGGGTGAGCGCAAAACTCGTCGGCGAGGTCACCTTCGGGGAATGGACCGGCAGCGGGAAGCTCCGGCACCCGGTGTGGCGCGGCTGGCGCCTGGATAAGGCGCCAGCCGACGTCGTGGCTGACCCTGCCGCCGGCCCCTAGTCGTGTGGGGCCAGCGGTGATGGGGCTAGTCGTGGTGGGGCAGCTGCGGACGGCTTTGCCGGTGCATGGCGCCGGCGGCCATCTGCTGGCCCTGCCGCCCGCGGGCCGTGTCGCGGTCCTTGGGGTGCCGCTGCTTGCCGCTGCCGTCCGGCCATTGCTGTCCCTGGCCGGGCCCGGGGGGAGCGTGGTGCAGGGCCTCGGGTCCCGGGGCTTCAGCCATGGACTGCGCCAGATGGCTCGCGACCTCGGGCTCGATTTCTTCTCCGAACTGATGATCCGCCATTGATCTTCCTTTCCGCTGTAATTAACCGCTGTGAAATGAAGTGTCCATCAATCGTAGGACTGCCCCGGGGAGATGTCTGTAGCGCCCCCCGTCGGACTTTCCGTCGGCCCGAATCCCGTCGGAAACCCCCGCAATCGAGGGCTGGCGCGGAAAATTTTGGGCGCGGCGCCGCGGGGATGGCCGGTTCCCAGTATCCGCGCGGCGAAAGCGGGCAAAAGAAATTAGTGAATTGCCCCCAATTTGCACCCGAAATGGGCGATCATACGGCACGCAACTCGGAAACTCCAGAGAATTCCCGTAAAATTGAAGGCCTGCCCAGAGCGGGGCAGCTACAAGTCGCAAGCAAATGATCTCCCTAGGAGCTTCCCAAATGCCCACAGACCGAAGCACGACCGACTCTTCAGCAGGCGTCATCGACGCCAGCAGAACCAACCAAGGCGCACCCAAGGGTGTGAAGAAACCGAAGCTACGTCGCCGTCGACTCCGCGAGTCCGACGTCAACGTTGTCGACCAGCCGATGCTCAAGAAGGCACTCGGCGGCACCATCGTGGGTAACACCATGGAGTGGTACGACGTCGGCGTGTTCGGCTACCTGATCACCACCATGGGACCGGTATTCCTGCCGGAGGCGGACAAGTCCGTCCAGACCCTGTTCCTGCTCGGAACCTTCGCCGCCACCTTCATCGCCCGCCCCCTCGGCGGAGTCGTGTTCGGCTGGCTTGGCGACAAGATCGGCCGCCAGAAGGTCCTCGCCGCGACCCTGATGATCATGGCCGCCAGCACCTTCGCCGTCGGGCTCCTGCCCGGCTACGCACAGATCGGCATCTGGGCTGCGGTTCTGCTGGTCCTGTTCAAAGTTATCCAGGGCTTCTCTACCGGCGGTGAATACGCCGGCGCCACGACCTTTGTGAGCGAGTACGCCCCTGACAAGCGCCGCGGATTCTTCGCCAGCTTCCTGGACATGGGCAGCTACCTCGGTTTCGCCCTTGGCGCGGCCCTCGTTTCGGTGCTGCAGCTGACCCTCGGCCAGGACACCATGGAGCAGTGGGGCTGGCGCATCCCGTTCCTCCTTGCCGGCCCGCTCGGCCTGATCGCCGTGTACTTCCGGAGCAAGATCGAGGAATCCCCGCAGTTCCAGGCAACCCTGGATGCCCAGGAGAACCTCGCAAAGGACGCAACCGCCTCGGACACCACAGCCTCCAAGGGCCCGGTGGGCATCGTGAAGGCGTACTGGCGCTCCCTCATCGTCGCGATGATCCTGGTCGCGGCAGCAAACACCGCCGGCTACGCACTGACCTCCTACATGCCGACGTACCTGACGGAGTCCAAGGGCTACGACGAGCTGCACGGCACGCTGCTGACCATCCCCGTGCTGGTCATCATGAGCCTCTGCATCCCGCTGACCGGCAGGCTTTCTGACCGGATCGGCCGCCGCCCCGTGCTGTGGATCGGCGCCATCAGCACCGTCGTCCTCGCCACCCCCGCCTTCCTGCTGATCGGCATCGGTGAAATCTGGTCCACGCTGGCCGGCCTTTCCCTGATTGCCTTCCCCGTGACGTTCTACGTGGCCAACCTGGCGTCGGCCCTGCCGGCCCAGTTCCCGACGGCCAGCCGCTACGGCGCCATGGGCATCGCGTACAACTTCTCTGTGGCCATCTTCGGCGGCACCACGCCGTTCATCGTTGCCGCCCTGATCAGCGCAACCGGCAACGACATGATGCCGGCCTACTACCTGATGGCCACCTCGGCGATCGGCGCAGTAGCGATCTACTTCCTCAAGGAATCCGCCCAGATGCCGCTGCCCGGCTCCATGCCGAGCGTGGACACCCAGGCTGAGGCCCGCGAACTGGTCGCGACGCAGGACGAGAACCCGCTGATCGACCTCGAGCACATGGACATGCCCATGGTCGCACCGGCCGTCGATTCCACCGCAGGGCGCGGGGAAGCCGAGAAAGTCCCGGCCACAGCCTAAGCCTGCCGGTCCGCCCGGACCGGCAGCAGCAGTCCAGGCTACGTAGCTGACAGCCCCGCCCTTTGAGGCCTGCCCGGATGCTTACCCGTTGGGGGACGCATCCGGGCAGGCCTTAGGCGTGTCCGAACCACTATCAGCACCCGGGCCCCGCGAACCCCCGGGCCCCCGGGAACCGGGAACCGGGAAAACCACTGAAACCACAGGAACCGGAGAGGCAATCGTGATGTCCCTGCTGCACCACATCCGTTCGCTGCACAGCCTGGCCCCGGCCAACAAGGACCACGTGTCGGCTTGGCGGGTGGCGATCAGCGTGGCCGTTCCGTCCCTGGCGCTCCTGGCGGCCGGTCGCCCCGGGCTGGCGGGCTACGCCGTTTTCGGCGCGCTGACCGGCATGTACGGCCGCACCGAGCCTCACCAGCTCCGGCTCCGGCATCAAGGCCAGGCGGCTGTCCTTTTAGTTGCCGGCGTAGGAGTCGGCGTCTTCCTCTCGGCCCACCACATTCATTCGTGGGCCCTGGTGATCATTGAGGCCGCGTTCGCCGGCGTGGGCTCGCTGTTCACGGACAAGACGGCCCTGAAACCCGCCGGTCCCTTCTTCGGGATCCTGGCCCTGGGCGCGTGCGCCTCCGTTCCCGCCGCCGTCCCCTGGCACACGGGCGTTCTCATCGCCGCGGGATCGGCCGCGTTCTCCATCATGGTCGGCTTTGGCGGCTGGTTTGTCGGCCGCACCTGGCAGCGCGGGAGGCGGCGGGACGTCACAGTGCTGCGCGGGGCCGGGCGCCGGGCGGCGTGGCTGCATGCCGCCCGCTACGTCACCGCTGTCGGCGGCGCCGGGACCCTGGGGGTCCTCAGTGGCAGCGGCCACCCGCACTGGGCCATGGCCGCGGCGGCGGTGCCGCTTGCCGGTGCGGACCTGCCCAGCAGCGTGTACCGCGGCGTCCACCGGATCGTCGGGACACTGGGCGGTCTCGTGGTGGTCGCGGCGGTCCTGTTCCCGTGGCCGGGGTCACCGCTGCTGGCCTTCCCCGGGCAGGAGGCCGCCGTCCTGGTCTGCCTCGTGATCGTGTTGCAGTTCAGCACCGAGCTGTTCATGACCCGGCACTACGGCCTTGCCATGGTCTCCTTCACCCCGGTGATCCTGCTGGTCGGACAGCTTGCCGCGCCGGCCGATCCCGCCGTGCTGGTGACCGAACGGGCCGTCGAAACACTCGTGGGCGCCGCCGTCGGGATCGCCGTCGTCGTACTGATCCGCCGACGGCGCCTGGCCGCCCGCTGATGTACCCGGTGGCTACTTGGCGCGCCGCGCCGGCCCGGCGATGAGCTTTGAGGGCAGCACCCGCGAAACCGAGGTCAGGACTTTGTAGCGCTTGCTGGGGATCGAGACGGCCTTGCCCTTGGCGTTGTCCGCCAGTCCCTCGCTGACCACTTGCCGGGCCTCGAGCCACATCCAGCGCGGCGTCGCCGTCTTGTCCATCCCCATCCGGTCGTGGAACTCGGTGTGGGTGAAGCCGGGGCACACGGCGGTGACCTTCACCCCGCGCGCCGCATAGGCCATGTTGGCCGAGCGCGAGAAACTCAGCAGCCAGGCCTTCGCTGCGGAATAGGTGCCGCGGGGCAGGAAGGCCGCCACGCTGGCGACGTTGATGATCCTGCCGGACTGGCGCCCGAGCATGCCTTGCAGGGCGGCGTGGCTGAGCTCCATGGCGGTTTCGACATGGAGCTTCAGGTGTTTCTTCTCCTCGGCAATGTCGTTGTCCTCGAAGGGCCGCAGCAGGCCGATTCCCGCGTTGTTGACCAGGATCTCCACCGGCCGCGCGGGGTCGGTCAGGCGCGCGACGACGGCGGCAATCCCTGCGTCGTCGGTCAGGTCCGCGGCGATCGTCTCCGTCGCGGTCCCGTAGCTGTTCTCCAGCTCCGCAGCGGTGGCCGCGAGGCGGCCGGCGTCGCGGGCCACGAGCACCACGCGGTGGCCCTGCTCGGCGAGCTGGCGGGCGAACTCGGCGCCAAGGCCCGCCGTCGCGCCCGTGACCATGGCTGTGCTGCCGGATGTAGAGGCTGTTTGAGGGTTCATAGCGACAGCCTAGTCTCGTCCCGGCTCAGGCCAGGGCCGTGTCCTGCGCCAGTTCGTCCCCTGCCGGGTCACCGTCATCGAGCAGGTGGCGGTTTTGAAGCTCTTCGGCCGCAAGCTCGTACCAGGTGTGCGCCCCGAAAGAGGGGCTGCTGGTGTCGAGGTGGCGGTAGAGAGCGTCCGCGAGCCGGCACAACGCCGTGTCGGACAGTGCCCGGACCGTGGCCACAGGATCCAGCGTTCCCTCGAAGTACTCCGAAAGCGCCAGCCCGTCGATGGAGCCAAGGTCGCTGGCGCCGCCGGTTTCCGCGGCCAGCGGGCTGTTGGCCTCCCCCAGCCCGGAGTCGGATCCGGAGCCGGGCCCGACGTCGAGCAGTCCGGCAGCTTCGCTGTCTCCGTTCCCGGCGACGGCAACGGGGGCCGGGCGGTCGTCGGTGTCGAGTCCGGCGAGGACTTCGGCGTCGGCGCCGACGTGCACGAGGCAGATTGGCAGCACCGCCGGCTCGTCGAGGGTGAAACGAAGCGGTCCGGACTCTGCGGAGCCCCCGGCATCGGGAGAGGGCAGGTGTCCGGCATCAGCGAGACGCCGGAGATCCAGCAGCACCTCAGGGTCCAGGTGGGAGGCGCCGTGGAGATCGATGACCACGGCGGCGCCCGGTTCGAGGCGGCAGGCGCGGCGCACGATGTGCAGGAGGGTTGCTGAGTCAGACTGGGTAACGCAGCCGGTAATTTCGAGGGTGACCTGTGCGGGATCGACGTCCACCCGGACAAGCACACGCAGTTTATGGTTCATGGGGTACTCCAAAGTCACCTGTCCAAGAGCCAACTGCATAACTCTGGTCAAACTTTACGAGGTTGGTCCGCTGCCCACAAGCGGGCAGGCCGATGACTCCGTTCCGGCTCCCGCGCCAGGCGCTCAGGCTCCCTCTGGGACCCGCTCCGGCCAGTCCACATACTGGTGGTACGACTCATGTTTGCGCAGGTAGCGGTACATGAACGGGCAATTCGGGATGATCCGCTTGCCGGAGGCAACCACGTCATCGAGGGCGAAGTGCGCCAGCACTTTGGCGAGCCCTTGGCCCTGGAACTGCTCTGCGGTATCCGTGTGGATAAAGTCGATATGGCCCGGCCTGTCGATGAAGCGCACCTGGACGGCCAGCTTCTCGCCGACACGGAGTTCGTAACGGTGCAGCTCGTCGTTCCGGGTGGTGGAGACGTCCGGGGTGAAGGTGTCTTCCGTGGTTGCCGAGTTCTCCGTCATGGTTCGACATTGGCACTTAATGGCGGGCGTGGCAATGGCGGTTCCGATCCGCCCTGCCCGTCAGGTGGCGTCGTGAGCCGAACCGGAATCCGGCCCAGGAGCACGACGGCGAGCGCGAAGCAGGCGGCACCCCCGCCGAGGAGCCCGGGCGTGAGCCCGGTGAGCGCGGCGTTGACTGCCGGAACAAAAACGGCGACTGCGGCCAGCAGAACGGCGGCCGCCGGCCGGCTCGGCGACGGGCCGGACGCCGTCGGCCGCTCCTCCAGCCTGCCAAACAATGCCACCACCGGCAGCAGCAGGGCGATGACCCCCAACAGCACCACGGGCCGCCCCCACCACCAGGCCGCACTCCCTCCGGCGGGCTGCGGGAAATCCGTCAGCAGCAGCAAACCGGACATCGCCGCCAGCAGGGGCAGATGCCACAGATAAACAGTCATGGACCGCCGGCCGGCCACGCCCATCATCCGGCGCACCCCGGCCACGGACGCGATCCGGGACAGCACCGGCCGGAAGAGCTGGAGGGCGGCGGCCTGCGAGATGCCCAGGAGCAGCAGCGTCACATTGGGCGGATTGAGGTTCACCAGCATGTTCCCGGAATACAGCCCCAGCAGGACTATCAACCCCAGCAGCATGTTGCTGGCAACCATGATGCCCAGGTGCGCCGGCCGGCCCGGCAGCAGCCGCGGGCCATCCGCCACGATGAATCCGAGCTGCTGCACGGCGCACCACAGGAACAGCATGTTCAGGTATGCCAGCAGCGGCAGCACTCCCCGCAGGCAATCGACCGTCACCACCAGGGCGGTGAGGCCGGCGAAGGTCAGCCATGGCGCGCGGGTGTGGAGGGCCGCCAGCCAGGGAAGGTTGAGTTGCGCGGCGAGGTACGCGGCCAGGAACCACAGCGGCATGCCGGCTCCGCTGGTGAGCAGCTCGATGACCTGAGGGTCAACCCCTGCGAGGCGGGCCGCCGACAGGCCAACGAACATGACCGCCAGCAGGACGGCGGCCGGCCGGATCAGGCGCAGCAGCCGGGCCTGCATGAAATCGAAGGCGTTGCCGCCCCTGGCGCGGAGCCGGCGCCAGGACTGCAGCCCGGTGATGCCTCCGGCCACAAAGAACAGCGGCATGATCTGGAAGACCCACACCACTGGTTCAAACCAGTGCTGATCGCCCAAGGTGTTCTCGGAGGTCACGGTGCCGTCCGGGTGCAGGACGGGACTCACCATCATGGTGTGCGCGACCACCACCAATGCCAGGCAAAAGAACCGGACAAGGTCGATCACCGGGTCTCGGTCCGGCATCGGCGCCGGGTCGCCGGTTGGCCGCTGCTGCGCAAGCATGGCACCCCTCGGGAAGACAGGCTGTGTTGCCATCATTGTCGGGCCGCGGCGCCCTGGCTGCCAGAGCAGTATGGCCCGGATGCGCGCCGGCTGCGGGCCATACTGCCCTGGCAGTCACAGTGTCAGCGCGAGAGTGTGGCCAGGGCGGTGGTTGCGAAGGTCCTGGCCGAGGCATTCCACAGGCCCAGCAGTGCCTGGAGGTTCTCGCCGTCGGCCCGGTGCGCTGTGGTCTGTTCCTCAAGGACCGCCAGGACGCCGGTGCGCAGCTCCGTGTTGAAGTTGACCTTGCCCACGTTCATCGCGGCGGCCTTGACCAGTTCCTCAGCCGGAATGCCGGAGGCGCCGTGCAGGACCAGCGGGATCCGGGTCCGCACGGCGATGTCCTGCAGCACGTCCCAGCGCAGCCGGGGCTCCCCTTTGTACTTGCCATGGACATTGCCCACAGCCACGGCGAGCAGCTGCGCCCCGGTGCGGGCCACGAAGTCCTCCACCTGGGCGGAGTCGGTGAGCCCGGCGGGGGCGTCCGCCACTGTGCTGCCTGCGTTATCCGCGGCGTCGGTCCCGAAGGCCCGGTCCTCGTCGCCGGCGAGTCCGCCGAGTTCTGCTTCAATGACGACGTCGGCCCGGCCCTGCGCTGCCAAGGCCGCGCGGACGTTCCGGACCAGGGCGATGTTGTCCTCGTACGGCAGCGAGGACCCGTCGACCAGCACCGAGTCGGCCCCGGCACTGACGGCGTCGGCGATCACCTGCGGGTCGGTGGCATGATCCAGCTGCACCGCAATCGGCACGGAGGCTGCGTCGGCAAGTCCGCGAAGGGCGGCGATCAGCCGCAGCCCGTTGGGCGTTGCCGCGGTCTTCGGTGCGACCAGCAGGATGGCGCCCCGGCCGGATTCCTCGGCCGCCCCCACAACGGCGAGCGCGGTGGTGAAGTCGTAACAGGTGAACGCCGGAACGGCAGAGCCTTGCTGCAGGGCGCCGGTCACCAGGGTGTCCAGTTGGGTACGCATCAGGCGCTCAGTCCCCCCACCAGCATCCAGGCGACGAATGTCAGGGCGAAGCCTGCCAGTCCCAGCACGGTGGTGAGCACGGTCCAGGTCCTGAGGCCGTCGGCGACGGTCAGTCCGTAGTAGCGCACAACCACCCAGAAACCGGCGTCGGTCACGTGGGAGAGGCCGAGGGCGCCGAATCCGATGGCGATCACGATCACGGCGGTCTGCGCCGGCGTGTAGCCGCCGCCGGCGACGGCGGAGGAGAGCAGGCCGGCCGTGGTGACGATCGCGACGGTGGCCGAGCCCTGGGCTGCGCGGAGGGCGAGGGAGATGATGAAACCAAGCAGCAGCAGCGGAACGCCGAGCGTGTCGAGGGATTCGGAGAGAGCCTTGCCGATTCCGCTCACCTGCAGGACGCTGCCGAACACGCCGCCTGCCGCAACAACCATCAGGATGGACGCGATCGGAGGCAGGGCGCCTTCGAAGATTTCGCCGGTTTCTGTCAGCGACCACTGCCGGCGGACGGCCAGGAGGAAGAAGCAGAGCGCAACGGCCACGAGCAGGGCGAAGACGGGGTTGCCCACGAACGCCGCGACGCCGTACCAGAAGTCGTTCTTGTCGATCACCAGGGTGCCGACGGTGCCGAGGAGGATCAGCACGATCGGGGTGGCGATGAGGAAGATGATCAGTCCCGGGCGGGGCGGGGCGATGGCTTTGCTGCCCGGGCCCTCGTGGCCGACGCGGACCATGGTGGCGGAGCCGAACTCGTCCACCTGGGTTTTGACGGCCGGCAGCAGTTCGTAGGTCTTGCGGTTCATGATGGACGCGACCCAGTAGGACAGGAAGCCCAGTGGCACGCAGATCGTCAGCGAGATCAGGGCGATCAGTCCGATGTCGGCGCCGAGCACGCCGGCACCGGCAACAATCCCCGGGTGTGGGGGCACGGCCACGTGGATGGCCAGCATGATGCCGGCCATGGGCAGGCCGAACTTCACCGGGTGGACGTTGGCAATTTTAGCGAAGGCGTAGACGACCGGCACCAGGACAATGATGCCGACCTCGAAGAACACCGGAATCGCGACCAGGAAGCCGACTGCGGTGAGGGCGACGGCCACCCGGGTGGCCCCGAGCTTGGCGGTGAAGTGGTCGGCGAGGGACTGGACGCCGCCGGAGACCTCGATCATCCGCCCCAGGATCGCGCCGAGCGCAATCAGGAGGGCGACCTTGCCCATGGTGCCTCCCACCCCGGCGGCCACCACAGTGAACACGTCCTTTAGCGGGATCTGCGCGGCCACGGCCACCAGGATGCTGACGGTCAGCAGGGCCACGAAGGCCTGGATCTTGAAGCGGATGATCATCACCAGCAGCAGGGCGACGCCGGCCGCCGCGATTGTCAGCAGCAGCGGAGTTCCCAGCTCCACGGCCGGCTTGATGACGGGCGCGTCGGCTGCGCGCACCATCAGGGAATTGAGCAGGGGGGTCATGAAGAGGTGTCTCCTTTGACAGGAAGGTCGCCCAGCGAGTCAGTCGCCGGGAACAGTGGGGTGGGGACCCGGCGACGGCGGAGGGGGGACCGCCGTCGTCGGGGATGGGGGTGGCTGGTTAGGCGGTGCGCCTGGTGGGCGCGACGACCTTGATGACGGCGGAGTCATCGGCGGCGGCGAGGCCCTGGGCCTGGCCAAGGAGGTAGAGCTGCTCGGCGGCGGCGGCCACCGGGGCGGCGAGGCCGGCGGCGCGGGTGGCCTTGCCGACGATCCCCATGTCCTTGACGAAGATGTCCAGCCGGCTGAGGACTTCGGCGCCGTCCTCGGTGTAGGCCTCCAGGATGCGCGGTCCGCGGTTGGAAAGCATGAAGGAACCCGCCGCGCCGGCTTCAAGGGCGGCGAGGGTCTTGGCCTGGTCCAGGCCGAGGGCGTCGGCCAGGGCCATCGCCTCGGCGGCGGCGGCGATGTGGATGCCGCAGAGCAGCTGGTTGACGGTCTTGAGAGCCTGGCCGTCGCCGGGCTTGTCGCCGACCACGGTCAGGGTGGAGGCCAGCAGCTCAAGGGCCGGGCGGGCCTTTTCCTGGGCCTCGGGCGAGGCGCCCACCACGATCAGGAGGTCGCCCTCGCCGGCACGCTTGGGGCCGCCGGACAGCGGGGCATCAACCAGTTCGACGCCGTATTCGGCCAGGCGGTCGACGGCGGCCGGGATGGCCTCGGTGCCCACGGTGCTGCCCAGGATCACGACGGCGCCCGGCTTGAGCACGGAGGCCACGCCGTTCTCGCCGAACAGGACATCGTTTAGCTGTTCACCGTTGCGCACTGCCAGCAGCAGCGCGTCGGCGCCTTTCGAGGCTTCCCGTGCGGAGGCGAAGGTGCGGATGCCGGCCTCTTCAGCCAGCTTCAGGCGCGGTTCGGCGATGTCGAAGCCGTGGACGGTGAGCTCGCTTGCCAGGCGCGTGGCCATGGGCAGGCCCATGGCGCCAAGGCCAAGGACGGTGATGGTGTAGTTGCTGGTCATGGTGTTCTCCATCGAATGACGTGTGGTGCTGGGCCCATACCGGCGAGGGGCCCTGCCTGAGGTTGTGAAGGCTGGGAGCCGGCGGGGATTAGAAGGTGTTGCTGAGCTTGCGCGTGACATCGGCGAGGGACTGGTCGTCGCCCACGTTGCCGGCGAAGACGATGTACGGGATGCCCTTGGCGGGACCGTCCACCGGTTCCCACAGGCTGACGATGCCCGGCAGCATGGGCCCGCGGACTATCGCGTGCCGGATTTCCAGGCCGTGTGCGGCCACGTCCGAGGACGTGATGCCGCCCTTGGCGATCACGAAGCGGGGCGGGAAGGTCTTTAGCGTGCGGTTCACCACGGCAACGACGGCGGCAGAGACGGTGCGGGCGATCCGCAGGCTTTCGGCGGCGTCGGAGGTCTTGATCAGGAGCCGGCTCGTGTGCACGATCACGTCGCCGCCGCGGAGGGCAGCGACGACCGTGTCCACGGTTTCGTCCAGGTACTCCCCCGCGTTGTCGCCGAGGAGCTTCTCGACGTCGATCTCCACGATCCGGGCCGCGCTGTGCTGCTCGGTGAGGGCGTTGAGCTGGCGGGTGGTGACACCGACGTGCGAACCGACCACGATCAGGCCACCGGCTTCCGAGGGGATGTTGCCCGCATAGGCTTCCTCGCCGCTGAGTTCGGTGCGGATTTCCTGGCCGATCCGTGCCCGAACAAACGGCGGGCCCACGCGGTAGAGCAGCTTCTTGCCGCGGCTTTCCGCTTCTTCCAGGCCCAGGGCCAGCGCCCGCAGGTCGTTTTCGGTGACGATGTCCGCCACGATCGGAGTCGAATCCGTGGCGGCGTCGATGGCATCGGCAATGGCCTTGGCGGAGATCATCGGATCGGCGGACGCCCGGATGATGTCCAGATCCAGCACGATCACCGAATCCGCGGGGAACCGGCCGTTCGACTTCTCCTCGACATACTTGGCCATCTCCGAGTTGGCGAAGCCGAAGCTGGCGTCCCGGGCGAATTCGGTCTCGGCCACGGGGGTGAGCTGCCCGGCGTCCGGGCCTGTGCCGCGGGTGAAGTGCACGCCGCCGACCGTGACGCGGCCGGCGTCGGGGAACGCGGGAACAATCACGACGCCGTCCGTCTTCTCGCCGTTGACGGCGGTGACGGTGGCTGCGATGACGTCCGGTTCGAGCGGGTAGTGTCCGCGGAGGGTGGAGTCGCTGCGGCTGACAAAGCTGAGCCGAAGCGCGGGTTCAGCGGACGCTGCGGCCGCGAGTGCGTTGCGGACGATCTCCTCGTTGCGGGCAGCCGCCTCGGCAGGGTCAAGGCTGCGGGTGTTGGTGAGCACGTAGACCGCGCGCTGGCGCTGGCCGTCGACTTCGTAGGCGAACGCCCAGGCAAAGTCCGCCACTTCCCAGCGGGTGAGGACCGGCAGGTTCGCCACGGACTGGGTGCCGGTGGGGTCGTCGTCGAGTACGACCAGGACACGGGGGGATGCCTCGGAGGAGGCGGCCACGCTGTCTGCCACCAGCCGGGCGGGGATCTGTACTTCCGCGGGGAAAGCGGCCAGCACGTCTGCTTCGAGGGGCACTATGCACTCCATTGTGTGTGGATCTTTCAGTGGAAAACTGCGGTTCTCCGCGAGCCGCAGCAGGAACAAAATGTAAGATGTCAGACATCTTGCATATGAATGCTAGTGTGGCATATGGCACAACGACGCGCAAGTAGACTTGGCCATCACGGAGCACGCCATCAGGCAACAAGTCGCTGGACGGGGAGAATTGGCTAGGAAATCGCTGGTCGGCGTTGTGGCCGACGAACTGCTGGACCGGATTATTGGCGGCGAGTTCCCGCCCGGCGCGAGCGTCCCCGGCGAACTGGAGCTCAGCTCCCGGCACGAAGTCAGCCGCATGACCGTGCGCGAAGCCATGAAAACCCTTGAAGCCCAGCGGATCCTCAGCGTGGAACGGGGCCGGGGCACGTTCGTGAACCCGGTGAACCGCTGGGGCTCCCTGGACGCCGTGCTGCGGGCAGCCTCGGAGGGCACGAACGACGCCTCGGCCGCCATCCAGCTCATCGAGCTCCGGCGGATGCTGGAGACGGGCGCCTGCGAACTGGCTGCCGGGCGGATGTCGGACACGGACATCCAGGCCCTCCGCGCGCACGTCGACAGGATGCGGCTGGCCCACGAGAGGAATGATCTCGCGGCATTCGTGGAGGAAGACCTCGCTTTCCACGACCTCATCCTGCAGGCCTCGGAAAACGTCTTCGTCGCCGTGTTATTCGAACCCTTGCACCGCGTGCTGGAAAAACGGCGGACGGAAACTTCCAAGGTGCCGGAGATCCAGGAGCACGCCATCGGGCACCATCAGAACATCGCTGACGCCCTGGCCTCCCGCGACCCGCACCGCGCCCGCGACGCCATGGACGCCCACATGCAGCAGACCCTTGACGATCTGAAGACCTTCGTGCTGGCCGGAGGCCCCGCCTGACGCGGACCCGCGCTTTGCCCGGATAATGAACTCAGGCGAGCGAGAGGAAGAGCTTCTCGAGTTCGGCGCGGTCCAGGCTGGGGTCTTCCTGCTGCATGCACTGCTGCAGGCCCGTCGCAATGATGGAGAATCCAGCCTTGTCCAGGGCACTCGACACGGCCGCCAGCTGGGTCACGACGCTCTTGCAGTCACGGCCCTCCTCGATCATCCTGGTGACGGCCGCGAGCTGGCCCTGGGCGCGGCGAAGCCGGTTAATAACAGGCTTCATGTCGGTGGGATCGAGTTCCATTGGTTCCTCCGGTTCGATGCGTCAGGCTCCACATTATACCCCCCTGAGTATTTCGCCTCCCGGGTGGCGGACGGCCGGGGGTGGCCGCGCGGCCGCATGCCGCCCCGCTAGGGGCATAAGTACCTAGCGAGGCATGGAATATCGGCGTATTGCTGGTGATGTGAACGCCGCCAGGTTCCTAGAGCCGGACGCCGGCGGTACCGGCGTCAACCTCCCCGCCGCGGGGCCGTGGCATCCAGGGGATCAGAGCTCCGCACGCGGCCGTGCCGGTGACCTGCGTTCCCGGCCCTGGAGCCGGTATGTCGCTTTGGGCGACTCGTTCACGGCAGGCGTCGGCGACCCAGAACCGCTGAGCCCCGGGGGCATTCGGGGGTGGGCGGACCGCATCGCCGAGGAACTCGGCGAGGGCCGCCGCGAGTTCGGGTACGCAAACCTTGCCATCAGCGGCCTGGTCCTGCGCGAAATACTCGACCAGCAACTCGGACCGGCCCTGAACCTGAAGCCTGACCTCGTCTCGCTCTCCGCCGGCGGGAACGATCTCGTGTTTCATCGCGGCGATCCGGACCGGATGGCCGCGGCCCTGGACGACGCCGTGGCAGCCCTCTCTGCCACCGGGGCCACGGTGGTCCTGTTCACCGGGCCGGACTGGGGCGAAACCGCTGTGTTCGGACACATCCGGGGGAAGGTCGCGGTATTCAACGAGAACATCCGTGTCATCGCCGCCCGGCGTGATGTCGTCATCGCCGATTTGTGGGCCCTGCGGCAACTGAGCGATCCGCGGATGTGGGATCCGGACCGCCTGCACTTCTCGCCGCTGGGACACCACACCATTGCGGCCATGGTCCTGGACACGCTCAGCGTGCCACACCGTCTGCGGCCGCTGGAACCGAAGCCGATGCCGCCGGGCAACTGGCGGGAGACCCGGGCCGGTGACCTGGCATGGATGGCGCACTACATGCTGCCCTGGATGGTGAGCCGGATCAGGCCGCGCGCAGACACCCCGCCCCGGCAGGCCAAACGCCCGCTGCCCGGACCGCCTCCCGGGGTCCCGGACTCCGGGCACAAACCCCTAGTCCGGCCGGGTTCGGTCGGCTAGTCTGCAGGAACGGCCCACAGCCGGGCATCGATGGCGATCACGAGGAGCGAAGTTGCCTAATCACACTTACAGCATTTCTGAAATTGTCGGAACCTCGAACGAGGGCGTCGATGCGGCCGTCCGGAACGGCATCGCCGAGGCCGCCAAGACCCTCCGGAACCTTGACTGGTTCGAAGTCAAGGAGATCCGCGGCCACCTTGAAAACGGGCAGGTCGCCGACTGGCAGGTCACCATCAAGCTGGGGTTCCGCCTGGAGCGTTGACGCCAGACTCCGGAGCGGGCCGGCACGCACCGTCCCGCTCCGGAGAAACCCGCAACCCGTCAGGGCAGAGGAGGCCAGGGCGGAGAGGAAAACTTCATGCGCTATACGCATCTGGGCCGCTCCGGCCTGACAGTCTCGCGCCTTTGCCTGGGCACCATGAACTTTGGCCCGCAGACCGAGGAGACGCAGGCCTTCGCCATCCTGGACTCCGCGCAGGCCGCCGGCATCAACTTCGTCGACACGGCCAATGTGTATGGCGGGTCCAGCCACCGCGGCTGGACGGAGGAAATACTCGGCCGCTGGTTCGCCCAGGGGGGCGAGCGCCGCGAGCGCACGGTGCTTGCCACCAAGTTGTTCGGCACCATGACCGACCGGCCCAACGAGTCCAAACTCTCGGCACTGCACATCCGCCGGGCGCTCGATGCCAGCCTGAAGCGGCTGCAGACGGACTATATCGATCTGTACCAGTTCCATCACGTGGACCGGAACACGCCCTGGGATGAGATCTGGCAGGCTATCGAGGTCGCCGTCCAGCAAGGCAAGATCCTGTACTCCGGCAGCAGCAACTTCGCCGGCTGGCACATCGCCCGGGCCCAGGAAACAGCCGGCCGCCGCAACTACAACGGGCTGGTCAGCGAGCAGTCGATTTACAACCTGCTGACCCGGGACGTGGAATTGGAGGTCATCCCGGCCGCCCAGCAGTATGGCCTGGGGATCCTGCCATGGTCGCCGTTGCACGGCGGCCTGCTCGGCGGAGTGCTGAAGAAGGAGAACGACGGCGTCCGTCGCATCGCGGGCCGGGCCCTCGAGGCGCTCAAGTCGCACCAGAAACAGATCCGGCGATACGAGGAATTCGCCGCCGAACTGGGTCAGGAACCCGCGGACCTGGCACTCGCGTGGCTGCTCCACCAGCCGGCAGTCACCGCTCCGATCATCGGCCCGCGTACCCTCGAGCAGCTCGAAGCCTCCGTCAGGGCGCACAAATTGAAGCTCGACACCGATGCGCTCAAGCGCCTCGACGAGATCTTCCCGGGCCACAGGACGGCTCCGGAAGACTACGCATGGTAGGGCGCAGTCGGCTGTTTTGGCACCCCGCCCGGCGAACCCACGGGTGTCGGGTGGCTCTTTGATACTAAGCATGATTAGTATTAGGGCAGAAGGATGTAGCGCACCCGGCGATCCGGGTGCCTCCTCTATGAAAGAAGAAGGAACGAAAAATGGGTTTTCTCGCATTTCTGATTCTGGGCCTCATCGCCGGCGCCATCGCTAAGGCTATCCTCCCGGGACGTCAGGGCGGTGGCATCATCATCACTCTGATCCTGGGCGTCGTCGGCGCCCTGCTCGGCGGATTCATTGGCAGCGCACTGTTCGGCGTTGGCATCAACGAGTTCTTCTCGCTGTCGACTTGGCTGCTGGCCATCGGCGGTGCGATCATCGTCCTGCTCGTTTACGGCATGATCAGCAAGCGCTCAGCCCGCTAACACGGAAGCTGACCGGAAACCGGCCCTGGGTTATTCCCGGGGCCGGTTTTTTGCACTATTTTGACAGCAAGGCGGCCTGCCGGCCGCATGGTCCGGCACTGCCACCCACTGTCCACGAACTGTTCAACAACGTCTACTTTTCACCTACGTCAGGGAGCAGGAGCACAGCATGAAGGGCAAATTTCTTTTCGCCACCGGACTGGCAGCAGGGTACGTCCTGGGATCGCGGTCAGGCCGCGCAGCCTATGACAAGCTCAAGGCCAGGTCGGCAGAGCTCTGGAACAGCAAGCCGGTCCAGGACAAGGTGGCCGCGGCAGCAGAAACGGTCAAAGACAAAGCCCCCGAGGTCTCCGAGCATCTCGGCGAAGCCGCGCGCCGCGCTGGTACCGTCATAAGCTCCGCTGTCCACCGCGATGCCGGCCACGGAAGCACGTCTGCGGCCACGCCAGGAAAACCGGGAGCAGCCACGCCCGGAACGCCGGCACCCGCGGCCCGCGACGTCCATTCCGACCCTGCGCTCACCGACCAGACGGGCCAGGACTGGTCGGACGAGGGCGGTGCCACCCCGGCGGGCCCCGCCACCAACGTGGACGGGGACAAACTGCCCTAGGGGTTCTTTGAGGGGCCACCGTCGCCGCCCCTGCCGGCTACCGCCCGCCGGAGGGCGGCAGCTCGCCGGCCACCACGGTGGCCCCCAGTTCCTCCGAGCGCAGCACCCGGGCCGCCAGTCCGTGCCCGCGGAGGATTCCGGCCGTCTGCGCGGACTGCCGGCGGCTGGTCTCTATCAGTACGTGGCCGCCGGGCGCCAGCCACTGCCGTGCGCCGGCGGCGACCCGCCGCTGCACCTGAAGCCCGTCGGCGCCGCCGTCGAGGCAGGCCCGCGGCTCGTGGACGCGCGCTTCCTGCGGCATGGTTTCGATGTCTGCCGAGGGAACGTAGGGGGCGTTGACGGCCAGCAGCCGGACCCGGCCCCGGAGGCCCGCCGGGAGGGGAGCATAGAGATCACCCTCGTGGACCTCCCCGCCCAGGGGCAGGACGTTGGTGCGTGCACAGGACACAGCCGCGGGGTCGATATCGGCGCAGTGGAGTTCGGCGGGGCCGGCGAGGGCCGCGAGCGCCGCACCGACAGCGCCGGACCCGCAGCACAGATCGACCACGACCGGTGCCGGGGCGTCGCCCCGCGCCATGCGGCTTGCGTCCAGCAGCGCAGCGGCCTGCCGGACGAGGAATTCCGTCCGGCGGCGGGGCACGAAGACTCCGGTGTCGACCGCGATGCGGAGCCCGCAGAATTCCGCCCAACCGAGAATGTGTTCAAGGGGAAGGCCGGCGACCCTCCGGCCGGCCATCCGTTCGAGCGCCTCCGGGGTCGGGGCCGCGTCGATCAGCAGACGGGCCTCGTCTTCGGCAAACACGCAGCCGGCTGCCCGGAGCCTGGCCGTGAGTATCTCGTGCGGGGAAAGATGGCGGATTACTGGCATGGGAGCGCCCTTCGGTCGGGTGTCAGACGCCCTCACCGTGAGCTGGCCGAGGCTGGCACTGCTGGGCGGGCATCCCTTCTGGACTTGCGTGAACGGGACCCACCTCCTTTTGCTGCAGTTGCTCGATTGCCCCATGCTACCGAAGCCGCCCGCGGCCAGCTGTGATTGGGCCTGCTGTGACTCGTCCGGGTTTTGCGGCGGCGGACTGCGGCGGCGGATTGTGACGCCTGCTTGGGATGCCTTGGCGGCGGCGGCTGGCAGGATGGCAGCATGGACTCCCTCCCTGCCCACGATCTCATCTGGACCGGCTCCTACACGGCAGATTCCGGCGGCCGCGGCACGGGGATCGGCGCGGTTGCCGCGGCGGCCGACGGCACATTGCGCTGGTTGGGTGTTGCGGCGGCGGCCGACTCGCCGTCCTTCCTGGCGGTCCACCCGTCTCTCCCTGTGGTCTATGCCGTGGCCGAGCAGGCCAGGACCGTCCGGGCCTACCGCAGGGCCGGCGCGTTTGGACTGGAGCCCGCGGGCCCGGCGTGGCCGGCCGGTGACGCGGCCTGCCATGTCGCCGTCGAGCCTTCCGGCCGTTTCCTCGTTGTCTGCTGCTGGGGCGACGGCCAGGTGCTGTTCTATGAGCTCGACGCCGACGGCGGCATCGTTGACCGGACGGCCGGCGTCGAATCGCGCGACCCGTACGGTGAGACTCCCGGCGGCGGCCCCGGCGAACGGGAAAAACGGCCGAGCCGCGCTCATGCGGCACTTATGCTGGCCGACGGCAGGGTGATGACTACCGACCTCGGCCACGACCTGCTGCGGATCTGGAATGTCGGGTCCGGACCGGGGCTGGCTCTGGGGCCGGCCCTGGACCACGAGGTGGTCCTGCCGCGGGGCAGCGGCCCCCGGCATCTGGTCCAGCATCCGGGCGGCCATGTCTTTGTAGTGACCGAGTATTCAATCGAGGTGGCTGTGGCCGGGTTGTCGCCGGACTCCGGGGACTTCCGGCTCGGATTCGTCGGGCCCGCCGCCGCCGCCGGGGCGCAGCCGGATGATTCGGCGGCAGAGATCGCGTTGGCGGCCGACGGCAGGTACGCCTATGTGGGCGTCCGCGGTTCGAACCGGGTCTGCGTGCTGGCGGTGGAGGCCGGGGGCGCGGCGCTGCGTCCGGTGGCCGACGTCCCCAGCGGCGGCGACTGGCCCCGGCACCACCTGGTCCGCGACGGCTTGCTGCACGTCGCCCACGAACGCTCCGGCGACATCGTGACGTTTCCTCTGGACGCGGCATCAGGGTTGCCGGGTATCCCTGCGGACCGGCTGCAGGTGGCCTCCCCCACGGCGCTGGTGCCGGCCCGGCCCCGGCTGGCGCACCGGGGGTGAGGAGCCGGCGCCCGGCTGACGCGGTGCTGCGGTGAAGAACAGGCTGGTGAAAAGCAGGCCGCTGGGTCAGCAGGCCGCGGCAAGGCCCGCAGCACCCTGATCGACTCCCTGTTCGCCACCATCCAGCTGGATCCCGCCCAACTGAAACCCGCCCTCCAGCTGGAACACGCTCTCCGCCTGGAAACCGTCGGCGAAGTGGAGTCCGTCCCCCGGCTGGATACCGCCGTCGAGCTGGAAGCCACAGGGACAGCGCCACAGGGCCGGAAGATCGAGGGACGGGTCCGCGGGCCCGAACGAGTAGGAGGGCATCGCCGGCTCAGGCGAGGTCCACTGCATGGGTGCGCCGCAGTGCAGCGGGGCGCCGGGCGGGAGCACTGTCGCAGGGTCCCCGGTCAGGGTTGCGGATTCAGCCACGGCGCCTACTCTCGTTGAGATCTAAAAAACAAGTAGTAAGCATACATATAACTAGTTAAACGAGCTAGTTATGCCGCTCGGCGCCGATGGCCGCGCTCATCCGGCGGAGGAAAGTAATGACCACGCGGGCGTCCTCCGCGCTCATGGACTCTGCCACCTCCATCATGCGCCGGTGCATGTGTCCAAGCGTGGCGCGGACTTCGGAGTCCGTCGCCACCGTCGGCACGATCACAAGGGAGCGCCGGTCCGTCGGGTGCGGCTCCCGCCGGACATGCCCGCTTGCTACCAGCCGGTCGATCAGGGACGTTGTGGAAGCGGTGGTGATGCCCAGGACGCGGCTGAGATCCTTCGGGCCAACCCGTTCGCCTGTCGCCTTAGCCCGCAGCAGGTAGCGCAAAGCCAGCAGGTCCGTCTCACCCATGCCCATCGAATCGCGGGTGGACCGCCTGGTCGCCACCTCCGAGATCCGATAGTCGCGGAGGGCCTGCAGGATCGCCGCCGGAGGATCCAGGCTGTCATCGGGGCCATACCAGTATCCGGAGGCGCCGTGGGAGTCCATTCGCCAAGCCTAGCGGAACTGGTAACTAGCCAGCCGTGCAAATGAGCCTATACCGGCGTCCACAATCTATATACGCTAAGGCGCACAACCCAATAAAGACTGCTCACGGCTGATAAACGGCACTGGGACGCGAAGGGAAACTGATGGCCCGGATTGCAATAGACAGGCAGGGGATGGAACTAGCCGAGCGGATGGAATTGCTCGTTCATAACGCAACTGGGATCTTCTCCACGTTTCGTTGGACCAGGCACGAGTGGATCGTCACGGCCGTCCTCCCCGACGGATACAGGATGTCCCTGATCCACGCCCGGGAGGGCGTGGCAGACGGTGACGTGCAAATGGCCAACAAGATGATAGAAACCCTGAAGACGCTGGGGTACCGGAAGGACGAGATCGGCCCGAGAGACTGAGCGCGAAAAGCCACGATCGACAGCGCTGATCGGTCGAGGTGCCGGGGCAGATGGCCGGGCCCACTATCCGCACCGCTGGGTCAGCAGCCCTTGGCAGGAGTGAGCCCGGGGCAGCCGTCCGCCAGGGTCGAGGCAGCCCCAATGCGCGGCCCGCTGAAACCCTAAGCCTCGGCCACATTCACACCCTGCTGACCGCAACCCCGCGGCCGGTTCTGGATTTCCACGAGGCGTCCGTTTTCCAGCCGCGGCTACCGGAGGCTCTGAATGCGCACAACTGGCGTAACCGCGTGTTCAACCTCGCCACGCACGACGTCGGTCTGGGCGGAACCGGGCTAACTTCCCACAAGCTCAGGCACACCGCGGCAAGCGCCGCCGTAGTTGCTGGCGCCGACGTCAACGTCGTTTAGCCCCTGCTTGGACACAAAGATGCCACGGCGACACTGAACACTTACGGGCATTCATGGCCGGAACGGCTGGACGAAAGTATCGCGCGCATTTGAGTCCGCCAGGGCTGCCGGTCTGGAGGCCACCCAGGGCAATGTCTCCAAAATGTCCCCACGAAGGGCCTAGCCCATCTTCCAAAACAATCAGAAAACGCACACAAAAAAACCCCGATCCCCTGCAATTGCAGGAAACCGGGGTTTTTCCACTCTTCGCTAAAAGAGTGGGCCCTGTGGGGATCGAACCCACGACCCACGGATTAAAAGTCCGATGCTCTACCAACTGAGCTAAAGGCCCCAGCCGACAGCCCCGAACCAGCGGATAAATCCGCTGATGCAGCGCGTTTCGGCCCAGTCCATTTCTGGACGTTAACACTGTACCCCAGACCCGGGCCGGCTTTTTTCACGTTGGCCGCACCGGCGGCGTCGGCCCCCGACGTCTACGGCAGCAGCGCGCACCGATCCTCGATTCCCTTGCGGCACTGGAGTAGCGTGGGGGCATGAGCGAGCAAGCAGGATCAAGCGCCCCCGGCCCGCGGCACCACAAGCCGAAACCCTTCGCACCGATCGACTTTGAGCCTTTCGCCGGAGGGGCCGATCCTGCCCGCGTCTCGGAGGCGGCCCATCTGGCCGCGCAGGCTCTCGTGCGCCGCGGCCGGGACAGCGACGATCCTAAAGTCACCAAACGGCTCGTCAAACTCGCCGATGAGCAGGGCCTGGAAGCAATCGCCGAAATGTGGGCCGAAAGCCCCGCCCGGTCCCTCCCCGGCGCGCTGTGGCGCCTGTACGCCCTGCGGGCCGCCACCATCCAGGATCCCGAGCGGATCTCCGTCTACTTCAAGGCGGGCAAGGACACGGCCCAGGTTTCGCATGTGGTCGCCGGCGCGGCCGAACCGCCCGGCGCCGATGAGATGAAATCCATGGCGGACGCCATCCTCTCCGGGGCGTTCGACGGCGAATTCGACGTCGCCCTGGAACGCTCCGCAGCGTTCTGCCGCGTGGTGGCCCTGGGCCAGGCAACGCTTGCGGACAACGCCGAGCACAGCAACGAAAACCACGCCAGCAAACTCACCCGCAACTCGCATCTGCTCGTCAAGACGGCCGAGGACCTCGAGCACGCCGCCAACGCGTGGCGGCTGGGCGAACTGGACTGAGGGGCCAGCCGGGCCGGGCGGCAGGCGCCCGGATGACGGGCCCGCAGCACCCAGGACACGCACGGCTCGGGCAGGCTGTCAATGTTGACTTGCATGAACCTACGTAGAAAACTAAAAGCGGTGCCGAACCGCGAAACCCCCGGGCTTCAACATTTAGCCGCCTAGAGCGGCCTACCGCCGAGAGGCGTATCCGGTTCGGCACCATTTTCATGCCTTCTGACCCTGATGTTCGCCCGGTTTTCACCTGCGCCGTCACACGCCGCGTCGGGCCGGGCCGGACCCGCCGCGGACGGTAAAGTGATGCGTATGCACTGGTCACCGTCAAGTCACACGGCCGGCCGGCTCCACCCGCGAACCTCCTCCCGGAAGACCGGTGACACCACGTGAAGCTGCGCCTGTTCCCCCAGGAGTCCGCCGGACTGAACCTGCTCTCCCAAATGGCGCGCCAGATCGTGCTGGGGACCGGAACACTCTCGGAGATCCTCGGCGCCCCGGCCAGCGAGCATGCCCGGCTGGTGGAGGACATGCACAACCACGAGGCCAAATCCGCGGAGCTGCACTTTGCCCTCCTGACCCATATGCGCACCAGCTTCGTGAACCCGCTGCCGCGCGAGGACATGTACACGCTGTCCCGGTTCCTCAACGAGGCCATGGAGAAGCTCGACGCCGCCGCCGAGCTCGTCTCCCTTTACAAGCTCGAACGGCTGCCCAGGCGGGCCGCCGACCAGCTGGAAATCATCAGCCGCCAGGCCGAACTAACGGTCGATGCGATGCGGCGGCTGAACAATCTGGACGACCTCGAGGACTACTGGATCGAGATCCTGCGCCTGGCCAAGCGTGCCGAGCGCACGCACCGGGTCTGGGTCGCGGACATGCTCCACGAGATGAAGGCCATGCAGTACGCGCGCAACCGCGACGTCGCGAACCAGCTCGTGGAAGTCACGAAGGACATGCGCCGGATCGCCACCCAGGTGGGCAGCATCATCGTCAAGGAATCCTGACGTGGTGCTCTTCTTCCTTGCCCTGGTGCTGCTCTGCGCCGGGGCCTTTGCATTCCTCAACGGGTTCAGGGACGCGTCCTCGTCGGTGGCGCTGGCCGTGCGGACGCGCGCGCTGACCCCAACAGTGGCGGTGATTCTGGCCAGCCTGTTCAACTTCATCGGCGCCGGGCTGAGCGCCGCCCTGGCGCTGGCCGTCAGCCAGGCGTGGCTGTCGCTGCCGCCGGGCACAAACGGCCTGACGATTCTGCTGGCCGCGCTGCTGAGCGCCATCCTCTGGGGCGTCTACTTGTGGTGGCGCGGCATCCCCTCGTCCTCCACCCATGCCTTGGTCGGCGGGCTCGCCGGGGCGGGGGTCGCCAGCGTCGCCGTCGGCGGAAACCCCGTCATGGGCGTTGACGCCTCGCTCCTGTCCCAGGTGGTGCTCCCGCTGCTGATCTCACCGGTGATCGCCTATGCGGGGTCGTTCCTGCTGGTCTGGCCCGCGGGCTGGGCGGCCAGGTACACGCCGCCCAATGTCGTCAACACCCGCTCCCGGCGGGCCCAGGCCATTGCCGCGGGCGCCGTCGCCTTCGGGCACGGGCTGCAGGACGGCCAACGCACCAGCGCGGTGGTGATCCTGGCGCTGCTGGCGGCCGGGCTCTCCGACGGCGGTTCAGTGCCGGCGTGGGTGGCCCTGCTGACGGCCGTCTTGCTGTCGGCGGGAACCCTCGCGGGCGGGTGGCGGATTTCCTACACCATCGGCTACCGGCTGACCCGGGTCGATCCCCTGCGCGGATTCGTCGCGCAGATGTACAGCGCGGTGATGCTGCTGGTGGGCGCGATCGGGCTGCACTGGCCCGTCTCCACCACGCACACGGTGACGGCGGCAACCCTTGGCGCCGGCGCCAACCAGAGTTTCCCGGGCACCGACCGGCGGCTGGTGATCCGCATCCTGGTGTTCTGGGTAGCGACCCCGGTTGTCACCGCCGCCGCCGCGTTCGTCCTGCAGTTGGCGCTATCGACGGTGGCCGGCCTGTAGGACTCGGTTGGTTATCCGAAGCGGCCGGAGACGTAGTCCTCGGTGGCCTTCTCGGTCGGGTTGCTGAAGATCGTGGGGGTGTCGCCGAACTCGATCAGCTTGCCCGGCTTGCCGGTGCCGGCAATGTTGAAGAAGGCCGTCTTGTCCGACACGCGGGCCGCCTGCTGCATGTTGTGCGTCACGATCACCACCGTGTACTGGTCCTTGAGCTCGTTGATGAGGTCCTCAATGGCCAGCGTCGAGATCGGGTCCAGGGCGGAGCAGGGCTCGTCCATGAGGATCACCTGGGGTTCAACGGCAATCGCGCGCGCAATGCACAGGCGCTGCTGCTGGCCGCCGGAGAGCCCGGAGCCGGGCTTGGCCAGACGGTCCTTGACCTCGTTCCAGAGGTTGGCCCCCTGCAGGGACCGCTCCACCAGGACATCGGCCTCGCCCTTGGAGATCTTCGTGTTGTTCAGCTTCACGCCGGCCAGCACGTTGTCCCGGATGGACATGGTGGGGAACGGGTTGGGGCGCTGGAACACCATGCCGATCTGGGACCGGACGGTGACCGGATCGACGCCGGGGCCGTACAGGTTGTCCCCGTCCAGCAGCACTTCGCCCTCAACCCTCGCACCGGGAATGACCTCGTGCATGCGGTTCAGGGTGCGCAGGAAGGTGGACTTGCCGCAGCCCGAGGGGCCGATGAAGGCCGTGACGGACTTGGCGTCGATGTTGATGTTGACGCCTTCGACGGCCAGGAATTTGCTGTAGTAGACGTTCAGGTCCTTGACGTCGATGCGCTTAGACATGGTGTTCCTTCACTTGCTGGAGGTAGGGGCGGCGGGCGCGGATGGCCTAGCGGCCTGTCTTGGGGGCGAAGATGCGGGCAATCAGGCGGGCGCCGAGGTTGAGCAGCATCACCAGGATGATGAGCACCAGGGCCGCCCCCCAAGCCCGTTGGGAGGACGGATCCGGGTTGGACGGCGAGGTGGGGTTCAGGATCTGGGTGTAGATGAAGGTCGGCAGCGAGGCCATCCAGCCGCTGAACACGTTGGTGTTGATGGTGGTCGCGAATCCGGCGGTGACCAGAATCGGCGCGGTTTCGCCGATCACGCGGGCGATCGCCAGGGTGATGCCGGACGCGATGCCGGAGATCGCCGTCGGGAGGACCACCTTGAGGATGGTCCGCCACTTGCGGACGCCGAGGGCGTAGGCGGCCTCGCGGAGTTCGTTGGGCACGATCTTGAGCATTTCCTCGCTGGAGCGGACCACCACCGGGATCATCAGTACCGACAGTGCGACGGCGGCGACGGCGCCGGTCTTGGTGCCCGGGCCGACCACCGCGAAGAACGCGGCGGCGGCGAACAGGCCGGCGACAATCGAGGGGATGCCGGTCATGACGTCCACGAAGAAGGTGATGGCCCGGGCCAGTGCGCGGTCCTCGCCGTATTCCACGAGGTAGATCGCGGTCAGCAGGCCCACGGGGACCGAGATGAGGGTGGCGAGCACCGTGATCAGCAAGGTGCCCATGAGCGCGTGGTAGATGCCGCCCAGCAGGGGGGCACCTTCCTCGACCGTCTTGTTGTCAAAGGCGCCGGTGACACCGTTCATGGAGGTGGTGAGGAAACCGGGATCCAGGAGCCCGGGGAGCCCATTGATCAGCACGGTCCAGATCACCGAGAACAGGGGCAGCAGGGCAACCAGGAAGGCCCCCACAACCAGGCAGGTGGCCAGCTTGTCCTTGGCTTTGCGGGCGCCTTCCACAATAAGGCTCCAGCCCACCAGGCCGGCGGCGAAGAGGATGGCGGAGACGATTCCCCAGCCGAAGGCATTGAAGCCGATCAGCGCGAGGATCGCGGCGCCGAGGATCAAGGCAACGGCCAGGACGATGTACGGCGCGGCCTTGGGCAGTTGGCCCCTGGTCAGCGCCGAGCGCTTGCGTACCGGAGTCAGGGTGGAGGTCATTTAGTTGGCTCCCGAGAATTCTTTGTGCCGGCTGATGATTCCCCGGGCAATCATGTTCACTCCGAGGGTAATGACGAACAGCACCAGGCCCGCGGCGATCAGCGTGCTGACCTTGAGCCCACTGGCCTCGGGGAAGTTCAGGGCGATTTCGGCGGCGATGGTCTGGTTGCCGGTCTGGATCAGGCTGGCGGTCAGGGCTCCGGAGGACAGCACCAGCGCGACGGCCATGGTCTCGCCGAGGGCCCGGCCCAGTCCCAGCATCACGGCGCTGATGATTCCCGGCCGGCCGAACGGCAGCACGGTCATCCGGATCATCTCCCAGCGGGTGGCCCCGAGCGCCAGCGCGGCCTCTTCGTGCAGCTTGGGGGTCTGCAGGAAGATTTCGCGGGTCAGGGAGGTGATGATCGGCAGGACCATGACGGCGAGCACGATACCGGCCGTCAGGATGGTCTTGCCGGTGGCGGAAGCGGGGCCCTGGAAGATCGGCAGCCAGCCCATGTTCTCGGCCAGCCAGTTGTACGACGGCGAGATTTCCTTGGCCAGGAACGCGACGCCCCAGGCGCCGTAGACCACGGACGGGATGGCGGCGAGGAGGTCAATCACGTAACCCAGGCCGGAGGCGAGCTTACGCGGCGCGAAGTGCGAAATGAACAGCGCGACGCCGATCGCGATCGGCGTCGCGATCACGAGAGCGATCACCGAGGCGATGAGGGTGCCGATGACGAGCGGCCAGATGTAGGTGAAGAATCCTTCGCCGCCCTGGATCTTGTCCGCCGGAGCCACGAGGGCGGGGAGCGCCTGGATCACGAGAAACAGTGCCACGCCGAAGAGCACGACGAGGATCAAACACCCTGCTGCCAAGGTGGCTGCGGAAAAGACTTTGTCACCGGCGTGGCCTGCGCCCCGGGACTTGGTCAGGGAGGTGGTGGTCACTTCACGGTCCTTCGGTTTGGATGGGATCCGGGCGCCGGGTGCGGAGGCCTCCGCGGCCGGTGCCCGGCAAATCTTGATGTATGGAACAAACGCGTCAGTTCCCTGCTCCATGGCGGCCGCCGGTGACGGCCGCCATGATGCAGGGAACCTCGATCAGGCCTGTGTTTCCACTATGCCTTTTTCCACTTCGCCTCGCGGCGCAGCGTATCCCTAGGCCTTGGCCTTGACGGAGTCGACGGCAGCCATGGCCTTGTCCTGGAGGGTCTTGGACAGCGGCGCCGACTTGGCGGCGTCGGCGGCGGCCTGCTGGCCCGCGTCGGAGGCGGCGTACTTGACGAAGGCCTTGACCAGGTCAGCGGTGGCCTGCGTGTCGTAGCTGGTGCAGACGATGTGGTAGGACACCAGGACGATCGGGTAGGCACCCGCGACCGTGGTGGTGCGGTCCAGCTTGATGGCGAGGTCGTTGGCGTTGCGGCCCTCGACCGGCTTGCCCTGGTCGACTGCCTTGGAAGCTGCCTCGGCGGAGATCTTCGTGAAGGAGTCGCCGACCTTGATCTGCGCGGTGCCGAGCTTGCCGCTGACAGCGGAGTCGTCGGCGTAGGTCACGGCGCCGGGGGTGTCGGTGACAGTCTTGACGACGCCGGAGGTGCCCTTGGCGTTCTCGCCCTTCAGGCTGGCGGGCCAGACGCCGGCTGCCTTGTCGGTCCACACGGAGGGGGCTACGGCGGACAGGTAGTCGGTGAAGTTGGTGGTGGTGCCCGAGTCATCGGAGCGGTTCACCGGTGTGACCTTGAGGTCCGGCAGCTGGACGCCCGGGTTCATGGCCGCGATGGCGGGGTCATTCCAGTTGGCGACCTCGCCGCGGAAGATCTTTGCGACGGTGGCGGCGTCGAGCTTCAGGTCCGTGATGCCAGGGACGTTGAAGGCGACGGCGATCGGGGAAATGTAGACCGGAATGTCAATGGCTCCGTCGGGACCACACTTTTCCTTGGAGCTGGCGAGTTCGTCATCCTTGAGGTAGGCATCGGAGCCGGCGAACTGGGCCGAGCCGTCGAGGATCGCCTTGCGTCCGGCGCCGGAACCGTCCGGGGAGTACTGCACAGTTGCGCCCTGGTTCGCGGTAGCGAAGTTGGTCTTCCAGACATCCATGGCTGCGCCCTGGGCGGAAGAACCGATGCCGGTCAGGGTGCCGGTGACCGCGGGACCCGAGGCGGACGGCGCCGCGGTCTGGGCCGTGTTGGTTGCGTTGTCCGAACCGCAGGCGGTCAGCGCAAGTGCGCCGACGGCGATTACAGCGATAGCCGCGTTGCGGCCGAAGCGGAGAGCCTTCACTGAGTTGTACCCCTTCCAGGGCTGTGAGTGCCGGGCCTGGAGAAGGCCCGCAGGGATGCGTACGGGTTTGTACCTTTACCGACCGTAAGTGGCCCAGGTGAAGAGAATTGCGGACCAAAGTGAACGGCCGGTGAACGACGCGGGACTATTGGCTTACATATGCCGGGCCGCCATTGTGTTCTGTGCGTCACAGTCGTATCAGCCACACAGTGCCCGCGGCCCGCGGCCCGTGCCGCGTCCTGCCGTGCCGGCCGTCCCGGCGCAGCAAATAGACTGGAGGGCATGGCCTCCGCGACTGGACTCTCCGCAAGCGCACGATTCCTGCGCGGCCGGGTCCGCACCGGCTTTGTCCGGAGCCGGAACTCCCTGGGCCCGGCCATCCAGATGACCACTTGCGCCGTGGGCGCTTACGCTTTCGCAGAATACGTCCTGGGCCACAGCGGGCCGTTGTTTGCGGCCACGTCATCCCTTATTGCGCTCGGTTTTTCCCGCGACCCCAGACTGCGCCGCGTCATCGAGGTGGGCTTGGGCTGCACGCTCGGAATCGTGGTCGGAGACCTGCTGCTGCACTGGCTGGGCTCCGGAATCTGGCAGGCCGCCGTCGTGCTCCTTTTCTCCATCCTGCTGGCCAGGTTCCTGGACAGCGGGACGATTTTCACGACGCAACTGGGCCTGCAGTCGGTCCTCGTGGTGCTCCTGCCCGCACCGATCGGGGGCCCGTTCACCCGCAGCATCGACGCCGTGGTGGGCGGAGTGTTCGCGCTGCTGATGACCGTGCTCGTTCCCAAGGATCCGCGGCGTGAACCCCGCAGCGACGTCAAGAAGCTCCTGCACGAGCTCGCCGAGGTGCTGCGGGAATGCGCCTCGGCGCTGAGCTACAGCGATTCCACCCAGGCCTGGCATGCCCTCATCCGGGGCCGGAACTGCCAGCCGCTCGTCGACGCCATGCGCCAGTCGCTGCGTGCCTCCGGCGAAGTGGCAACCCTGGCCCCAGCCTACCGGCGGCACCGGGACGAGCTGGACCAGATGGAGCAGTCGCTGGACTACATCGATCTTGCGCTGCGCAACAGCCGGGTCTTTGCGCGCCGCCTGACCAGCGCCATCAACCATGCGGCGCTCTCGGACGAGGCCACCCAGAACATCGCCGAGGTCCTGCAGGAGACGGCCGCCGCCGTCGACGAACTCTCGCTCGGCCTGGCGGAAGTCCACGACGGCGCCCGCCGCGCCCACCTGCGGACAGCACGCTCGGAGCTGCGCGAGATCGCCGTCCGGCTGCATCCGCGGATACTGGACGTCCAGCGGCTGGAGGGCGAAACGGTGGTCATGTTGTTCCGCCCGCTCATGGTGGACCTGCTCGAGGCCGCCGGGCTGGATTCCAAGGAAGCCCGGGACATCCTGCCACCGCTGTAGCTGCTGCAGCTGGCGCACGGCGCGCTTGTTGTCGCTGGCCCGCCGCCGGCGCGCTTGTTGTCGCTGGCCCCCGATAGTGTGGACCAATGGCTACGAAGACTTCCCGGGGGCCGAAGGTGCCCGGCTATAAATGCGCCGAATGCGGCTGGACGGCGGCCAAGTGGGTGGGCCGCTGCGGCGAGTGCCAGGCGTGGGGCAGCGTGGAGGAGACCGGCACCGCCGTCGCCCGGACGACGGCGGCCACGACGGTCCTGGAACCGGCCCGCCGGATCGCCGACGTCGACGCCACTACCGCCGCTTTCCTGCCCACCGGCGTGGATGAACTCGACCGTGTGCTCGGCGGCGGGCTGGTGCCAGGCGCCGTGATCCTGCTGGCGGGCGAGCCCGGGGTGGGCAAGTCGACGCTGCTGCTGGACGTTGCGGCCAAATTCGCCCGCACGGCGCAGGACGTCCTCTACATCACCGGTGAGGAATCCGCGGCCCAGGTCAAGCTCCGCGCGGACCGGATCGACGCCGTCGCCGAATCCCTGTACCTGTCCGCCGAAACTGACCTGGGGCAGGCCCTGGGGCAGGTGGAGAAGCTGGAGCCGCGCCTGCTGGTGGTGGACTCCGTGCAGACCCTCAGCAGCGCCGACGTCGAGGGCAGCGCCGGCGGCGTGTCCCAGGTGCGCGAGGTGGCGGCGTCCCTGATCGCCGCGGCCAAGCGCCGCAACATGACCACGCTGCTGGTCGGGCACGTGACCAAGGACGGCTCCATCGCCGGGCCCCGGCTGCTGGAACACCTCGTGGACGTCGTTTGCCAGTTCGAAGGCGAAAGGCACTCGCGGCTGCGGCTGCTGCGCGCGGTCAAGAACCGCTACGGACCCACCGACGACGTCGGCTGCTTCGATTTAAACGAGGACGGCATCGAGGGCCTCGCCGATCCCAGTGGGCTGTTCGTCTCCCGGACCAAGGAGCCCGTTTCGGGAACCTGCATCACGGTCACGCTGGAGGGCCGCCGGCCGCTGCTGGCCGAGGTGCAGGCGCTGCTCGCCGAGAGCGCCAGCTCCCAGCCCCGCCGCGCCACCAGCGGGCTCGACAGCTCGCGCGTCGCGATGCTGCTGGCCGTCCTGCAGCAGCGCGCCGGCTGCCTGCTGAACAAGGACGACTCATACGTGGCAACGGTCGGCGGGGTCAAGCTCAGCGAACCCGCCACGGACCTCGCCGTGGCCCTGGCGGTGGCCTCGGCCAAGGCCAGGAAGCCGCTCCCCCAGCGGCTCATAGCCTTCGGCGAGGTGGGCCTGGCGGGCGAAGTCCGCCCGGTGCCCGGCATCAACCAGCGCATCCAGGAGGCGCACCGGCTCGGCTTCACCCATGCCGTGGTACCGGCCAGCCCCAACGGGCACGGACCGGTTCCGGCGGGCTTCTCGGTCCGCGAGGTCGGCCACCTGGCCGAGGCCCTGGGACTGCTGATCAGCTGACGCCGCAAATGCCGGGTGGTCTGGTGGTCTGGGACCTCGGGATGATGGGCGTTATCGAGGTCCGCTGAGGCTGGAAATGCCCTCTTGCCAAAGATACCCCCCGGGGGTATGTTTGGCGTAGCCGCAGATGACTGAGCATCCGTCAGGAGCACACACCATGGAACACCGGCACAGCAGCCCCGGCGCGGACCAGGGCCTCGGGAACCACAGCCCGGGCGGGACGCCGCACGGCAACCATGCCGTGGGCTCCGCCGCGGATGAGCACACGGTACACAGCCACGGCCAGCATGCCGGGCACAGCGTCGCGATGTTCAGGGACAGGTTCTGGCTGTCACTGGCCCTGGCCGTGCCGGTGGTCTTCTTCAGCCCCATGTTCGCGGAACTCCTGGGCTACGCTCCTCCCGCCTTCCCCGGCTCAGCGTGGATCCCGCCGGTGTTCGGCACGGCGATCTACCTCTACGGCGGCCGTCCGTTCCTCAAGGGCGGACTCAATGAACTGAAGACGCGAAAACCGGGGATGATGCTGCTGATTGCCATGGCCATCAGCGTCGCCTTTATCGCCTCGTGGGTGACCAGCCTCGGCATCGGCGGTTTCGATCTCGACTTCTGGTGGGAGCTGGCGCTGCTGGTCCCCATCATGCTGCTGGGCCACTGGATCGAGATGCGCGCCCTCGGCTCGGCGCAGGGTGCGCTGGATGCCCTGGCGGCGCTGCTGCCCGACGAAGCGGAACGCGTCACGGCAGCCGGCACGGAGACCGTCAGCCTCGCCGAACTCCGCGCCGGGGACACCATCCTGGTCCGCCCCGGCGGCCGGATGCCGGCCGACGGCACCGTCAGCGGCGGGCAGGCCGAATTCGACGAATCCATGATCACGGGCGAATCAAAAACCGTCCTGCGGGCCCCTGGGGATCCCGTGGTGGCCGGAACCATCGCCACTGACAACTCCGTGCGGGTCCGGGTGTCGGCCATCGGCGAGGACACGGCCCTCGCCGGGATCCGGCGCCTCGTGGCCGAGGCGCAGGCGTCCTCCTCCCGGGCCCAGGCCCTGGCCGACCGGGCTGCGGCATTCCTCTTCTACTTCGCGGCCGGCACCGGCGTCCTGACGTTCATCTTCTGGACCCTGATGGGCAGCATAGGAGACGCGGTCACCCGCACCGTGACGGTCCTGGTAATCGCCTGCCCCCACGCCCTCGGCCTTGCCATCCCGCTCGTCATCGCCATTTCCACCGAGCGCGCCGCCCGGGCGGGCGTCCTGATCAAGAACCGGATGGCGCTGGAGCGCATGCGGACAGTCGATGTCGTGCTGTTCGACAAGACCGGAACCCTGACCAGGGGCGAACCGGAACTCAAGGAAGTCGCCGCCGCAGACGCGGGAACGACCGGCCAAGACGCCGCGCAGGATACGGTGCTGGCACTCGCGGCCGCCGTGGAGGCCGACAGCGAACATCCCCTGGCCCGCTCAATCGTTGCCGCCGCCCGGGAACGGGGACTGAAGCTTCCGACGGCGGACGGGTTCACGTCGCTGACCGGCCGCGGGGTCCGCGCCACGGTCGATGGCCGCACGGTCCAGGTGGGCGGTCCGGCCCTGCTCCGGGAGCTGGGTCTGCAGGAGCCGCCGGAGTTGGCCGCCACGACCGGCACCTGGCTGGAGCGCGGCGCAGCGGTGCTCCATGTCGTGGACGGCGGCAGGGTCCTGGGTGCTGTCAGCCTCGAGGACGCTGTACGGCCCGAGTCCCGCCAGGCCGTCCGGGCCCTGCAGGCACGCGGCATCAAGGTGGCCATGGTCACCGGCGACGCCCGGCAGGTGGCGCACGCCGTCGCCGCCGAGCTCGGCATCGACGAAGTGTTCGCCGAGGTGCTCCCCGCCGACAAGGACAAGAAAGTGGCGGAGCTCCAGGGCCGCGGGCTGAAGGTGGCCATGGTGGGCGACGGCGTCAACGACTCCCCCGCGCTGGCACGGGCGGAGGTGGGGATCGCGATTGGCGGCGGCACGGACGTGGCCGTGGAATCTGCCGGCGTGGTCCTGGCCGGCAACGATCCGCGGGCTGTGCTGTCAATGCTCGATCTTTCCAGGGCGAGCTACCGGAAGATGTGGCAAAACCTCGTGTGGGCCACCGGATACAACATCATCTCGGTGCCGCTGGCTGCCGGTGTCCTCGCCTTCGCCGGAATTGTCCTGTCCCCCGCGGCGGGCGCCGTGATGATGTCGGCGTCGACCATTGTGGTTGCCCTGAACGCCCAGTTGCTGCGCAGGCTCAAGCTCAACCCGGCCGCGGTCAGCTGAGCTGGCGGAGGCCCCGATGCCGGAAACCACCCGCCGTGAGTCATCATTCGGGAGATCGTATGCCCGGGTGGGTCCGCGGATGGACGCCCGCGGCGCAGCAGAGCACCGCCGCCGGCTCGTCGCGCCGGCGCACGGCTTCGTCATCGAAATCGGGGCGGGCTACGGGGCCACCTTCCCGTTCTACCCTTCCACGGTGTCCGGCGTGCTGGCCCTCGAACCGGACCCCACGCTCCGTGCGCTGGCCCTCGCCGCCGCCGGCAAGGCGCCTGTGCCCGTCACGGTGAGGGACGGCGTGGCGGAAGCGCTGCCGGCGGCGGATGACTCGGCCGACGTCGTCGTCTCCAGTTTGGTGCTTTGCAGCGTGGCGGACCCGCCCCTCGCCCTGGCGGAGGTGGTCCGGGTCCTGCGCCCCGGCGGCCTGCTGCTGTTCTACGAACATGTCCGCTCAGCGCACCGCCTGTTGGGGGCCGCCGAAGACCTGCTCACACCGCTGTGGGGCCGGATGGCAGGCGGATGCCACCCGAACCGTGACACCGCAGCCATGATCGCCGCGGCAGGCCTGAGCGTGCAGGGCATCGAGCGCTTCGGCTTTTCGGTGCTTCCCGGCAATCCGCGGCTGGCCCACGTCCTCGGCATGGCGGGCAAATCCTGACCCCGCCCCGGCACAACGAAGAGGGGCGCCTGCCCCGATGGCAGACACCCCTCTCATGATTTCGCTCCGGCTGAGCCGGCCTGGATTTGCTAGGCCTTCTTGGGCGGCAGGGCCAGCTTGAAGATCTTCGCCCACGTGGAGCCGACCTGCTTCAGCAGCGGACCCGTGGTGTACGGCAGTCCGTAGCGCTTGCAGATCTCCTGCACCTTCGGCTGCACCTCCGCGTAGCGGTTCGAGGGCAGGTCCGGGAACAGGTGGTGCTCAATCTGGTGCGAGAGGTTGCCGGTCATGAGGTGCATGAACTTGGAGCCGGAGATGTTGGCCGAGCCGATCATCTGCCGCACATACCAGTCACCGCGGGTCTCGCCCTCTACCATTTCCTCGGTGAAGGTGTCGGTGCCTTCGGGGAAGTGGCCGCAGAAGATCACTGCGTGCGCCCACACGTTGCGGACGGCGTTGGCGGTCAGCGTGCCGTAGAGGGCCTGCTTGCCGGAACCGGTCAGCATGGCGACGGCGGGAGTGGCGGCGTAGTCCTTGGTGAACTGCGTCAGTGCCTTGCGGCCGAGGGCCTTCAGGTCCTTGGTCAGGGCTTCCTTGGACTTCCGGCCCTCTTTGTAGTCCACCAGTTCGAGGTCGTAGATCGCGATGCCCCACTCGAAGACCGGTGCCAGCAGCGCGTTGTACAGCGGGTTGCCCAGGTTGAAGGGCGTCCATTTCTGGTCCGGATCCATCCGCAGCAGGTTGTATCCGATGTCGTTGTCCTTGCCGACCACATTTGTCCAGCGGTGGTGGAGATCGTTGTGGGTGTGCTGCCAGGAGCGCGCGGGGGTGACGAAGTCCCATTCCCAGGTGGTGGAGTGGATGTCCGGGTCCCGCATCCAGTCCCACTGCCCGTGCAGGATGTTGTGCCCAAGTTCCATGTTTTCCAGGATCTTGGCGAAGCTCAGCAGCGCGGTGCCGGCGAACCAGGCGGGCTTCTTCTTGCTGACAAGGAGCAGGGCACGGCCGGAGAGCTCGAGGCCTCGCTGGATCTTGATCATGCGGCGGATGTAGGCGGCATCGGCGGACCCGCGCTTGGCGAGGATGTCATCCTTGATGGCGTCGAGTTCGCGCCCCAGCTCCGCCACCTGCTCGTCGGAGAGGTGGGCGGCCGCGGGCGGACGCAGCAGCGGGCTGCCGGTCTCGGCGAGGGCGCCGGGCCGCGTCTTCGCGACCGTGACGACCTTCGCTGTGTCGGCTGAACCGCTGGTGGCGGGGGTGTCGGCGTCGGAAAGGTCCGGTTTGTTGGAAACAATCGTCATGCGGTGATACTCCTCAGAGGTCGAGGTTAACGGGGCCGGCGGCTGCCGACACGCACGTCTGGATTAGTTGGCCGGGCTCGCCGTGCACTTCGTTGGTGCGCAGGTCACGGACGTGGCCGGCCCGCAGCGGGATGAGGCAGCTGTGGCAGATACCCATCCGGCAGCCGCTGGGCATGAGGATGCCGGCGTCCTCGCCGACATCGAGCAGCGGGGTGTCGCCATCGGCCTCGACTTCACGGTCGGAGGCCTCGAAGGTGACCAGGCCGCCGTCGTGCCCGGCGCCGCCGGCGAGGCTGGTGCTGAAGCGTTCGATGGTCAGGGTGCCCGAGCTGGCCGCGGCCTGCTGGGCGTCCTCCGCTTCGGCCTCCCACAGCGCCTCGGCGTCGTTGAGGAACCCTTCCGGACCGCATGCGTAGGCGGCGCGCTGGCGCCAGTCCGGGCAGAGCCGGTCCAGGTCGGCGGCCGAGGTGAAGTCCAGCCGTCCGCTCTCACCGGTGAACCAGTGCGTGACGCGCAGGTTGGGGAACTGGTCGGCGAGCTCGGCGAGTTCTTCACGGAAGATGGTGTCCGCGGCGGTGCGGGCTGTGTGGATCAGGACGACGTCCGAATCCGGGCGGTGCGGAACGAGCGTGCGGATCATCGACATCACCGGGGTGATCCCGCTGCCGGCCGTGAGCATGAGCAGCGGCCGCGGATGCTCGGGCAGGACGAAATCGCCCTGCGGGGGCGCCAGGAACAGGACGTCGCCGGGCTTGGTGCCGCGCACGAGGGCCCCGGAGACGGCGCCCATGTCGGTCACGGTGATTGCCGGGTCCTGTCCGGCGGGGGCGCTGAGCGAGTAGGACCGCCAGTGGCGGACACCGTCGAGCTCGACGCCAATACGGGCCCACTGGCCGGCAAGATGTGCTTGCCAGCCGCGGCCGGGACGGAAGAAAATGGTGGCGGAATCGGCCGTTTCTGGAACCACCCTGGTGACTACGCCGCGCAATTGGCGGGCGGAAAACACAGGATTGAACAGCGACAGAATGTCTTCTGGAGCTAGTGGGGTGGTCAGTAGAGATGCGGCGCGCGCCAGCTTACGGAGCCGGATCATTCATCAAGCTTATGTCAGATTGCGCCATACTTCTTCACCCAAGGCATACGATCGACTCAAGAAAACTATCCCGCCGCAACAACTCATCGGACTGTTCATGAACACATCCCCTGCCCGGGAGCCTGCCGGCCCCACCCCCGCCTACGATCCTCCTTGGCTGGCCCTGCCGCGGGAGGTCAGCGACATGCTGCGGCCGCGGATGCCCGGCATTGTGGAGGCCATCATCGAAGCCGTCCCGCAGCTCGTCCCGGCGTACGCCAGGCCGATCGAGGGGCGCTTTGGCAGGGGGCTGCGCAGGGGCGTGGCCGCGGCACTGGACCGCTTCCTGCAACTGCCCGGGACCCGGCTGCCGGCGCTGTCCGAGGAAAGCCGGGACCTGGTGGCCGGGCTGGGCAGCGGCGAGTTCCGGCAGGGGCGGAGCATGGACGCGCTCCTGAGCGCCTACCGGATGGGCGCCCGCGTGACGTTCCGGGAGATGTCCAAAGTCTCAGTGGAACATCATCTGGGCCAGGGCGTCGTGGTGGATCTGGGCGAATCGATCCTCGCGTACATCGATGAGCTGTCAGCGGTCAGCGCCGAGGCCTACGCCTTTGAGCAGTCCGAACGGGCCGGAGCAGTGGACCGGCGGCGCACCGAACTGCTGGACCTGCTCCTGCTCGGCCAGGCCGACGAGGCGGCGCTGCGCCAGACGGCGGCGATGGCGGACTGGTCCCTGCCCCAGCGCATGGCGGTGGTGACGCTGCCGCTGGACCGCGCGGCCGGGCTGCGGCTGCGCCTGGGCCCGGGCACCCTTGTGATTGAGCGCGAGACCGATGTTGTCGCCCTGGTGCCGGCGCGGATGTCGCGCTCCGCCCGGGACGACCTGGACCGTGCCCTGAAGGGGCGCGGCGCTTCCGTGGGACCGGCCGGGGGCTGGGAGAGGGTTCCGGATTCGCTGCGGCTGGCCGTGCTGGCCGCCGCAGCACTGCCTCCGCGGGAGGGACCGGATGACCCCCCGATCTGGGCCGACGAGCACTTGGCGCAGGTGATTCTCGGTGCAGAACCCTCGGCGATCACCGAACTCGCCAACCGCCGGCTCGCGCCGCTGGAAGGGCTCCGGCCCGCACAGCGCGACCGGCTCGCCGAAACCCTGCTCTCCTGGTTGCGCCACTGGGGCCAGCGGGCGCCCGTGGCCGCCGAGCTCGGGATCCACCCGCAGACCGTGGGCTACCGGGCAGCGCAGCTGCGCGAGCTCTTTGGCGACGCCCTCGAGGACCCAACGGCGCGCTTCGAACTCGAACTGGCCCTGCACGCCGGCCGGCGGTAGGCCAAGCCCGTCGGGCGGACCGCAGGTTACCCGGCGAGCGCCCGCCGGCTGTGGAGCCGCAGCTCCAGGTCGTGCATCACGAGCGCCGCCAGGTCCTCCAGCGCGGCAGTGTCCTCATCGCTGAACTCGCGGGGCTCACGGTCCAGGATGCAGAAGGTGCCCAGGTTGTAGCCGTCCGGAGTGCGCAGCGGCACCCCGGCATAGAACTGCAGGCCGAACTCGCCTGCCACGAGGGGGTTGGCCAGCGTCCGGGGATCGTTGACGGCGTCCCGGACAATCCAGGCATCGCCCTGCAGGACGGCGGAGGCGCACAATCCGGGGTCCCGGCCGATTTCCGTGACATCCGTGCCGTGGTGGGACTTGAACCAGATGCGGTCATGGTCCACAACACTGACAATCGCCACGGGCACCGAGAACATGCGTGCGGCCAGCGCCGCGATCCGGTCAAAGACGCCGTCCGCGGGAGTGTCCAGGATCCGGTACCGCTCGACCGCACGCATGCGCCCTTCTTCGTCGGTCAACAGCGCGGCCGGGTCCCGGCGGCGGCGTCCTGTGCCGCTGATGACTTCCTGGCGCAGGGCCAGGGACACTTCCCGGGCCGGCGGGCGGGCGGCCGGATCCCTGTCCAGCATGGAGGTCAGCAGGGCCGCCCACATGGGCGCGATGTCTTCGGGGACGTCCGGGTCGTGGAGCAGCCGGGCCAGGGCGGACTGCACCGGCGCGCCCGGATAGGCCATTTTCCCTGTCAGGCCTTCCAGCAGGACCAGCCCCAGCGAATAGACGTCGCTGGCGGGGCCTGCCGGTTCGCCGGCAGCCTGTTCAGGGCTGAGGTAGGCCGGGGTGCCGGAGCTGTCATCGGGGTCGCCGTGGTGGCCTTCGCGGATGGTGATGGCCACGCCGAAGTCGCTGAGTTTGGCGCGGGCGCGCCGGTCCTCGACGCTGTAGTCCACGAGCAGGATGTTGGCCGGCTTGACGTCCCGGTGGATGATGCCGTGGTGGTGGATGTGCGCAAGACCGTCGGCGAGATCGTGTCCGATCAGCGCCATGTGGGCCGCCGACAGCGGACCCTCGGCCGAGCGGCGGCGCAGGTCGGGGCCGCGGACGAGTTCCATCACCAGATAACTGAGCCGGCGGGTCGGGTCACTGAGGTCCGTGCCGGCGTCGAACAGTGTCACGAGGGCGTGGTGGGCCATCCCCGCCAGGATCCGCACTTCATCGGCCTGCCTGCGGGTCCGCTCTTCGTCCACTGTCCCGTCGCGGAAGAGTTTGACTGCCACTTCACGCCCCAGGACCTCGTCCGTGGCACGGTACACGCTCGATTGGCTGCCCCTGCCAATGAGTTCTTCGATCCGGTAGCGCCCGCTGAGCAGGAAACCGGGGTCCATGGTTGTCAAAGGTCTACGTGGTCCCTCTAATGGGGCCGCCGCTGGAAGCGGGCGGATCAGTCCAAAGCCGGGACAAATCCCGGCACCCGCACCATAAGCAAGCTTACTTATCATAACGCGGAAACCGGATTCCGGAAGACTTCCCGGGACCCTTTCGGTCCGCCGCCTTGGGCTATTTTGCGGGGTTGTGGGTCCCGATCGGCACCAGGGTGAGGTCAGGGTGGTTCTTTTCGATCCGGCGCAGGGCCCAGACGTCGTTGAACAGGGCCAGGTATTCCCCGTCGGAGCGCAACAGGACTTCGGCGCCGGGGACGTTGGCCAGCGCCGGCATGGCGTCGGCGGTCGAGATCCGGGCCATGGAATACGGGAGCCGCTCCAGCCGCATCGGGGCGCTGAAGTCGTGCGCCATGCGGTCCTCGACCACTTCGAACTGCATGGGGCCGACGGCGGCAAGAACGGGCGCCTGGTCACCGCGGATGTCGGAGCGGAGCACCTGGATGACACCCTCGTGCTCGAGTTGTTCGATGCCGCGGCGGAACTGCTTGAACCGGCTCGGGTCCTTGGAGCGCGCCACCTGGAAGTGCTCCGGGGCGAACAGCGGGATCGCCGGGAACTCCACGGGCTGGTCCAGGAACAGGCTGTCCCCCACCCGGAGGGAGGAGGCGTTCACGAGGCCCACCACATCGCCCGGGAAGGCCTCGTCGATCACCTCGCGTTCGCGGCCGAAAACCTGCTGGGCGTACTTGGTGGCGAAGGATTTCCCCGTCCGGGTCTGGGTGACCACCATGCCGCGCTCGAACATGCCGGAGCAGACACGGATGAAGGCAACGTGGTCGCGGTGGGCCTTGTTCATGCCGGCCTGGACCTTGAAGACGAACCCGGCGAACGGGGCATCCACGGGGCGGGGGTCGCCGTCGACGTCGGGCCGCGGGGCAGCGGGCGGGGCGAAGTCGACGAGGGCGTCGAGGATTTCCTTGACGCCGAAGTTCAGCGCGGCCGAGCTGAACAGGATCGGCGTCGCCTTGCCGGCGTGGAAGGCCGCGACGTCGAACGCCAGGTTGGATTCGATGACCAGCCCGGCCTCGTCCACTGCGTTGGACCAATCGTCGCCCTGGCTGGCGGCGGCCTCGTCGGGGGTGAAGTATTCGGTGAGGGCGATGTTGGCGCCGGCGTTGTTGCGCTTGAACTGCGCGAAGCGGTCGTTGCGCAGGTCCCAGACGCCGCGGAAGTCGCCGGAGATGCCAACGGCCCAGGTCAGCGGCATCGGCTGCAGGCCGGTGCGCTCGGTGATCTCGTCCATCAGCGCCAGGGCGTCCAGGCCGGGCCGGTCCCACTTGTTGATGACTGTGATGATGGGCAGGTTGCGCTGCTTGCAGACCTCGAAGAGCTTCATGGTCTGGGTTTCCAGGCCCTTCGCTGCGTCGACCAGCATGACGGCACAGTCCACGGCCGCGAGCACGCGGTAGGTGTCCTCGGAGAAGTCGGCGTGGCCCGGGGTGTCCAGGAGGTTGATGACGGTGTCCCGGTAGGCGAACTGCAGAGCGGCAGAGCTGATGGAGATGCCGCGGTCCTTTTCCATCTGCATCCAGTCCGAGACCGTCTCCTTGCGGTTGGCCTTTCCGCTGGAGGCGCCGGCCGTGCCGATCACCTTTGCGTGCAGCGCCAGGGCCTCCGTCAGGGTGGATTTGCCGGCGTCGGGGTGCGAAATGACCGCGAAAGTCCGGCGCCGGGCCGCCTGCTTGTGAATCTCCTGGACTCGGGCGGGGCTGAGGACTTCTTGAGACACGATGCTACTTTCGCTGCGGCAGTGGACGGGTCACGGCGCGGAGAGCCCGCGGTACACCCAAGGATCCAAGTTTATCGCAGGCCGCGGACCACGGTCGAAGCTGCGGCCGGACCGCGCATGAAGCTGCGCGATGCCCGGGCACGAAGCTGCGGCCTTGCGGCGCCAAAATGCCGTCACGGACGGCGCCCGGGGCAGCCCTTCAGGAGGCCCGCGGCGGCACGCCGCAATGGACCACTTTAGGGCTTGCCTGTGCGGAAGTGGCCTTGCTTTACCCCTATCATGGGGAGAGCGGGGAACTGAGTACTTTGATCCTGCCGGGAGACCCTGGAATCCGGCGCACTTGCAGGCTCGTTCCTGCACCTTTGAAGGGAAATCTATGGCTCGGAGCCCTGAAGATGCGCTCAAGGCGACCCTGGCCAGGGTGGCACCGGGCACAGCCCTCCGCGACGGCCTGGAACGCATCCTCCGCGGCCGGACCGGCGCGCTGATCGTGCTGGGCATCGACAGGACCATCGAGTCCATCTGTTCGGGCGGCTTCGAGATCGGCATCGACTTCTCCCCCACCCGGCTTCGGGAACTGGCGAAGATGGACGGCGCCATCGTCTGCGACAAGGATGCCAGCAATATACTGCGCGCGGCGGTCCAGCTCGTCCCGGATTCGAGCATCGAAACGCAGGAATCGGGCACCAGGCACCGGACCGCGGAACGCGTGGCCATCCAGACGGGCGTCCCGGTCATTTCGGTCAGCCAGTCAATGCAGATCATCGCGCTGTACGTGCACGGGCTGCGCCACGTCCTGGAGGGCTCCGAAAAGGTACTGGCCCGCGCCAACCAGGCCCTGGCAACCCTGGAACGCTACCGCTCGCGCCTGGACCAGGTCACCAGCTCGCTCTCGGCCCTGGAAATCGAGGCCATGGTGACGGTCCGTGACGTCGCGGTCACCCTGCAGCGCCAGGAAATGGTGCGCAGGATCTCCGAGGAAATCTCCCAGTACGTCCTGGAACTGGGCGAGGACGGCCGCCTGCTCTCGCTGCAGCTGGACGAGCTCACCGTCGGCCGCGGCCCGGGCAGCGACGTCATCATCCGCGACTACTCCGGGCCGGCCGCAACAGCGGAGGACATCGACAAAGCGGTCAAGGCCCTCGTCAGCCTGGGCCCGACCGAGCTGATCGACCTGGGCAAGATCGCCGGGATCGTCGGCTTCGCCGGCGGCGAGGCCAACCTCGACGCCGTCGTGCAGCCGCGCGGCTACCGCCTGCTCTCCGGGCTCAAGGCCGTGCCGAAGGCCGTCGCCGACCGGCTCGTCGACCACTTCGGCGGCCTGCAGTTCCTGATGGCGGCAACAATCGATGACCTCATGACCGTCGACGGGATCGGTGACCAGCGTGCCAGGACCGTCAGGGAGGGCCTGAGCCGCATGGCCGAGGCCAGCCTGCTGGACCGCTTCCTCTAACCCCCTCCACAAGCCCACCGGGGGGTAATCGTCGGGGTAACAGGAGTTATGCGGGTCAGCTGAGCTGGAACACGGCCTTGGGGCTGTTCTTGTTCGCCAGCCGCGCGGTGAAGACGTAGTAGGCGCCGCCGGCACCGGGCGTGGCCTCGACGGGCTCGCAGCCCTGCACCGTGCGGTTGCGCTGCCACGGGAAGTTCGCCGTCTCGCTCTTGCCCGGAGCAATGGTCTTCATCAGGTCCGCGCTCTCCGCCTGGCAGTCCTTGGAGGAGAAGATCCGGTCCGAGCCGCTGGTGATCATGTACTCCATCTGCGACGTCCCGATGTTGACCTCGCACGGGACCTTGTTGTTGTTGGTCACCGTGAGGCTCAGCAGCGGCTTCTCACCGGCGGCGTAAGCCTGTTTGTCGGTGGCGGCCGTAACGGTGATCAGATTCTGCTCGCAGCCCTCCCCCGATGTGGCCGTGGGTGAGGCCGAAGCCTCCCCGGACGCCGTCGGGCTCCCCGACGCGGAGCCAGCCGGGCTGGCCGCCGGCGACGGTGCTGCCCCGGACGGCTGGGCGCCGGCAGACGGGCCTCCGCCCATGGCATTCGAGACCGCCACAAAGCCGCCGAAGGCCACGGCGATGGCGAGCAGCAGGACCACCCCTGCAAACAGCCGGCGGCGGCGGTAGACCCGGCGCAGCGGGGGCCGTCCGGATTTGCGCCCGGATTGCCCCGGGGCCGAACCTTTCGGCCGCGAACCGCCCGTACCTGAAGTGCCTTGCCTGACCATTCTTCTAGCCTAGAGAACCGCGCGGGCTATGGCGCCCGACCACGCCGCGGGACCTGACGCCGTCCCGATCCGTTACCCCGATCTATTACGCTGAATGGATCGAAACTCTAGCCCCCACGCCCCCCGTATCCGCCGCGGCACCGCGGGACCCCCTGCCCGCCGGGGCGCCCGGCCGTGCCGACAATCTCCCAGCGCTCCATGCGGCCCTGGATGACTGGTTCGCGTCCAACGCCAGGGATCTGCCGTGGCGGGCCGCGGACTGCTCGCCCTGGGGTGTGCTGGTCAGCGAAGTGATGCTCCAACAGACGCCGGTGGTCCGGGTCCTGCCGGTCTGGGAGGAGTGGCTGCGCCGTTGGCCGGAACCGGCAGATCTGGCCGGCGAACCCGCCGGGGAGGCCGTCCGGTCCTGGGGCCGGCTGGGATATCCCCGGCGCGCCCTGCGCCTTCATGCTGCCGCCGTCGCCATCAGGGACAGCCACGGCGGGGCCGTCCCCGGCACCTACACCGAGCTCCTGGACCTGCCGGGCGTGGGCAGCTACACGGCCGCGGCCGTCGCCGCGTTCGCCTACGGATGCCGCGAAACGGTGGTGGACACCAACATCCGCCGGGTCCACGCGCGGCTGGTCACCGGCTCTGCCCTGCCGGCGCAGGCGCTGACCGCCGCCGAAATGCGGCTGGCGGCATCGCTGCTTCCGGACCGCCCCGGCGCCTCGGTGCGCTGGAACGCCGCCGTCATGGAACTCGGCGCCCTGGTCTGCACTGCGCGGACCCCCAAGTGCGGCCAGTGCCCTGTCCGGGAGTCCTGCGCCTGGCTGGCGGCCGGGGAGCCGGCGCCGACGTACACGCCCAAGGGACAGGCCTGGCACGGCACGGACCGGCAGGTACGCGGCGCCGTGATGGCCGTCCTGCGGGCAGCCGAGGAGCCCGTGGCGCCGGTCCTGTTCCACCAGGCCCCCGCGGACCTGGGCTTCGAACCGCAGGGCATCGGCATTCCGCTCGCGGCCCTGCACCGGCTCAACGCGGCCCCCGAGCAGCTGGAACGGGCGCTGGCAGGGCTGCTGGGCGACGGCCTCGCCGAACTGCACCAGGGCGGCTTCCGGCTCCCGGGCTGAGGATCTACGCTGGAGCATGCGCAAGCTGGCGGCCGCGGCCGTGCTGGTCCTCACCGCAGTCGTGGCTGTCGCGTGCCGGCCGGAGGCCGCCTGCCCGGCGATCGCCCAGGCGCCCGTTGTGTCGCTCACGGTGGACCGGGAGTACGCCCCGTCAGTGCGGACCATCCATCTGGCCGCGTGCCAGGACGGCCGCTGCAAGGAGGCGGACCTCGAGCTGGTTCCCGGGAGCACGGCCGTGGACCAAGGCTGCGAGCCGGGCCCCTACGGCGGCGACGGCGTCTGCTCGGCCACTTCTTCGCCCGACGGCACCCTGACCGGAATGCTGATGATGGAGACGCTGAGCGCCAGCCGGATCGAGGTGACGGCCACGGGCACGGACACCGCCGGGAACCCGCTGCCGGCCAGGACCGCGGCGTTCACGCCCCGGGCGGCAGACCCGTTTGGTGAGCAGTGCGGAACCTTCATCACCGCCAGCGTGGTGCTCGACGCGGCCGGCCTCCGCCAGGCACCCTAGCGCTTACGGTTCTCCGAACCCCGAGCCGACCAGGCGTTCAAGGTAGTCGACCGCCTTGGCGGCGTCCGGGCCGCTGGCCTCCACGTGCAGGACGGTTCCCTTGCCGGCGGCAAGCATCATGAGCTCGGTCATGGAGGCGCCATCGGCGCCGTTCACGGTCACCTCGGCGTCCATGGCGGACAGGCCTCCGGCGATCTTCGCTGCCGGCCGGGCATGCATGCCGGTCTGGTTGACGAGCACAAAGTCCCCGGTGGCGTCCGGCGGCTGCTGGTGCACATGCCCCGCCTCCGCGGGATGGGCGGGGGGCCGGTAGACGGCCTCGGCCGCGTCCTTCACCGCTGCCGCTTCGGCCCCTGCCTGGGCAGCCACCGCGGCCGCGACGAGTCCTTCGACGATGGGCGCGTCAGCAATCAGCACCGAGCCTGGATCGGCTGCAAACTCCGCAGCGGACTCGGCCGTCATCACCGCGGAGCCGAGGTCGGCGAGCACCACCACACCGTCACCGGCAGCCTGCTCCAGGGCCGCCATGACCTTGTCCAGGCTCGTGCCGATGCGGCCGTCGTCGGTGCCGCCGGCGGGGAGGATCAGGACGTCGGGAGCCATCTGCGCGGCGAGTTCGACGGCGCCGTCCGCGATCTTGGAGCTGTGCGAGACGACCACCAGCCGGACTGTCATTCGGCCGCTCCGGCCGCGGCGCGCAGAATCAGCGCGCTGGAGACCGCTCCGGGGTCGCGGTGGCCGATGCTGCGCTCCCCCAGGTAGCTGGCCCGGCCCTTGCGGGCGAGCATCGGATCCGTGGACACGGCGCCGGCTTCGGCGGCTTCCGCCGCGGCAAGCAGCACCTTTCTGACGTCCCCGTCGCCGTCGCCAGCCGCTGCGGCGGCCGCCTCGATCGCGGGAGTCCAGGCGTCCACCATGGTCTTGTCGCCGGATTCGGCCTTGCCGCGGGCGACGATCCCGTCGCGGGCGGCCTGCAGCGCGGCGGCGAGGGTGGCGGCGTCGACGTCGGAGCTCTCACCCAGGGCCGTGGCGGCCCGCAGGAACGCCGTGCCGTAAAGCGGGCCGGCCGCCCCGCCGACCTTGGACATCAGCGTCATGGCCGTCAGTTTCAGCGCCGCGGCCGGGGTTTCCGGCGGCGCCTCGGCAAGTTTGTCCATCACGGCCCTGAAGCCGCGGTCCATGTTCTCGCCGTGGTCCGAGTCCCCGATGGGCCGGTCCAGCTCGATCAGTTCCACCCGGTGTTCCGCCATGGCCTGCGCCGAAAGCGTCAGCCACCGCACCGCCCAGCCGACGTCCAAGCCCACGGTCAGACGCCCCAGCGAAGGGCCGGAGTGTGCACTGGAGCGTCCCAGAGCGTTGTCATCTCGTCATCGAGGCGCAGGACAGTGATGGAGCAGCCCTGCATTTCGAGGGAGGTGATGAAGTTGCCCACCAGGGAGCGGGCCACGGTGACGCCCTGCTCGGCCAGTTTCTGCGCGGCCCTGCGGTAGACGATGTACAGCTCGCTTTGCGGGGTGCCGCCCATGCCGTTGACGAACAGGAGCACCTGGTCCCCGGAAGCAAGGCCGAGGTCGCTGACCACCGGATCCAGGAGCCGGTCGGTGATGCCGTCGGCGTTTTCCATCGGGATGCGGTGCCGTCCCGGTTCGCCGTGGATGCCGATGCCGATCTCGATCTCGTTTTCCTCGAGCTCAAAACTGGGCACCCCGGCATGCGGAACGGTGCAGGCGGACAGCGCCACGCCCATGCTGCGCACGTTCTGGTTGACGCGGTCACCGATCGCGGCGACGGCGTCCAGGTTGTCACCGCGCTCCGCGGCCGCACCGGCGATTTTCTCGACCAGGACGGTGCCGCCAACGCCCCGGCGCCCGGCCGTGTACAGCGAATCCTCCACGGCGACGTCGTCGTTGACGAGCACGGTGCGGATCTCGACGCCTTCGGCCTGCGCGAGTTCGGCGGCGGTTTCGAAGTTCAGGACGTCTCCGGTGTAGTTCTTCACGATGTGCACGACGCCGGCGCCGGAGCTTACGGCCAGCGTGGCCGGCAGGATCTGGTCCGGAGTGGGAGAGGTGAACACGGCGCCCGGGACGGCGGCGTCGAGCATGCCCAGGCCCACGTACCCGCCGTGCAGCGGCTCGTGTCCGCTGCCGCCGCCGGAGACGAGCCCGACTTTCCCTGCGACGGGAGCGTCCTTGCGCACGATGTATTTCGGGTCCGGGAAGACGGTCACGAGGTCGGCGTGAGCAAGCCCGAACCCTTCCACTGACTCGTCGACCACGGCTTTGGGATCATTGATGAGTTTCTTCATGGCGGTGCTCCCTGGATGGTGTCCTGGCTGCTTGCTTAGACCCTACTACCGGGGCACGGCCGGCGGTAGGCTCCCCGTTCCCCCGGCCCGGGCTCCCTGGCGGGCTGCGAATCCCGGGGCGGCGGGGTTGTGGCCGTGCGTTCCGAACCCACGCGCTTCAGGCTTGTTGGTCGGCCCACGCCGGAGAATGCGGCCAGGCGTCCACGCCCAGCCATGAGAACGGCGGCGCGGCGAGCCGGCCCTTGCGGGCGCGGGACGCGGCCGGCGGTCCTGACGCGGCAGATACCGCCCCGGCGGTCTGCCCCGTCACGCCGGCGCCGGCGCCGGGCGAGGAGTGGTTGGCGGGCTCGGGCGGCAGCGCTTCCAGCGGCTGGTCCGGCGGCCCTGCCGGAGCGCTGGCGATTGACCTGTGGATTGCGGAGAGATCGGGAAAAATCACGGCTTTGTGCAATTTTTTGCCTCCGGAAGTATGGCGGCCCACCCCCTGGGCCGGCATCAGTTTATCCATCAAATTTATTGAAGGGAAGCCCTGCGTGGACGTCGAGTTCCTGGCGGCCGCCGACGCCGGCGCCGTCTTCGCCGGCCGGGACGCCGCCTTCGCCGACCGGGGCGCCGCTTCGGCTGCCGGCACCGCCCTCGCCGGCCGCGGAGCAGCCGCAACCCGGCGGGGCTACAGCTCCTTGATCATCCTGGTGTTGCCCAGCGTGTTCGGTTTAACCCGCGCCAGGTCCAGGAACTCGGCCACGCCTTCGTCGTGCGAGCGCAGGAGCTCGGAATACACCACGGGGTCGACGGCGGTCTGGTCAGCCATGACTTCAAAGCCGTGCTTCTTGAAGAACTCCACTTCGAACGTCAGGCAGAAGACCCGGGAGACTCCCAGCGCGCGGGCATCCTCCAGCAGGCGCTCCACCAGCGCGTGGCCCACGCCCTTGCCGCGCCAGACGTCCGAGGCCGCGAGCGTGCGGACCTCGGCGAGGTCCTCCCACATGACGTGCAGCGCCCCGCAGCCGATCACCTCGCCGTCTTCGGATTCTGCGATCCGGAACTCCTGCAGGCTTTCGTAATAGGCCACGGTTTCCTTGGCCATGAGGATCCGCTGGTCAGCCAGCGGCGCCACGAGGGTCTTGATGGCGCCAACGTCGTCGGTGCGGGCGGGGCGGATGCGGATCGTCTCAGTGGCGGTCTCAGTCACGGTCTCAGTCACAGCCCAATCTTACGGGTGCCCCGGGCGCGGCCGGCTCCCTGCCGGCACGGGCCCCGGGCCGTCAGAGACCTAGTTCGTCGGGGACGGGAACGTCCTTGTCCAGCAGGTTCCTGGCCAGGAAGTGCTCCACGACGCCGTACCAGACCTTGGCGTGCTGCGGCTGCAGGATCCAGTGGTTCTCGTCCGGGAAATACAGGAAACGGTGGTCCGTTTCGCCGTTTCCGTCCGCCGCCAGCTGCGACTTGGCGAGCAGCTCGTACCAGAGCCGGAGTCCCTCGCCGATCGGCACGCGGTAGTCCTTGTCGCCATGGATGACCAGCATGGGAGTGCGGATGTTCTCCACGTGCAGGTGCGGGGAGTTCTCCAGCGCCATCTCTGCCGTCATCTCCTTGAGCCAGTACTGCGCGGCGTCGGTGGTGGGGCCGAACTGGTCCAGGGCCCAGAGGCTGGCGTGCGTGACGATTGCCTTGAAGCGGTCCGTCTGCCCGGCCACCCAGTTGGCCATGTACCCGCCGAACGAGCCGCCCATGGCGGCCGTGCGCGTCTGGTCGATGTCGGAGCGCTGCACGACGGCGTCGGTGATGGCCATCAGGTCGGTGAACGGAGCCTTGCCCCATTCCCCCCAGCCGCGCTGGATGTGGTCCTGACCGTAGCCGGTGGAGAGGGCAGGGTCCGGGAGCAGCACCGCGTAGCCGCGCGCCACCAGCAGCCACGGGTTCCAGCGCCACGTCCAGGCGTTCCAGGATCCCAGCGGGCCGCCATGGATCCAGAGCAGCAGCGGGGCCGGGGCCGCGGCGGACGCGGCCTCGGGCAGGGCCAGGTACGCGGGCACACGGGCGCCGTCGGCCGCCGTCGTCTCCACGCGCTCCAGCGTGCCCTTGAAGTGCGGGCGTTCCGCGGGCGCGGGCAGGCGGACGACGTCACCGGAGGCGAGGTCGATCCGCACAGGTTCGGCGGGGAATTCGTAGGAGCTGCGCAGGGCGTAGGCGCTGTGTCCGTCCGGTGCGACGACGACGTCGGTGTACGCCGCGGCGTCGGCCGTCAGGCGTAGCACCGGGGCCGTCCCGTCCGGGTCTCCGGCCACACCGATCCGGAATACCGGCGATGCGCCGTCCTCGTCGGCGGTGACCAGCAGGGCCGATCCGTCCGGCAGCCATGCTGCGGGGCGGGCCCAGCGGTCCCAGTCATGGGCGAGCGGCGTCAGGGCGCTGCCCCCTGCCGCCGGGCCAGTGACGTGGAGGAGGTGCAGCTTGACCTGCGGCGCCGCCAGCGGCGTGGTGTCGCTTTCGCTGACCACCACCAGGCTCCGGCCGTCCGGGCTGACCGGGCCCGGGAAGTAGCTCAGGCCTTCCGTGTCCAGCAGGACCGTGCGGGTGCCGGTGGCGACGTCGATGGCGACCAGCACGGAACGTGAATCGGCGTTGGCGAGGGGCTTGGCGAAGCTGCTGTAGATCGTCGTGCCGTCCGGACTGAGCACCGATTCGGCGTCCCTGAGCCGCGTTCCGGCGTCGGGCGTCAGGTTGCGCAGCTTCAGCGGCGGCGCGGCGTCGACGGTGGCCGGCTTTCCGGCCTCCAACGGGTCTCCGGGTTCGACGGCGAACAGCCGCGGCTGCGCCGGGCCCAGGTCCGCGTCCCAGTAGCGGACTGGGTAGCCGCTGTGCAGGATGGCCGCGACCTTGTTGTCTTTGCGCGCTTTCCGGCGTTCCTCGTCATTGTCCTCGTCCGTGGAGCCTGCCAGGACCGAGGCCGCGACCACCACGGTGTCGGCGTCCTTGGCGGCGTGGACCCCGCCGATTCCGCCGGCCCGGGACAAGGCCACCCGGGCTTCGCCGCCGTCGGACGGCAGGATCCAGAGGGCGTTCACCGGGTCGGCCTCGGGGCTCTCCGGATCGGGACGGGCCGAGGTGAAGTACAGGTCGCCGTTGGCGGCAAACACCGCACCGGCCTCCCCTTTGGCGCTGCGCGTGATCCGGCGGGCCTGTTTGGCCCCGCCCGGATCCACCTCCCACAGCGCGGTGCAGTATTCGGTGCCCTTCGCGCCGAGGGTCGCCACGGTGGTCACCAGCCGGGTGCCGTCCGGGCTCAGCGTCAAACCGCTCACTCTGGGGATCGCGAGGTAGTGGTCCAGATCGTGGAAGGGGGTCTCGGGTTGTTCGCTCAGGGTCTCTGAGTCCTTAGCAGCCATGCACCGATTCAACACCGAATGTGGCATCGATCACAAAACGTTCACTAAGAGTGAAACGTTGCTTTCAGATAGGGCTCCCGAATCATGCGGGACGGGCCCTGGCGCTTCAGCACGGACACCGCCCACCGCCCGCCGAAGATGGCCGCTAAGCCAGGTCCCCTAGCGGCCATCTCTGGCAAATGGTTCACGACGGCGGGCAACGCAAAGGCCCCGCCGTCCCTTTCGGGGCAGCGGGGCCGTTGTTGATGGTGCTTAGACGCTCGGAGCGATCTCCGGGATGCGCGGCTTGGCATTGCCGGCGAAGGTGAACTTCGCGTCGTCGCCTTCGCCTTCGACGTCCACCACGACGATGTCGCCGGAGTGCAGTTCGCCGAAGAGGATCTTCTCGGAGAGCTGGTCCTCGATCTCGCGCTGGATGGTGCGGCGCAGCGGCCGGGCACCCATGGCGGGGTCGTAGCCGCGGGTCGCCAGGAGCACCTTGGCCGCGGACGTGAGCTCGATGCCCATGTCCTTGTCCTTGAGGCGCTTCTCCAGGCGGGCGACGAACATGTCCACGATCTCGATGATCTCGTCCTGGGTCAGCTGCGGGAAGACCACAACATCGTCAACGCGGTTCAGGAACTCGGGGCGGAAGTGCTGCTTGAGCTCCTCCGTGACCCGGGCCCGCATCCGGTTGTAGCCGGTCTGCGTGTCCGTGCCGGACTGGAAGCCGGTGGCAACGCTCTTGGAGATGTCCCGGGTGCCGAGGTTCGTGGTCATGATGATCACGGTGTTCTTGAAGTCCACCACGCGGCCCTGGGAGTCGGTCAGGCGGCCGTCTTCCAGGATCTGCAGGAGCGAGTTGAAGAGATCGGCGTGCGCCTTCTCCACTTCATCGAACAGGACCACGGAGAACGGACGACGGCGGACCTTCTCGGTCAGCTGGCCGCCTTCCTCGTAGCCCACGTAGCCCGGAGGGGCACCGAAGAGCCGCGACACCGTGTGCTTCTCCGAGTACTCGGACATGTCCAGGGTGATCAGGGCGTCTTCCTCGCCGAACAGGAACTCGGCGAGGGCCTTGGCCAGTTCGGTCTTGCCGACGCCGGTGGGGCCGGCGAAGATGAACGAGCCGCCCGGACGCTTGGGGTCCTTGAGGCCTGCACGGGTGCGCCGGATCGCCTGGGACAGGGCCTTGATGGCCTCGTTCTGGCCGACCACGCGCTTGTGGAGCTCGTCTTCCATCTTCAGCAGGCGCGAGGACTCTTCCTCGGTCAGCTTGAAGACCGGGATGCCGGTGGAGTTCGCCAGCACTTCAGCGATGAGGTCTTCATCAACTTCGGAGATGTCGTCCATGCCGCCGGTCTTCCACTGGCGTTCCTTTTCGGCGCGCTCGGCAATGAGCTTCTGCTCCTTGTCGCGCAGCGACGCGGCGCCTTCGAAGTCCTGCGCGTCGATCGCGGATTCCTTCTCCAGCTTCATGGCGGCGATCTTCTCGTCCATGATCTTGAGCTCCGGCGGAGCAGTCATGCGGCGGATACGCAACCGCGCACCTGCCTCGTCGATCAGGTCGATCGCCTTGTCCGGCAGGAAGCGGTCCGAGATGTAGCGTTCGGAAAGGGCCGCCGCCGAGGCGAGGGCGCCGTCGGTGATGGTGACCCGGTGGTGCGCCTCATACCGGTCGCGGAGGCCCTTGAGGATCTCGATCGCGTGCGCGACGGAGGGTTCCTTGACCTGGATCGGCTGGAAGCGGCGCTCCAGCGCGGCATCCTTCTCGATGTGCTTGCGGTATTCGTCCAGCGTGGTGGCCCCGATGGTCTGGAGTTCGCCGCGGGCCAGCATGGGCTTCAGGATCGAGGCCGCATCGATGGCGCCTTCGGCGGCACCGGCACCCACCAGGGTGTGGATCTCATCGATGAACAGGATGATGTCACCGCGCGTGCGGATCTCCTTGAGGACCTTCTTCAGGCGCTCTTCGAAGTCGCCGCGGTAGCGGGAGCCGGCCACGAGGGACCCGAGGTCCAGCGTGTAAAGCTGCTTGTCCTTGATGGTCTCCGGGACGTCCCCGCGGACGATCGCCTGGGCCAGGCCCTCGACGACGGCGGTCTTGCCGACGCCGGGCTCACCAATCAGCACGGGGTTGTTCTTGGTGCGGCGGGAAAGGACCTGCATGACGCGTTCCATTTCCTGCTCGCGGCCGATCACGGGGTCCAGTTTGTTCTCGCGCGCCGCCTGGGTCAGGTTGCGGCCGAACTGGTCCAGGACAACGGACCCGGCCGGGGTCCCCTCAGCCTGCCCGGGGCCGACACCGGCGCCCGTGGCTTCCTTGCCCTGGTAACCCGAGAGCAGCTGGATGACCTGCGAGCGGACCCGGTTCAGGTCTGCGCCGAGCTTGACGAGCACCTGGGCGGCAACGCCTTCGCCCTCCCGGATAAGGCCGAGGAGGATGTGCTCGGTACCAATGTAGTTATGCCCCAGCTGCAGCGCCTCGCGCAGCGAGAGCTCCAGGACCTTCTTGGCGCGGGGGGTAAAGGGGATGTGGCCGGAGGGCGCCTGCTGGCCCTGGCCGATGATCTCCTGGACCTGCTCGCGGACACCGTCGAGCGAAATGCTCAAGGATTCAAGGGCTTTGGCGGCAACACCTTCACCCTCATGGATCAGACCCAAGAGGATGTGTTCGGTACCAATGTAATTGTGGTTCAGCATGCGTGCCTCTTCTTGGGCAAGCACAACTACGCGACGGGCACGGTCCGTAAATCGCTCAAACATTTCGCCACACTCCTAGCTACGACGTACTTTGATGCTACGTGGCCGGGTTCCAGATTTGGGGCTTGTTCGCCACAGGGGAAACCGGAGGGTTGCGCAACCGCGCCCGGACTGGGTCCCGGACAAGGGGCAAGAACCGCCCGGAACCCCACCGGACGGGCGCAACCGGCCCTTCCGGAAGGGCGCATTCGGCCCTTCCGGATCGGCGCAACCGGCCGCTAAGCTGGCCGGCCGGGTGGACGGGCGCACCGCCGGACGGGCGCCGTCGGCAGCGCAAAGGTGCCCGAATTGACGAAGATGGCCGCTAAGCCTGGCCCCATAGCGGCCACCGTCGGCAAATGGTTCACTTCGTGCGGGACATATGCCTGGAAATGCTGCAGGGGAGGAACATGGGCGGCGGAGCCTGTTCATCGCCGGACGGGCGGGCCGATCTGCCGGACGGGCGCACCGACGCCGGCATGGCAATGCCCCCGTCAGATAACGGGGGCATTGGCATTTGACAGACGCTCGATTACGACGGCATGAAACGTGTATTGCGGCTTGATACTGCGCCCACATGCCGGGCCCGGCACTGCGGCCTGACGCCGGGCCCTGCTAGGAATTAGCCTTTTGGTAGGCTTCCTGAATTTCAGCCTGGATGCGTCCGCGGCTGTTTACCGCATAGCCGTTGTCCCGTGCCCACTGGCGGATCTGGGCAGAGTCCTGATTCCGTCCGCTGGAAATTTTCGTGCGCGTGGCGCGTCCGCTTGACGTTTTGCGCGCGTGCGTCACAAATCGGTCCACCGCGGAGCGCAGTTCTGATGCATTGCTTGACGACAGGTCAATTTCGTAGCTGACGCCGTCAAGGCCAAACCGGACAGTTTCGTCCGCGGATCCCCCATCCAGATCATCAACGAGGATGATTTTTACTTTCTGTGCCATAAAGGACTCTCTTTCCAAAGATCGAGCGTTTAGAAAAGCAGGATGTATCTGGAATAAGTATCCTCCGCGTTACAGCAGGGAGTCAAAGCGCAAAACTCTGTCCAAAGGAAAACCTAAGGCGGCAATAGGGAACTATTACTTCTTTCGGGTAATTAGCTTCCCAGGGTCCCGGATTCCGGTCCTTTGGCCCTAGTTTCGGCCTCGGCATGGGCGCGGGCTTCTGCCTGCCGCTCTGATTTGTCGGCATTGAATATGGATTTCATGGCAAACCAGAAAAGCAGGCCCACCACGATGGGGGGCAGCAATACGGCGATATAGTCCATGCTCAGTGTCCTTCGGGCTTCAACAGGGGGAAGAGGATCGTTTCGCGGATGCCGGCTCCGGTGAAGAGCATCACGAGCCGGTCGATGCCGAGGCCGATCCCGCCCATGGGCGGCGCGCCATACTCGAGCGCACGGAGGAAGTCTTCGTCCAGCTGCATTGCCTCCACGTCACCCGCTGCGGAACGGCGGGACTGTTCGGTGAGGCGTTCGCGCTGGATGACCGGGTCGATCAGTTCGGAGAACGCCGTGCCCCGCTCCATGCCGCCGATGATGAGGTCCCAGGCCTCGATCAGGCGGCCGTCTTCGCGGTGCTGGCGGGCCAGCGGCTGCGCGGACGGCGGATAGTCGTAGACGAACGTGGGGTTGAGCAACGTCGGCTCCACCAGTTCACCGAAGAGTTCGACGACGAGCTTCTCGGCTTCCCAGGCGGCGTCGACCTTGACCTCGTGCTTGGCAGCCAGCTCCAGCAGCTCGGCAACCGGGGTGTCGGGGGTTACTTCCTGGCCCACGAAGTCGGACAGTCCCGGGTAGACCGCCAGCCAGGTCCATTCGCCGTCGAGGTTGATCTCCCCGGCTTCGGTCTGCAGCACGCGGCCCACACCGGCGGCGTCGGCGGCGTCCAGGATGATCTCCTTGATCCGGTCCGCCATGACGAACTGGTCCGCCCACGCCTCGTAGGACTCCAGGGTGGTGAACTCGGGGCTGTGCGTGGAGTCCACGCCCTCGTTGCGGAAGACCCGGCCCATGTCGTAGACGCGGTCGATCCCGCCGACCACCGTGCGCTTGAGGTAGAGCTCGGTAGCGATGCGCAGCGTCATCTTCTGGTCGAAGGCGTTCATGTGCGTCTCGAAGGGACGGGCCGTGGCGCCGCCGTGAACCAGCTGCAGCATGGGGGTTTCCACCTCAACGTAGCCCTGGCGGTGCAGGGTTTCGCGGATGGAGCGGGTGATCGCGGCGCGGGTGTACACCATCTCGCGGGCTTCGTCTCGGACAATGAGGTCCACGTAGCGCTGGCGGACACGCGTTTCTTCGTTCAGCCCGGCGTGCAGCACGGGCAGCGGGCGCAGCGCCTTCGAGGCCATGGTCCAGGAATCCGCCATGACGGAGAGTTCGCCGCGGCGTGAGGAAATGACCTCGCCCTTGATGAAGACGTGATCGCCGAGGTCCACGAGAGACTTCCACTCCGCGAGCGCCTCCTCACCGATGTTGGCCAGGCTCAGCATGACCTGCAGCCGCACGGCCTTCCCGTCCAGGCCGCCCTCCTGGAGGGTGGCGAAGCAGAGTTTGCCCGTGTTGCGGATGAAGACGATGCGGCCGGTCACGCCAACGGCGTCGCCAGTTGTTTCATCGGCCTGCAGGTAGGCGTATTTCTCCCGGATTTCCGTGAGCGAGTGCGTGCGTTCGACACCCACCGGATATGCCTCGACGCCGCGTTCGATCAGCTTGGCGCGCTTCTCCATGCGGATGCGGGTCTGTTCGCTGGCATCATGCGGCTCGGCGGCGTTGTTCGGGGTGGGGGTGTTTTGGGAAGTCACAATCCCCAAGTTTACCGTCGATTTGCGTCCGGGAAGGTCCCGGCCCGGTTCTGCCCGGGCGGCAGCCAGGCGGACGGGGTGCGGGAATAGACTCGAAGTTGTGGAGACATGGACAGTGAGGACCGACGACGGCAAGGGACACCTTGAGCTGCACACCATCCGCCCGGCGGGGCACGCACCGGGCAGAACAGCCGCGTCCGACGCCGCCGTGGCGTCCCGCGGCGAAGGATCCGGCGTCGTCGTCGTGCACGGGACCCTGATCACCGATGCGCTCTACCGGTCCTTTGCCCGAAAACTTTGCCGGCTGCTGGACCAGCCGGTGCACTGCTACAACCGCCGCGGACGCGCAGGTTCCTCGCACCAGCCGGCCGACTATTCCGCCGCCACCGAGGTGGCCGACCTGGCAACCGTGCTCCGCGAGACCGGCGCCAGCGACGTCGTGGCCCACAGCTATGGCGGGTTCGTGGCCCTCGAGGCCGCCCGGCGCCTGCCGATCCGCAGGATGGTGACTTACGACGCCGCCGTGAGCCTCTCCGGGAACCTCACCCAGCGCTGGCGGCCCGAACTGGAAAGGTCCGTGGCTGCCGGCGAACTCGACCACGCCTGGGCGCATTTGGTGCAGGGCCTGGAGACGGCCGGCCCGGTGTCCATGCTGCCCCTGGGCGCGCTGCGCATGCTCAGCATCCTCTCGGCCCGGACCAGGCTCGGCGCCGAAATGCGGCAACTGCTGCCCACGGCCGTCGCCGAGATGCGCGCGGTACTGGATGCCGACGCCGAACTCGAGGATTTTGCCGCCATCACCACCCCCACCCTCATGCTCAGCGGCGGCTGGAGCCCCGGCTACTTCGCCGACACGAGCCACCAGCTTGCCGACGCCGTCCCCGCGGTCAGCTTCGCCGTGGTCCCCGGGCAGCTCCACGAAGGCCCCATCCGGCCGGGAAGCCGGCTGGCCCTCCGCACGGCCCGGTTCCTCCACGGCGGGCCCGGGGCAGCGACCCCGCCGCCCGTCAGCCTGGCCGGCAGCCTTGCAGCCGCGGGCGTGCCGGCCCGGTGGCGGCGCAGTGGGCCCGGCCGCTGAGGGCCGCGACGCGACCGACCGCTAGAATCGGGGGCGACCCTTTCGAAAGGACCCCCTTGGCCAAGCTCTACTTCCGCTACGGCGCCATGAACTCCGGCAAATCTACGGGGCTTCTGCAGGCGGCCTTCAACTATGAGGAACGCGGCCAGCGGGTCCTGCTGGCCAAGCCGGACGTGGACACCAAGGGCGACTCCGACGTCGTGTCCCGCCTGGGCATGACCCGTTCGGTGGACTTCCTGATCCCCGCCGGCGCGTCGGCCCGCGATCTGTTCACCGCCCAGGCCCACGGCGACGATCCCGACGCCCTGCTGCAGCACGTGGACACCCCGCCGGTGGCCTGCCTGCTGGTGGACGAGGCCCAGTTCCTGGAACCGGAGCAGGTGGACGACCTCTTCCGCATCGCGGTCCTGGACAACGTCCCCGTCCTCGCCTACGGCATCCGCACCGACTTCCGGACCCGCGCGTTCCCCGGTTCCCTGCGCCTGCTGGAGATCGCGCACACCCTCGAAGAGCTCAAGACCATCTGCCGCTGCGGACGGAAGGCCATCTTCAACACGCGCCGGATCGGGGACCACGTGGTGTTCGACGGGAACCAGGTTGCGATCGATGGCCAGGACGTCTGGTACGAGTCGCTCTGCGGCGCCTGCTACCTCGAGGTCTCCGGCGGCCGGCTGGGCAACTAGCGCCGGCGCGATCATGCAGCGCCGCTGCGACGGGACCACAACTGAACTGCTGTCATACTGGACTGCGGTCATAGTGGACTGCGCCCTACTTGACTGGCACCATAGTGCACCGCGGCTTACTGCACTGGGGCGTGGCCTCGGCTAGGCTCGGAGCATGACCCGCGAGAACATCAGAACCCCCAACGGCGGAACGATCGAGCTTTTGAGCACGGGCGCCGAGCTCGCCTCGGCGGGTTCGGGCATCGTCGTCGTGCCCGCCTCGATGGTGACGGCCGCCGACTACACCCGTTTCGCGCAGAAACTCAGCGCGTCACTGGGGCGGCCGGTGCACACCTTCAACCGTCGCGGCCGCGGCTCGTCCTCCCCGCAGCCTGAGGATTACACCCTCGATGTGGACATCCACGACCTCGACGCCGTCATGAAGCACACCGCCAGCACGGACGTCTTCGGCCACAGCTTCGGCGGGGCAGTGGCCCTGCACGCGGCCCGCACCCTGCCGGTGGAACGGCTGGCCGTGTACGACCCCGCCGTGTCCGTCAACCACAGCGTCACGGCGGACTGGACGCCCGAATACGAGCGGGCGACCGCAGCCGGCGACGACGACCGCGCCCTCGCCGTCCTGCTCAAGGGCCTGGAGACCGGCAGCGCCCTGTCCCGGATGCCGCTGTCCATGCTGACGCTGGCGAACAAGCTTTCGGCGGGCACCCCGATCGGCAAGCAGCTGCGCGACCTCATGCAGACCGGCGTCCGCGAGATCAAGGCGATCATCGCCGCGGACATGCCGGCCGAACCCTTCCTGGAACTGCCGCTGGAAACGCTGATCATCGTGGGCGAGAAGAGCCCGGCGTATTTCGGCGTGGCCTGCGCCCAGATCCACGATGTGCTCTCCGGCTCCAGCTATACGATCCTGCCGGGCATGGGCCATGACGGTGTCAACAAGGCGCCGGACAAGCTGATCGCCGAGCTCAGCGCGTTTTACGCAGGCTGACCCGCAACACGCAACGCCCTACAAGCAACGCGGGGTCACTTAGCGCCCATTCCGGAGGCTCAGACCGGCGCTAAGTGACCCCGCGTTGTTTGTTAATTGCAGCTAGTGGGCGGCCGGGTGTGCCGCGCCTTCGGTTTTGCGCATCATGGTGGACAGCACGACGGCGGCGACGGCTATGACGGCCGCCGTCAGGAATGCCGCATGCATGCCGGCGACCATGCCCGAGGCAACGGCCACGAAAGCGTAGATCGAGACCAGCAGCGCCGTGCCGGCGGCGCCGGCCACCTGCTGCAGCGTGCTCATGATGGCCGAGCCGTGGGAGTACAGGTGCGGCGGCAGTGGGTTCAACCCGGTCGTGAAGGCGGGGGTGAACAGCAGCGCCAGGCCCAGGCTCAGTGCCACGTGCAGGGCGATGATCCACCCCAGCGGCGACGTGGCGTCCAGCATGGAGAACTGCCAGAGGGACAGCACCATCATGATCGAGCCCGTCACTGTCAGCGGCAGGGGCCCGACCCTGTCGAATACGCGGCCGATGAAGGGCCCCAGCAGGCCCATGGCGAGGCCGCCGGGCAGCAGCACCAGGCCGGTCTCGAGGGACGTCAGGCCGCGGATCTCCTGCAGGTACAACGGCAGCAGGATCACCGCGCCGAAGAGCGCGATCATGGCCACGACCAGCAGCAGCACCGATACGGTGAACATCCGGAAGGTGAAGGCGCGCAGGTCCAGCAGGGGGCCGCCGGTCTTCTGCAGCTTCAGCTGGCGCAGAACGAACGCTGCCAGGGCCAGCACGCCAACGGCCAGCGCCACCACGGCGGGGGTGCGGGAGCCTGCCTGGCCGCCGCCGATCTGGCTCAGGCCGTACACCAGGCCGCCGAAGGCGGGGACCGTGAGCACCACGGAGAGGGCATCGAGCCGGGTTTTCTCGGTCTCACCGATGTTGGTCAGGTACCTGGCCCCGATGGCCAGTGCGGCGAGGGCGATCGGCAGTACGAAGACGAACATGAACCGCCAGGAATAATGCTGGAGGATCAGGCCGGAAACTGTCGGACCCAGTGCCGGCGCGACGGAAATGGCGATGCTGACGTTGCCCATGACGGCGCCGCGGCGCTCCAGCGGCACGAGCGTGAGGATGGTGGTCATCAGGAGCGGCAGCATGATGGCGGTGCCGCCGGCCTGGACGATGCGGGCCAGCAGCAGGACTTCGAAGCCCGGCGCGAGGGCGGCCAGCAGGGTGCCGCCGGAGAACAGTCCCATGGCCAGCATGAACACGGCACGGGTGGTCAGCCGCTGCAGGATGAATCCGGTGGTGGGGATCACGACAGCCATGGTGAGCATGAAACCGGTGGACAGCCATTGCACGGTGGGCGCATCGATGTTCAGGTCCACCATCAGCCGTTGCAGGGCCACGTTCATGATGGTCTCGTTGAGGATCACGACGAAGGTGGCCACCAGCAGCGTGGCGATGATGGCCACGGACTCCCGGGGCATCTTTGCCGGCGCGGTGGGCGCGGTGGATGCGGCCGGGGCGGCCGGGGTGGCCGATCCGGCGACGGCGGGGGCACCGCCCGGTGCGGGATCGCCAGAGGCGTTGGAAGAGACGTCTGTTGACATGGGAATTCCCTCAGGGAGTTTGGTGTGGGTCCGGCGAGCGTCGGCGCTGCTGCAGGTTCCAACAGTCTAGGGCCCGGGGGCATTCCCGTCACCGCGAAAGCAACGCGGGGTCAGTTACGGCCCATGACGGGCGGCGGCATGGGCCGTAACTGACCCCGCGTTGCTTTGTGGTGGGGCTGGGGGCTAGGAATTCAGGGGCACGTTGTCGATGAGGCGGACGGGGCCGACCGTGGCGGCGATAATCGCCAGCCCCTCGCCGCGGAACGGGGTGTCCCGGCAGTTCTCCGCGAGGGGCTCGAGGGTGCGCGGATCCACTACCTCGAAATAGTCCAGCTCCACGAGCGGCTGGGACCGGACGAGGGCCTGCGCCGATTCGATGTCCAGCGGCTCATGGGCGTTGGCGCGCTCCTCGATGAGCCGCAGTGCGCGGGAGAGCACCAGGGCCGCCTCGCGCTGGTCTTCGGAGAGGAAGCGGTTGCGGCTGGACAGCGCCAAGCCGTCGGCCGAGCGCACAATGGGCACCGGCACGATCTCCACGGGAAAATTCAGGTCAGCCACCATGCGCTGGACCAGGGCCAGCTGCTGCGCGTCCTTCTGGCCGAAATAGGCGCGGTACGCGGGCTGGCCGCCACCGGGCACGCTGGCCCCAGGGATGCCGTAGTGGAGCAGTTTCGCGACGACGGTCAGCGCGCCGTCGAAGTGCCCTGGCCGGGACGCGCCTTCCCATTTTTCGCCCAGGGGTCCCGCCGTGATCCGCACGAGGGGTGCCCCGCCGGGGTAGACCTCCTCAACACCCGGCGCGAACGCCAGGTCCACCCCTTCGGCGTCGAGCAGCGCGAGGTCGGCGTCGAGCGTCCGGGGGTAGCGTTCGAGGTCCGCGGCCTCGCCAAACTGAAGCGGGTTGACGAAGATGGTGGCCGCCACGACGTCGTTCTGGGCGACGGCCGTCCGGGCCAGCTGGGCATGTCCCTCGTGCAGGGCGCCCATGGTGGGCACGAGGCCCTGGGACGTGCCGCCTTTCTGTGCCAGCAGCCGGGCGCTTGCGGCGCGGAGCTGGGCAGCAGTGGTGACGAGTTGGATTGCCATGTCAGGGTCCTTCCGGGGCGGGCGTCCCGTTCTGGCCGGGGCCGCCGAGCGCCTGTTCGATGCCGTCGAGTTGTTCCGGCTTCAGCAGTCCGCGGCTTCCTGCCCGGCGGGCTGTCGCCCGGGCCATGGCCAGGTACGCCTCAAGAATATCGCCGGCGGCGCCGCCGTCGTACTCGCGGAGGGCGCCGGCGTGCGCGGCCACCGTGCCGGTGTCGCCGCGGGCCACGGGCCCGGTCAGGGCCGTTTCGCCGGAGGCGAGGGCGTTCTCGAGGGTGGCGCGCAGCAGCGGGCCCAGCATCCGGTCCGGGGCCTCGACGCCGACGTCGCGGAGCAGCTGCGAGGCCTGCGCCACGAGCGTGACCAGGTGGTTGGAGCCGTGCGCGAGGGCAGCGTGGTAGAGGACGCGGTCGGCCTCGGCGATCGCGACGGGCTCGGCGCCCATTTCGACGACGAGTGCCTGGGCGATCGGCAGCATCGCGGCGTCGGCCGTGACGCCGAAGGTGCAGTCCAGGAGCCTGGTGAGGTCCAGGCTCATGCCCGTGAACGTCATGGCCGGGTGCAGCGCGAGCGGCACGGCACCGGCGGCGCGGACCGGATGCAGGATCCCGACGCCGAAACGCCCGGAGGTGTGCGCCACGAGCTGGCCTGGCTGCCAGGCGCCGAGCTTGGCCAATCCGTTCACCAGCGGGCCCAGGGCATCGTCCGGGACGGCGAGCAGGACCAGTTCGGCCCGCTCCACGATGTCCTGCACGTCCAGGATCGGGACGCCGGGCAGGAGCGTTTCGACGCGTTCTTTGCTGGCGTCCGAAACGGCCGACGCCCCGATGACGGCGTGCTCGGCTCCGCGCAGCGCCGCCCCCAGGACGGCTCCGACCTTCCCCGCGCCAATGATTCCGACGCCGAGGCGTCCTGGTTTAGCCATGATGCGGGCCTTCCTGGTGGTCTTCTGCGGGTGGTGCGGCCGGCTGGGCCGCCGGCTCCAGCCAGTGTTCGCTCTTCTGGTGCTTGCGCGCGGCACGGGCACGGGCCGACTGGGCATCGAACAGGGCCCGGGCTTCGTCGAGGCCGGCCTGGATGAGCCGCGGGGCCACCGGACCCGCCGTGGTGTGCAGGACCAGGTCGGCCACCCGGAACCGCCGGGCGAGCGGGCCCTGCTGGAGCGCCATGGACTGGGTGCGCTGGTGCGGCACCACCACGAAGTTCCGCCACCAGCGGCCCGACCTCAGGAGCAGGGCGGTCTCCGTTGCCGCGAAGCCGTTGCGGCGCCAGCCCAGCGGCGCCAGGAACCGGGCCCGGCGCGGGCTGGTGACGAAGCCGCCGTCGGCGGCCTTCCCTGCTGCGCTGCCCGGGGTCCCGGCAGGGTCCGCGAGGCCGGTGATCCCCGCGGTGAACAGCCCCACCGGGTCCTGGGTCCCGGGATCCGGGAGCACCAGGGAGAGGATGTCCATGACGTCGCCAAGATATCCCACCGGAAGCAGCGTTGTCCGGGCCGATCCTTCGCCGGCGCTGCCGGCCAGGCCGTAGCCGGCCACGTTGACCTGGATCCGGTACCAGCCGAACATCCGCCACAGCGGCGGCTGGCTGACCTTCAGCGCCTGGATCCTGCCCGGCGGAACGGTCTGCGCCTGCGTGTCCAGCAGGCCGTAGCGCAGCCGGATGCCGTCCGGGGAAATGGCGGCGGTGAAGTTGTAGCCCTTGTTGAACGAGGACCAGTAGGAGGCGATGAGCCCGATTGCGGCTGGGATCAGGAAGACCGTGAAGTTCCGGTTTTCCGTGACGGCGGAGAGCATCACCGAGGCAATGCCGCCAGCCAGGATCACGACACTTTGTTCGCTCAGGAGCAGCGAGCCCACCAGGCGCGGCGGCGGCACGGTGAGCACGGCCTGTTCGGGGGCTTCCACGGCGGCGGCCGCCGGCTCTCCGGACTCCGGGTCTCCCGGCTCCCGCGCCGGCGTCCCGCCCGCGGCACCGGAGGCTCGGGCCAGGATTGTCGCGCGGAGCTGCCGGGCCTCGTCCGCGCGCAGGTACGCCAGGCGCACCGCGGACTGGCCGGCGTCGGCGACTTCGAACCGCAATTCAGCCAGTCCGAAGATCCGTGCCAGCAGGGGTTGCACGACGTCGATCGCCTGCACCCGGTCCAGCCTGGCCTGCCGCTGCTGCTTGAACAGGAAACCGGTGTTGACGCGCACGTAGCCGCCGGCCACCTGGTAGCGGGTGAAGTACCAGCTCAGGACGTAGCCGAGAACGGTCAGCAGAATCAGGGCGCCGCCGCCGAGCAGCAGCCAGGGCGCCCGTCCGGCCAGCCGCTCGTCGAAGAGCGGGCCGCCCTGCAGGAACCGTTCGAAACTGTCGCGTCCAAAAAAGAACAGCAGTGCAGCCAGCGCCACCCAGCCGCGGACAAAGGGCGACGCGGGGTGCACGCGCAGCCAGCCGGCGTCGGCAGTTCCTTCGATACCGGAGCCGACGGCGGTTCCGTCGGCGGCGCGCCCGGCATCCTCCGGTGTCAGCGCCATCCCGTCACGGCCTTCCCGTCACAGCCCGGCCAGCCGGGCTTCGCCGCGGGCGGACAGTTGTTCGCGGAGCCGGGCGCCTTCGCTCGCGGGCAGCCCGGGAATCTCGGCGCTGGTCGCGGCGGCCGCGGTGTGCAGTTTCAGTGTGCACAGGCCCAGCTGGCGTTCGACCGGGCCCACCGCGATGTCGACGTACTGCATCCGCCCGTATGGAACCACGAGCGTGCGCTGGAAGAAAATGCCGCGCCGGATCAGGAGGTCATCATCACGCTCGGCGTAGCCGATCGAGCGCACCTGCCGGGGAATCAGCGCGAGCCGCCACAGGGCCAGCAGCAGCGCTACCGCGGGCAGGGCGACGGCCAGCCAGACCGGCAGCCAGGTCCACCCGCCGGTCAGCACCAGGATTAGGGGAAGCGACAGCAGAGCCACCGCGACCAGGGTTCCCAGCGCCCATCCCGCGAGGCGCACCGTGACGTACTTCGGGGAGACCCGGAGCCAGTCGATGCCCGGAGGATCAATCGCTTCGGTAGGCATATTCGCCTTCCGCCGAGGGCTTGCTGCGCTTTCCCTGCACACCGGGCCGGGATTCGGCGTCGCCGTCCTCGGGGGGAATCCGGCAGAACCGCTCGACGACGAGCCCGACGATCACCATGATCAGCCCGCCGCCAGCCATGGCCAGGGCCTGCCAGGTGATCTCCTGGTTGCTGCGCAGGTTCCACAGCCGCAGTTGCTCCACCACGATTCCCGCGTGCCAGCCCAGCAGGACCGACCCGGTGTAGGCGCAGGCCTGCGCGAGGACCAGGGTCCAGGCAGCCAGGATGGGGTTGAGGATTTTCTTCTTCTTGCCGTTGCGCCACCGGAGCACGCGGATGCCCAGCACCAGCGTGAGGGCCACGATCACGCCCATGGTCACCAGGCCCGTCAGCGGCAGCACCGGGGTGGCCAGGCCGTAGCGGCCGGAGAGCATGGTGGCGAACCAGCCGGCCACGGCCAGGACCACACAAATGGCCAGCAGGAGCAGGGGGCTGGTCAGCTTCACGGCCGCTCCGCCGCACCGGGCACGCCGGTGATCTCCGTGGCAGTGACATCCCCTGCGGCGGGGTTCTGGAAGCCGTCAAAGGTGGCAAGGCCGGCGAAATCGGCGGCTTTCGCCGCGAGGTCGCCCACGCGTTCGCCGTTGAGCTCCGCCGCGGGATCGATCAGCGACCACGGGTAGAGCACGAACGCCCGTTCCGCGGCCCGGGGGTGGGGCAGAGTGAGCTCGGGATCGGAGCTGACCACATCCCCGTACGTGATGATGTCCACGTCCAGGGTCCGCGGCCCCCACCGGACCTCGCGCACGCGCAAATGCTTCTGCTCCACGTCGTGGCAGTGCTCGAGCAGACCGCGCGGCGGCAGCGACGTCTCGACGGCAATCACCATGTTCAGGAAGTCAGGCTGGTCCGGCGGGCCTCCCACGGCCTTGGTCTGGACGATCGGCGAGATGGCCAGCAGGCGCACCTCCGGCGGGTCGACGAGGTCCGCGACGGCGGCGGACAGGGTGTCGCTGCGCTCCCCCAGGTTGCTGCCGAGCGCGATCACGGCACGGGTGTAGAGCGGGCTCACGTCCGTCTCCGGTGCACGCTGACGGCGACGTCGCCAAAGTCGACTTCGATCGGGGCCTTGGGCTTGTGCACGGTGATGTCCACGGCGTCGACGGCGAATTTCTGCAGGATGTCCTCGGCAATCCGCACCGCGAGGGCCTCGATCAGGTTCAGCGGCTCACCCGTGATCCAGTCCCGGATGCAGTTGGCCACCTCGCCGTAATGCGCGGTGTCCAGGACGTCGTCGGAAGCGGCCGCTTTGCTGAAGTCCAGGTGCAGCACCGCGTCGACGACGAAGGGCTGCCCGTCGCGGCGCTCAAAATCGAACACACCGTGATGGCCGACGGCGGTGACGCCGCTCAGCGTGATCTGATCCATGGTGCCGGCCGGATCAGTTGGTGCCGGCGTGGGCGGAACCGGCCGGTGCCGGGGGAACCATGCGGGCGGCGACCTTGACGGCGTCCAGGCTCGCGCCGACGTCGTGCACGCGCACAGCCCAGGCGCCGCGGAAGGCGCTGATGGCGGTCATGGCGGCGGTGGCGGCGTCGCGTTCAACCGGCTGGGCGGCCTTGCCGGCCACGGTCAGGAGGCTGCCGAGGAAGCGTTTGCGTGAGCCGGCGACGAGGACCTTGTGGCCCATGGCCTGCAGGACATCCAGGTGCTGCAGGAGCTCCCAGTTCTGGCCCTCGTTCTTGGCGAAGCCCAGTCCCGGGTCCACAATGATCTGTTCCGGCGCGACCCCGGCGGCGTACAGCTTGTCGCGGACGCCGGCGAGCTCGGTCACGACTTCCCCGGCGACGTCACGGTAGTCCGTCAGGGAGTTCATGGTGCTGGCGTCGCCGCGGCGGTGCGTGAGGATGTAGGGGACCTTGGTGCGGGCGGCGAGTTCGGCCATTTCCGGTTCCATGGTCAGGCCCGAGACGTCGTTGATGATCGCGGCGCCGGCCTTCAGGGCCGCGGCAGCCGTCGCGGCGTGGGTGGTGTCGATGCTGACCAGGGCGCCGGCCTTGACCAGGGCCTCGATGACCGGCAGGACCCGGCGCTGTTCCTCGTCAGCGCCGACTGCCGTGGCACCCGGGCGGGTGGACTCGCCGCCGACGTCGATGATGTCCGCCCCGGCATAGAACATCCGCAGCCCGGCCGCGATCGCCGTGTCCGCAGTCGCGTGTGCTCCGCCGTCGCTGAAGGAATCAGGGGTGACGTTGAGGATTCCCATCACCAGTGTCCGGTCCGTGGGCAGGTCCTGGAACTTCGCCGCCGGGCGCGGTTTGCGCAGGATGGGCAGGGGCGAAGTGGCGGGGCCGGTGCCCGGGGCTGCAGCTAGGGAGTCCATGGTCTGTGTTCTTACCTTCCGAGTATGAGGCTCATGGCTTCGGCACGGGTGGCCGGGTCATGGAGTTGCCCGCGCACTGCGCTGGTGACGGTCTTGGCGCCGGGCTTGCGGATTCCCCGCATGGACATGCACAGGTGTTCACATTCGACGACGACGATCGCGCCACGCGGATTGAGGTGCGTGACGAGGGCCTCGACGATCTGGGTGGTCAGGCGTTCCTGGACCTGCGGGCGCTTGGCGAACATGTCCACCACGCGCGCGAGCTTGCTCAGGCCCGTGACCTTGCCGTCGTGGGACGGGATGTAGCCCACATGCGCCACCCCGTGGAACGGCACCAGGTGGTGCTCGCAGGTGGAATAGAACGGAATGTCCTTGACCAGCACGAGTTCCTCGTGCTCAAGATCGAAGGTGGTTGCCAGGATCTCGGCGGGGTCGTGGTGCAGGCCGGCGAACATTTCCACGTAGGCCTTGGCCACCCGCTTCGGGGTGTCAAGGAGGCCGCCGCGGTCCGGGTCCTCACCGATCGCCAGCAGGATTTCCCGTACTGCCGCTTCGATCCTGGGGCGGTCCACTTTGGACTTTGAATGCGGGGATCCTCCATCCCCCGCCGAAGCAGCGGCGGGGGCGGGAACGTCGTCGTCGAAGTTAGAAGTCACAGAAGAAGCCTAGCCGGGATGACCATCAGTCCCGATATCTGTTGCACCGCCCTGGAAGGACTCCTGCCCGCCGACGCCCTGGGCATGCGGGGGCTGGGCATCCAAGGGCTCTTCGAGCCGGGCGTGGGTGGCTTCCTCCTGGGCTTCACGCTCCGCCTTTTCACGGCGTGACTCCACGGGGCCGGCGGTCTGGAGCGTGCGGGTCTCCTTGGAGAGCCAGACGTCGCGGAAGTCGCGCTTGCGGATGTTGGTGAAAATTTGCGCGATTTCGGCCTGGTTCAGTGTTTCGCGTTCGAGCAGTTCCAGCGCCAGCTCGTCCAGGACATCCCGGTTTTCGGTCAGGATGGCGTAGGCCTCATCATGGGCACCGTCGATCAGGCGGCGCACTTCCTCGTCGACGATGTAGGCGATCTGGTCCGAGTAGTTGCGCTCGTGGCCGGCGTCGCGGCCCAGGAACGGCTCGCCGCCGCCCTGGCCGAGGCGCACGGACCCGACCCGTTCGCTCATGCCGAACTCGGTGACCATCTTCCGGGCGATCCCGGTGGCCTTCTCGATGTCATTCGACGCGCCCGTGGACGGATCATGGAAGACGAGTTCCTCGGCGACGCGGCCGCCCATGGCGTAGGCCATCTGATCGAGCAGTTCGTTGCGGGTGATGGAGTACTTGTCGTTTTCCGGTACCACCATGGTGTAGCCGAGGGCACGGCCGCGGGGCAGGATGGTGATCTTGGTGACCGGGGCGGAGTTCCGCAGGGCAGCCGCGACGAGGGCGTGGCCGCCTTCGTGGTACGCGGTGACTTTGCGTTCGTGTTCCTTCATGACCCGGCTGCGCTTCTGCGGGCCGGCCATGACGCGGTCGATCGCCTCGTCCAGGGCGCGGTCATCGATCAGGTTGGCGTTGGACCGGGCCGTCAGCAGGGCGGCCTCGTTCAGGACGTTGGCCAGGTCCGCGCCCGTGTAGCCGGGGGTCTTCTTGGCAACAGCCTTGAGGTCGACGCCGGCAGCCATCGGCTTGCCCTTGGCGTGCACCTGCAGGATCTGGTCGCGGCCGATCAAATCGGGGGCCTCAACCCCGATCTGCCGGTCGAAGCGGCCCGGGCGCAGCAGGGCGGGGTCCAGGACGTCGGGGCGGTTCGTGGCGGCAATCAGGATGACATTGGTCTTGACGTCGAAGCCGTCCATTTCCACCAGCAGCTGGTTCAGGGTCTGCTCGCGCTCGTCGTTGCCGCCGCCGATTCCGGCGCCGCGGTGCCGGCCGACGGCGTCGATCTCATCGACGAAGATGATCGCCGGCGCGTTGGACTTGGCCTGCTCGAAGAGGTCGCGGACACGGGAGGCACCCACGCCGACGAACATTTCCACGAAGTCGGAGCCTGAGATGGAGAAGAAGGGTACGCCGGCCTCGCCGGCAACCGCGCGGGCCAGGAGGGTTTTGCCGGTGCCCGGAGGGCCGTAGAGCAGCACGCCCTTGGGGATTTTGGCGCCAACGGCCTGGAACTTGGCCGGTTCCTGCAGGAATTCCTTGATCTCCTCGAGTTCCTCGACGGCCTCATCGGCGCCGGCGACATCGCTGAAGGTCACCTGGGGCATGTCCTTGTTGACGAGCTTGGCCTTGGACTTGCCGAACTGCATCACCTTGGACCCGCCGCCCTGCATCCGGGAGAGCAGGAACCAGAACAGGACGCCGAGCAACAGCACGGGCACCAGCAGGGAGAAGAGCCCGGAGAACCAGTTGTTTTCGATCGGCTGGTCGGTGAAGCCGCCGGACGGTTTGGAGTCCGTGACGGCCTTGACGACGTCCTGGGCGCGGGCGTTGACGAAGTAGAACTGGACGTTCTTGCCCTTGTCCTGCCCGTCGACCTGAAGGTTGTCCTTCAGGACCAGGTCCACCCGGTTCTCGGCGTCAAAAATCTTGGCCTGTTCAACCTTGCCGCCGGCTGTCAGCAGCTCAAGGCCCTTGTCGGTGTCGATCCGGCTGGCGCCGCCCGGCGCAAGCGTGGCAAATGCCAGCAGCAGCATGGCCACCACGACGACAATCCAGATGCCGGGGCCCTTGAAGAAACTCTTAGCTTTCATCTGTTCGGGGCTGGCCCCGTCCCTCCTGGTAGTGCTGCACGGCGACCGGTCTGCGCGCGTGTGGTGCTGCGTCAGCTTCTAGCTATACACCGTCGCACTACCTCACGCACGGCAAAGGGCAAAAGTTCCCTGTGGGCGTAGCGGGGCCGGGCCTCCGGCCGCCCGGGGCCCGGGCGGGGTTGCCATCGCGTGAACGATTTACTCGTAGACGTGCGGGGCCAGGGTGCCGACGAAGTCCAGGTTGCGGTACTTCTCGGCGTAGTCCAGGCCATAGCCCACCACGAACTCGTTGGGGATGTCATAGCCGACGTACTTGACGTCGATCTTAACCTTGGCGGCCGTCGGCTTGCGGAAGGCGGTGCAGATTTCCACCGACGCCGTGCCGCGGGATTCCAGGTTCGTCTTGAGCCAGGACAGCGTGAGGCCGGAATCGATGATGTCCTCGACGATCAGGACGTCTTTGCCCATGAGGTCGGTGTCGAGGTCCTTCAGGATGCGGACGACGCCTGAGGACTGCGTGCCCGAGCCGTACGAGGACACGGCCATCCAGTCCATGGAGACGTGGGTGTGCAGCGCACGGGCCAGATCCGCCATGACCATGACGGCGCCCTTGAGCACGCCCACGATCAGGAGGTCGCGGCCCTCGTAGTCCTTGTCGATCTGCGCCGCGAGTTCGGTGATCCGTTGCTGGATCTGTTCCTTGGTGTAGAGAACGTGTTTGAGGTCTGCCTGGACGTCGTTTGAATCCACCAATGGCTCCTGTGTAGATGCGGGGTGCGACTAATTTCGGGGCGGCTGTTGAGGCCGGAATACAAGCTTCCCACAGCGGGCGGCTTCGCGGGGAACACTTGCGGCGGACGGCTCCGCCGCAAGGAGCTGCGCGAGCGAGAGCCGGTAGACGCTGACCGCGCCGGGAAGCTCCACCGGGCCGGCCGATCCCTGCCGGCGCAGGAGCGCTTCCGCCGCGAGCAGGCGCTGGTAGCTGGGCTGCTGACCGCCGACGGCGGCGGCGGCCTTGGCGATCACCCGGAACCTCACGGCCGGGGCCAGGTCCCTCAGCCCGGCCTCCGGAAGGCTGATCTCCTCCCCTGTCTGCTGGCGCAGCCGCTCGAAAGTGTCGTTCGCCACGTCCTCCAGGTAATCGGCGTCGAGCTGCAGGATCGCGGCCGTGCGGGCGAGCGATTCGGCAACGCCGGGGCCAAGCTTGTCCTCCAGCAGGGGCAGCACCTCAACCCGGGTCCGGGAACGCGCGTATACGGGATCGGTGTTGGACGGGTCGTGCCAGGGCTCGAGGTCCTCCACCCGGCAGATCTCCAGGGTGTCCGCGCGCCGCAGGCCCAGGAACGGGCGCAGCAGCCGGCCGCGGGCCGGCCGCATCCCGGCGAGGGACCGGGTGCCCGACCCGCGCGCCAGGCCCAGGAGCACTTGTTCGGCCTGGTCATCGAGGGTGTGGCCGAGCAGGATCGCGGTTGCACCTGCCTCGTCCGCGGCGGCCTCAAGGGCAGCATGGCGGGCGTCCCGGGCGGCGGCCTCTGGGCCCGCGCCGCTGGAGGCGACGTCGACAGTCCGGATCGTCACGGGAGAGAGCCCGAGCTCCTCGAGGGTGCGGGCCGTGGTGGCCGCGACCCCGGCCGAGCCCGGCTGCAGCTGGTGGTCCACGACGACGGCGCCGACAGAGACAGGATGGCCGTCCACGTGGCCCCGGCGCCCGAAATAGGCGGCGACGGCGGCGAGAGCCAGCGAGTCCGGTCCGCCGCTGCAGGCTACCAGGACGCGGTCCGGGTAGCCGGCCGCGGCGAGGGCGTCCTGCAGCATTTTTCGTGCCGTGCCGACCACCGGCGCGAGGCGGCCGGGCCGGCGTCGTCCGCTGGAAATCGAGGTCGAACCGGCGCCGTCGGGGGCAGTCATGGCGGCTAGAGGCCCATCCGGTCGAGCCAGAGCCTGGAGTCGTGGATCTCGGGTTCGCTGGGGAGGTGGTCCGCGGACTCCCAGACTTTGTTGAAGCCTGCCATGCCGGCGGCGGCCACCACTTCCCGGACGAACTTGGCGCCGTCACTGTACTGGCGCATCTTGGCGTCGAGGCCGAGCAGGTTGCGGATGAATTTCTCGATCATGCCGCGGTCCTGGCCGCGGTCGTTGAAACGTTGCCGGATGGTCTTCACCGAGGGAACGATGCTGGCGTCCACGGCGTCCATGACCACATTGGCGTGACCCTCGAGAAGGCTCATGAGCGCAGTCAGGCGGGACAGGGCCGCCTTTTCCTCCGGGTTCTGGAGCAGGTCCAGGATGGCGCCGCGTCCGGGCGCGGCGCCGGGTGCGGCGCGGTCCTTCAGCGATTTCGCGGCCGCCGAGGCCCGTTCCATCAGGGAATCGACATTGCCCAGCAACAGTCCGCTGAGGTTTTCGATCTCCTGGAGCATGTGGTGCCGCAGCCACGGTGCGGCGGCGAACTGCACCCGGTGGGTCTGTTCGTGGAGGCAGACCCAGAGCCGGAAGTCCGCGGGTTCGACTTTCAGTTCGCGTTCCACGGAGATGATGTTCGGCGCTACGAGCAGCAGCCGTCCGGAAGCGGGGGCCGTGGAGTTTTCGGCCAGCGCGGAGAAGGGATCGTACTGGCCCAGGACTTTGCTCGAAAGGAAGGCCAGGATGGCGCCGAGCTGGCTGCCGGTGATGGCCGCGCTGACTCCGGCAGCTCCGGGGCTGAGGGAACCGCGGCCCTCCAGCAGCTTTCCCATGGCGGGCTTGAGCATGACGGCGAAGCTCTGCGTGTTGGCTTTGGCCCATGAGGCCCGGTCCACGACGAGGACCTCGGAGTCGCGCAGGTCCCGGGCGGCGTCCAGTCCGGTGATGTGGTGGACGTGCGGCACGGAAATGTCCGCCATGAGCCGCAGATTTTCGACGGCGGCGCCGATCTCGGCGCTGCCCAGGACGGGGCCTGCCGGCGTCAGCCGGGCTGCCGTGGATGCGGCGAGCTCCCAGTTGATGAGATCCGGGACCTGGACCGATGCCGCACTCGGCGTCTTGGGTGATGTCTCGCTTGATGTCTCGCTTGCAGAGGACTCCATGGGGTCCATCAGATCACAGGGCCCCGACAATGCGCCTTAATTTTCGCTGACCGGCGAACCGGCCGGGGCTCCATGAACCCCGGCCGAAGGGCCAGACCGGCGCGAAGGGCCAGACCGGCGCGAAGGGCCAGACCGGCGCGGGGTCCCGGCCGGCCGGCGCCGTCAGCGGCAGCCGCAGCCGGCGAGGACGGCGGCGGAGCGGTCCAGTGCGGCCTTGTTCGCGGCGCCGGGGGTCAGCCCGTTGCCGACGAAGGAAAAGACCAGGAGCCGGCCGTCGGCGTCGACCACGGAACCGCTAAGCGCAATGACCGTGTTCAGTGTGCCCGTCTTGGCGCGGACCAGCCCGGCGCCCGCGGCCGAGGCCGCATCCGTGTAGCGGTCCCCCAGGGTGCCGGTGAGCCCGGCGACCGGGAACCCGCTCAGGGCGGCGCGCAGCCGGGGGTCTGTGCCCGAGGTCATGGCCCGGACCACGTCCGTGAGCTGCCGGGCCGAGACCCGGTTGGCCAGGGCAAGGCCGGAGACGTCCGCGGCCCGGAGCGAGTCAGTGGGAACGCCCATGTCCTTGACCTGCTGCAGCACGGCGGCAATGGCGTCGTCGCTGCTGCCGGGCCGGCCGACGCCGAGGGCGGTCATCCGTCCCATCACCTCGGCGAGGTAGTTGTCCGAGGTCTGCAGCATCATGTCCACCTGCTGCCCCACCGTGGCGGACTGGACCTCGGCCAGGACTTTGGCGTGCCCGCCCTCCGGCGCGTCACCGGTCCGGCCCCGGGCGACGCCGGGGGCAACGGACAGCCCCCCGGCCGCCGCGGCCGCCGTGAGCCGGGCGGCGAACACCTCGGCGGCGGTCATGGCGGCGTCCTGCGGGCGGGGTCCGGTGGTCTTGGCGGGATCGAACCTCGCGGAGTTCAGCGCCAGCGGGTACAGCGGGGCCATCTCCCCGGCGGCGACGTCCTCTGGGCTCCACGCCTGGCTGAGCGAGGGGCCGCTGAAGAGGGAGTCATCCAGCAGGACGTTCACCGTGCCGGTGACGCCGCCGGCTTTGAGGGCATCTATAGTGGCCTTCGCGAGCGTGGTCAGCCCGGCGCGGCCCAGAACGGCGCCCGGGGCCGATTCCCCGGCGCCCAGAAGGACATCGCCCCCGCCGGTCAGGACCACTGAGCCGGGGGTCGGCCCTGCCAGCACCCGGGTGCTGAAGCGGCGGTCGGGGCCCAGGACGCGCAGGGCCGCGCCGGCTGTGAGGAGCTTCATGTTCGACGCCGGAACGCGGGCCTCGTCGGCAGCCCGGTCGAAGAGGACCTGCCCCGTGGCGGCGTCCTGGACGATGCCGGTGAAGGTGCCGGCGCCGTCGGGCTTAAGGGTCTGGTTCAGCTGCGCGGCGAGGGGTGCCCCGGCCGGAACCGGCGCGGAAGCGCTGAGGGGCCCGACTGCCCCCGAACTGTTGCCGGGAGGGCTCAGTGTTGCGGGGATCTGCTGCCAGGGCGGTGCTGTCTGCGAGGCGTCGGAGGACCTGTCATGGCCGAGGAATGCCGGGGCGATGGCGATGCCGGCGGGCACTGCCACGGCCACCACGAGGAGGGTCTGGAGCAGCAGCGCGGGCATCCTGCGACACATGCCGGGCGCCGGCCGGGTACCCTCGCGGCTGGTTCTCGGTTTCATGCTGCTGCTGGTCCTTAGTCCTGAAATGTCCCCACTAGTTCCTGAAACCAGCGCCTCTCGCTATATCCTCAATAGTAGTCGGCGGCACCGACAGCCCTTATGCACGTGCCGCGAACCCCCTGAATTCGTCAAGGAGCATTCCATGAAGCATGACGTGACCATCGAGATCCCCAAGGGATCGCGCGTCAAGTACGAAGTCGACCACGAGACCGGCCGCGTCCGCCTGGACCGCGTCCTGTTCACGTCGATGCAGTACCCCACCCACTACGGTTTCTTCGAGAACACCCTGGGTGAGGATGGGGATCCGCTGGACGCGCTGGTGCTCCTGCAGGACTTCGACCTCTACCCCGGCGTGATCGTCGAGTCCCGCCCGATCGGCGTGTTCAACATGACCGACGACGGCGGCGGCGACGCCAAGGTCCTGTGCGTCCCGACCGATGCCCGGTTCGACCACATCAAAGAGATCAGCGACGTCAGCGAGTTCCTGATCAAGGAAATCGAGCACTTCTTTACCCGTTACAAGGACCTGGAGCCGGGCAAGTGGGTCAAGGCCGAGGGCTGGGGCGACCGTGCCGCCGCCGAAGCCGAACTGGCGGCCTCCATCAAGCGTTACGTTCCGGCAGCCGGCCACTGACCGTTCCTGCACTCCAGCGCGGGGTCACGTACCGCCCATCCGGCGTTCCGGAAAGGGCGGTAGGTGACCCCGCGTTTTTGTTGGGCGTTTTTCGATTGGCGGTCATTCAAGTGGCTGGGGCGCGGTGATGCGGACTCTCGGCGTCGACCTCGCTGCCGCCGCGAAGAAGACGGCGGCGGCCGTCATCGAATGGGATGACGGTGCGGCGCGCCTGGCGCATCTGTCGTTGAACGTGGGCGACGAGGAGATCCTCCGCCTCTTCGGCACCAGCGCCATGACGGGGATCGATTCCCCCCTCGGCTGGCCGGACGCGTTTCTTCCCTTCATCGCCGGGCACCTGAGCTTCGAACCCCATCCGGTGCTGGACCATGACGGGATCGAGGGCCGCCGGCTGCTCGCCTACCGGGACACCGACCGTTTCGTCACCGGCAACACCGGCCTGATCCCGCTCAGCGTCTCCGCGGACCGGCTGGCCCACCCGGCGATGCGTTGCGCGGTGATCCAGGCGAAGATCGCAAGGGAGTACGGGCCGCAGGCCAGGGACGGCAGCGGCCGGCTTGCCGAGGTCTACCCGGCGGCGTCGCTGAAGCTCTGGGGGATCCATGCCCGCGGCTACAAGGGGCGCGGGGCGCCGGAGGCGGAAATGCTGTCCTCAGCGTTGGCGGATCTGGCCGTGAAGGCGCCGTGGCTGGACCTGGCGGAGTACCGGGCCGATCTTGCGGCGTCCGATGACATGTTCGATGCCCTCATCGCCTCCCTGTCCGCGCGGGCCGTCGCCGTCGGCGCGACGCTGCGGCCCGGGCCCGGGCACACCGCGGCGGCCCTGACCGAAGGCTGGATCCACCTGCCCTCCGGCCAGCTTTCCGGCCTCGCTTCCCGGTAACCGCCTCTGTTACGGCCCCGGCACACCACGCCCGCCAACAACTTGCCCCGCAAGTGCCAGCAGGTAGTGTGTCATCCAGAATGTTCACGCTGACCATCAATCAAACCGACAGCCGGCGCGACGGCGACCGCGTGCCGCAGCTCCTCAAGGACCTGCGGCACATTCCGGCGCGCCTTGATTTCGACCGTTCCGTCGAGGATGAGGTCCAAGGGATCCTGGACTGTCCGCATCAGACGGTGGAAGCGGCCATGATCGCCCTGCGCAGCGGCAGCTGGTACGTGGGCATTGGCGTGGGCCCGGTCAATGAACCGCTGCCGAACCAGATCAAGGACGCCTCCGGGCACGGGCTGATCTATGCCCGGCGCGCGGTGGATCGTCTCCGGAACCACAAGGACCGCGTCCGGGTGGCCGTGGAGGGCCCACTGGCCGATCTTGCCGCAGAGGCGGAAGCCGTGCTGCGCCTCCTGGGCCACATTGTGCACGACCGCAGCCACGCGGAATGGCGGGTACTGGACCTGCTCACCCCGGGGGTGCGGGGTCAACAGAAGGCGGTCGCAGAGGAACTCGGGATCACCACCCAGGCCGTGAGCAAGGCCGTGGCCCGGTCCCAGTGGAATGAAGAGCACGCGGCCCGGCCCGCTGCGGCGCGGCTCCTGAGCCTCATCCTCGACGTCCGCTAGCCGTCCCGGCCCCTCCTCGGAACCGCCCGACCCTGCCGCGCCTTTGAGGCCTTAGAGGAGGCTGCGAAGCACGTGCGCGGCGCCGTCGTCGTAGACCGATTTCGTCACTTCGTCAGCGGCGGCAATCACCTCAACGGGGGCCTGGCCCATGGCCACGCCGCGGCGCGCCCAGGTCAGCATCTCGATGTCATTGCGGCCGTCGCCGACGGCGACAGTGCGGTGCGTTTCGATGCTGAGCCGGTCGCGGAGCTGTTCCAGTGCGCTGGCCTTCGTGACACCGGCAGCGGCGATGTCCAGCCACGCCGTCCAGCCCACCGAATACGTGACGCCGGCGAGCCCGATGTGGCGGATCGCGGTGTTGAATTCTTCGGGCGTGTTCTCCGAGCTGAAGACCACCACGCGCACGGCGGTTGCCTCCAGCATGGTCTGGAAGTCGACGCCGACCGCTTCGACGCCGAAGCTGGCGTCCTGGAAGCGTTCCGTGGACAGGAAGTTGCCGTCCCCGTCCTCGAGCGCGTACTTGGCCGAGGGCAGCCGCTTGCGCAGCGCGCGAAGGACCGGCCCGGGGTCGAACGTTGCCTTGTGGAGGATTTCGTAGCCCTCCGGCAGGCCGGAGTCGACGCGCAGGATCACACCGCCGTTGGAGCATACGGCGTAACCGTTCTCGATCCCGATGTGTTCGATGACGGGCAATGTGGCGTTGAGCGAGCGGCCGGTCGCGATCATGACGTGGTGGCCTGCGGCCACAACGGCCTGGGCGGCCTCGCGGACGGGAACCGACATGTGCCCGTCGTGGTCCACGAGGGTGCCATCGACGTCCAGGGCGATCAGCATCTTGTCGCCGGCCCGGTTCCGAGAGTTTCCCACCCGGGCCGCGCTGGCCGGGGCCGCCGTGTTCTGGTCTGTCGTGTTCTGGTGTGTGGTGCGCCGGTCATCGTTGCCGGCGACTGAGGATTCAGCCATTGTTGTCATCTCACAAGTAGAGCAGAGACCCCCGACTGCCGCTAGGACACACGCCACAGCGAGGCGTGAACTTGCGGTAAACACCCACGGAATGTTCCCGTGGTGGGCGTTTACCCGGCGGCCATCGGAGGCCTGGCTGGGGTCGGGACCGGGGTTAGAGGACGGGGAAGACCGTCATGCCGCCGAGGTACTTCTGCAGGGCGGCGGGGACGTTGACGGAGCCGTCGGGGTTCTGGTGGTGTTCCAGGATGGCGACGATCCAGCGGGTGGTGGCCAGGGTGCCGTTGAGCGTGGCGACTGCCCGCGTGCCCTTGGGCGCGCCGTCCTCGTTCAGAACCCGTTCCCGGATGTTCAGCCGGCGCGCCTGGAACGTGGTGCAGTTCGACGTCGAGGTCAGCTCCCGGTATGCGCCCTGGGTGGGGACCCAGGCCTCACAGTCAAACTTCCGAGCCGCGGAATTGCCCAGATCGCCGGCGGCGGTGTCAATGACGCGGTACGGGAGCTCGCACTTGGCCAGCATCTCCTCTTCCCATGCCAGCAGGCGGGCGTGCTCGGCGGCAGCGTCCTCAACCGTGGTGTAGATGAACATCTCCACCTTGTTGAACTGGTGGACCCGGATGATGCCGCGGGTGTCCTTGCCGTGCGAGCCCGCCTCGCGCCGGTAGCACGAGCTCTGGCCCGCATAGCGGATGGGGCCGGCCGAAAGGTCCAGGATCTCGTCGGCGTGGTAGCCGGCCAGGGCCACCTCCGAGGTGCCCACGAGGTACAGGTCGTCTTCGGCGAGACGGTAGATCTCGGCGTCGTGCTTGACGTCAAAGCCGGTGCCCTGCATGGTTTCCGGGCGGACCAGGGTGGGCGTGATCATGGGGACGAACCCGGCGTCGATCGCCTGTTCCATGGCCATCTGGAGCAGCGCCATTTCCAGCCGGGCGCCGACGCCGCGCAGGAAGTAGAAGCGTGAACCGGAAACCTTCGCCCCGCGTTCCATATCGATGGCCCCGATCAGCTCACCGATCTCGAGGTGGTCCTTCGGCTCGAAGTCGGGGAATTCGCGCGGCGTGCCCACCGTCTTGACCACAATGTAGTCGTCCTCACCGCCGGCCGGGACGCCGTCCTCGATCAGGTTCGGGATGGTCCGGAGGAGTTCGTCCTGGGCGGCCTGGACGAGATCGGCCTCGGCCGATGCCGCCTTGACGGAGGCCGCCAGAGCCTTGACCTCGGCGAGGAGGGTCTGCTTTTCCTCGCCCTTGGCCTGCGCGACCTTCTTGCCGTACGCATTCTGCTCGGCCCGCAGGTTCTCGAACCGGATCAGGGCTGCCCGCCGGGCCGAGTCCCCTGCGATGATCGCGTCCACCGCGGATTCGTCGGCGCCTCGGGCGCGCTGGCTGGCACGGAACTTGTCCGGATTTTCGCTGAGGTCTTTTACGTCGATCACCAGACAAGAGTATCCAATCCGGTCACGGTTGCCCGGCAAGCCGGCCTGCATGCGCTGGCGGGATACTGTTGGATCACAATGCGCGACTGGCTGCTCTACCTCGTCATCGCTGGGGCCCTGGTCTTTGCCGTCTCCAGCTGGTGGGGGGTGCGCCGGCTGAAGGCCAAGCACACCCGCCGTGCCGTGTGGGAGGAAACCCACAGCCCGGGCCCGGGCCGCCAGAAGGTGGCCGTGGTCCTGAACCCCATCAAAGCCAAGTCTGCCGAGGCCCGGGGCCTGATTGAGGCAGCGTGCGCGGCGGCCGGCTGGCCGGCGCCCCGCGTCTTTGAAACCACCGCAGAGGATCCCGGCTTCTCGCAGGCGCGGGCTGCGGTGGCCTACGGGGCCGACGTCGTCCTGGCCGGCGGCGGCGACGGTACCGTGCGTGTGGTGGCGGAGGTCCTCGCCGGGACGCACACCGCCATGGGCGTGATCCCGCTGGGCACCGCAAACCTCTTGGCCCGCAATGTGCATCTGGAGGTCAACGACCTCGCCGGCAACGTGCAGGCCGCCCTGTTCGGGCACCAGCGGTTCATCGATACGGCGCGGCTCACCCTGGAAAATTCCCTCACCGGGGAGTCAGCGCAACACACGTTCCTGGTGATTGCGGGCATCGGCATGGACGCCGAAGTAGTCAGCGACACCCTTGACGGCCTGAAGAGGGCGGTGGGCTGGCTGGCGTACACGGAAGCCGGGGCTAGGCACCTTCTGGGGCGCCGCAAGAAGGTCTCCATCGCGCTGGATGGCCAGCCTGAGCAGGCCCGGAAGATCCGCAGCGTCCTGTTCGCGAACTGCGGCCTGATCCCCGGGGGAATCGACTTCATCCCGCAGGCCATGATCGATGACGGGATGCTGGACGTGGTGGTGATGAGCCCGCGCAGTGCGATCGGCTGGCTGGCCATGTACACAAAGATCGTCCTGAAGCACAAGAAGGACCTGCCGGTCATGACGTATTACCGGTGCGGCAAGATCACCATCCGGTGCCCGGAACCTATGCCCACCCAGGTCGACGGCGATCCTTCCGGCGAGGCCACGATGGTCACCGTCGAGGTGGACCCGGGATCCCTGCTGGTGAGGGTAAAGGACGGCGCCAAAGGCCGCTAGGCCGACGGCGGCTGGAGCGCGCCAGGCTGGAGTGCGCCAGGAGCGAGGGACTAGGCGCTGGCGGCCTTCTTGGCCTCTGCGGCCTTCTTCGCCTCGGCCGCAGCCTTGGCGGCCCGGGCTTCGGACTGCTCACGGATCATTGCCTGCTCCTCTTCGAAGCGCAGGCGGTCCGCGCGGTCGGCGTCGTCGCCGTCCCAGTCCTGATTTTCAGCTGTGGGCTTGGGATTGACAATCATTCCCTGGCCGTCATTTTCTGTGCTGGTGCCTGACATGACCCGCTCCCTCCCGTAGGGGAATTCCCCAATATGGATCAGGCAAGCATACGCACAGTTGGGAGGGCGTGGAAGTGCGCCATATGGCATTTGCCTACGCTCTGGGCGAAGCCCCCGGGGTATATTCCGGCACAGCGGATGCGCCGCCCAGTATGTCTTTCACCCACGCATGCGCGGCGCGGAATGCCTGGTCGGAGGTGTGCGGCGCGACGCTGGTCCGGTGGCCGTCGGCGCGCTGGTAGGACCCGAGGAAGCGGGTGGCCGGGCTGATCCGGTGAAGACCTGCGAGCGCGTCGGCCACCCGGGCGTCGGCGACATGGCCGTCGGCGTCAATGCTGAAGAAATAGTGGCCCAGGTACTGCCCGGTGGGCCGGGATTCGATCCGGCTCAGGTTTACGCCGCGGGTGGCGAACTGGTCCAGGATCTCCATCAGCGCACCCGGCCGGTCCTCGGGCAGCGGCACCACGACAGTGGTCTTGTCGGCTCCGGTGGGGGCCGGCAGTTCGCCCGGGCGGCCCACCAGCACGAACCGGGTGACGGCGCCGGGGTTGTCGCCGATGTTTTCCGCCAGCACCTTCAGGTCCGGCTGCTCGGTGGCCACGATCGGGGCGCAGATCGCGGCGTCGTAGTGGGCGCCGTCGCCATCCAGCAAGCCCATGGCGGCAGCGGCGGTGGAAGAACCGGGAATATATTCCGCATTGGGAATATTGGCGTCCACCCAGAGCCTGCACTGGGCCCAGGCGTGGCCGTGGGTGGAGACGCGCCGGATGTCCCCGAGCGCCACGCCGGGCCTGGCCACCAGGACGAAACTGATGGGCACCAGGGCCTCCCGGAGGATCCGGAGTTCCTGGCCGGTGGCGATGGCGTCGAGGGTGGCGGTGACCCCGCCCTCGACCGAGTTTTCGATCGGTACCATGGCCGCATCGGCGGAGCCGTCCCGCACCTTGTCCAGCGCCGTGTTCACATTCGAGGACGGAATGCGGATGGCCTCCGCCGCGTCCGGGACCTGCATCAGGGCCGCTTCGGTGAAGGTGCCCTCGGGTCCGAGGAATGTGTAGGTGAGCGTCGGTGCGGGCATCAGTTCTTCCTTCTTCAGTTACAGGACAACCGGTTTGAGGCCGTTGTCGGACACCAGCGGCATGCCGGTCTCAACCCACTGGTCCATGCCGCCGGCCACATTCACGGCGGAATATCCCATTCCGACCAGCCACTGGGTGGCCCGGAAGGAGCGGCCGCCGGTGCGGCAGATGACGTAGACGTCCTCGTCCGGGTCCAACTCCTCGATCCGGGCCGGCAACTGGTCCATGGGAATGTGCAGGGCACCCTCGGCGTGGCCCGCAGCCCACTCATAGTCCTCGCGGACGTCCACGATCTTGGCACCATCGGGGATGCCAGACACGCTTACGCTCTGGAAGTCGCTCATGTTGACCCTTTCCGCAGAATTCAAGCTCCGATCCCAGCGTATCCCCCGCCGCTGGCACCGCACCCCCGCTGGCGGCACGTTACGCTTCTGGGGACCGCAAAGGAGACCTCATGGCTGCCGAACACCCCGCGGAGCGGCCGGTCCGCGGCCCTTGCCACGGGACATGCCCTCCCCTGGCCGCGCGCGCTGGGCATGATGCCAACGTGTCCTTCCTCCGGTCCCAGGAATGGGCATGCCCCCCGGGTAGCCGGCCCGCGCGGCCCCACGTACGGCCGGAGCCCCGCCTCCTTGGCTGAAATCCACGAAATCTCCGCCGTCGAGCTCCGCGATGCGCTCCGTTCCGGGGAGCTGTCCGCCAGGGTTGCCGCCGATCATTTCCTGGACCGGATCGAAGCCGAGAATCCGCACCTCGGTGCCTTCATCACGGTCACCGCGGAACAGGCGCGGAAAGACGCCACGGCAGCTGACCGGCGCTACGCCCTCCGGAGCCGGAACGGCGGCGCCTTGCCCCTGCTGCATGGAATGCCGGTCGCCTTCAAGGACCTGACGGATGTGGCAGGGGTCGTCACCACGCATGGAAGCGCGGCCCTGGAACGCAAGCCGGCCTTGGCCGACGGCGCAGTTCCCGCCGCGCTCAAGGCCGCCGGGGTCCTCTCGCTGGGCAAGACACAGGTCCCGGAGTTCGGCCTGACCGCCTACAGCGAGAACCGGATCGCCCCGCCGTCGCGCAATCCGTATGCACTCAGCCGCAGTTCGGGCGGCTCCTCGGGCGGCAGCGCTGCCGCGGTGGCCGCGGGGCTGTTGCCGTTCGCCCCAGGGTCCGACGGCGGGGGCTCCGTGCGGATCCCGGCCGCGGCATGCGGACTGGTCGGGTTGAAGCCCGGACGTGGGCTTCTGCCAGCCGGGGGAAGCTCGGGCGATCCCGCGCAGCTCGTGGTTGCCGGACCGCTCGCCCGCTCCGCCGCCGACGCCGCGCTGCTGCTGGATGCTCTGGTGCCGGGCCCGGGCAATCAGGGTGCGGGCGGTCCGGGCATGGGCAGCCGGACGCTCGCCGGCTACCTCGAACTGACCGCCAGGGAGCCCCGACCGCTGAGGATCGGCATAAGCCTCGACAGCCCGTGGCAAGCGAAGTTTCCCTTCATCCCGGACAGTGAGGCGCTCGACGCACTCGCGGACGGCATCTCACGGCTGGAGGCGGCGGGGCACGAGACCATGGAAGCCGCGATTCGCTACGACAACCGCTACCCGGATGCTTTCACCACAGCCTGGACGGCCGGCATTGGCAGCGCGCGCATCTCGTCGCAGCGCGAGGCGCTCCTGACACCGCTCACCAGGACTTTCCGCCGGCGGGCACAGCAGCGCAGTGCAGCCAAACTTAACGAATCCCTCGGGTTCCTCCGGCAGTTCCAGCAGGACACGATTGTCCAGTACGCCCAATGGGACCTCATAGTGACGCCGGCCCTGGCGCAGACACCCCGTCCGGTGGGCTGGTTCACGGGCGCGACCCACGGCGGAGGCTACTGGCCGGCCGCGGAATGGGCGGGCGACGCCGACGGCGACTACCGCAAACAGTGCGAGTACGCTCCATGGTCATCCATGGTCAACGTTTGCGGGCTGCCGGCCATCAGCATCCCGGTGCACTGGACCGGCGGCGCCCCTGGTTCCGGCCTGCCGATGGGCATCCAGGTGATCGGGCCGATGGGCTCCGAGGGGCTCCTGCTGCAGGTGGCCGCCGAATTGGGCTTCTAGCCGTGGACCCGGCACTCACCCGTGGGCATGCCCACTCCTGACGCCGCGCAGGGGACATGTCCGGAACTCACATCGGGCACCGGACATGTCCGTCCTCCACCAGTCGGGACATGCCCATTCCGCACGCCGCGCAATGGACCGCCCGCCCTTCACGCCGCGCAATGGACATGTCCGGAACTCATCACGGACATGTCCGCCCGTGGCCGAGGCGGGTGGACATAATGCCATCTTGTCCACGCCCGGGCACCAAAAATGAGCATGTCCCCAGCTGGCATCCAGAAACTCAGCCCACACACACGCCCGGGCACCACGAATGGGCATGTCCCCCGGTGAGGCCCAGGAACTCAGCCCACACACCCCCGGGCACCAAAAATGAGCATGTCCCCAGCTGGCATCCAGGAACTCAGCCAACACACACCCCCGGGCACCACGAATGGGCATGTCCCCCGGTGCGGCCCAGGAAACCAGCCAACCCAAGCCCCCAGCCACCCCAAGCCCGCGGCCGCCGGCGGACCTCTCCAGCCCCCAAATGGACGCTGGCGGCGGCAGGCGGCTATCGTTCACTCAAACCCGACCAGGCCGCGAAAGAGGATCGATGAAGATCACCGGTGCAGTACTTGAGGAAATCGGCCGCCCCCGCCCCTTCGCGGAGTCCAGGCCGATCAGCATCTCCGAGCTGGAACTGGCGGCTCCCGGGCCCACCGAGATCCTTGTCCGGATGGAGGCCGCCGGGATTTGCCATTCGGACCTGAGCGTCGTCGACGGCAACCGGGTCCGGCCCGTTCCCATGCTGCTGGGCCACGAGGCCGCGGGCCGCATCGTGACGGTCGGTTCCGGCGTAACGGACCTGCAGCCCGGTCAGCGCGTGGTCATGTCCTTCCTGCCCCGCTGCGAGAACTGCGCGAACTGCGCCGAGGACGGCCGGCTGCCCTGCACGGCAGGGTCCAAGAGCAACAACGACGGGACCCTGCTGCACGGATCCCGGCTCCTGAGCCGCGACGGCGAGCCCGTCCACCACCACCTGGGCGTCTCAGGCTTCGCCACCCACGCCGTCGTGGACCGCGCTTCCGCCGTGCCGGTGGACGACGACATCCCCGCGGACATTGCGGCAGTGCTGGGCTGCGCCGTGCTGACCGGCGGCGGCGCGGTGCTCAACGCGGCCCGGCCCCGCCCGCAGGACAGCATCATGATCGTCGGCCTCGGAGGGGTGGGCATGGCGGCGCTCATCACCGCCGTCTCGCAAGGAATCTCGCGGATTGTCGCTGTGGACACGCTGGAGCAGAAACTCGATCACGCCCGCCGCCTCGGCGCCCACGAGACATACACCCCGCAGCAGGTCCTCGACGCCGGGGTCAAAGCCAGGTTCGTGATCGAGTGCGCGGGAAATCCCCGCGCGTTCGAGACCGCGTTCGCCGCCACCTCCGCCGGCGGCACCACCGTCACGGCGGGACTGCCCTCCCCCGAGGCCCGCGCCCAGCTGGCGCCGCTGACCGTCACCGCCGAAGCCCGGACGATCGTGGGCAGCTACCTGGGCTCCGCCGTCCCGTCGCGGGACATCCCGAGATACGCCCAGTTGTGGCGGGACGGGAAACTGCCCGTCGAGGAGCTGATCTCGGACCGCATCGCCCTGGCCGATATCAACCGGGCCATGGACCAGCTGGCGGACGGCCTCGCCATCCGGCAGATCATTATGTTCGACGCCGGCGAGCCCGCCCAGGAGCCCGCCGGCGAGCCCGTCTAGGACACAGCCGCCCAGCCCGGAACGCCCCGCGTAACCGGCGGAAAGAGAGGCAAAACACGGCCGCGGTTGCTTGCCTCGGGCCTGCTCGAATGTGACAATCGCGCGTCACAATGTCACCATTAAGTAAATGAGCACAACTCATTTATCCAATCCCCCCGCTATAACGCCGGGCGATCCCTCGTTACGCCCCCCCACCAAGACACCGGGCGACACCTCGTTTTTTGGCCACCCAAAGATGCTGGCCAGCCTTTTCTCCGTAGAGATGTGGGAGCGCTTCTCCTTCTACGGAATGCAGGGGATCCTCCTTTACTACATGTACTTCACGGCCGCCCAGGGTGGCCTTGAGATTCCACAAGCTTTGGCGGCCGGCCTCGTCGGCGCCTACGGCGGCGGCGTCTACCTCTCCACAATCCTCGGCGCCTGGCTCGCGGACCGGCTCTTCGGGTCCGAGCGGGTGCTGTTCGGCGCGGCCGTCCTGATCATGGCCGGCCACATCGGGCTGGCACTCGTGCCCGGCATACCCGGCCTGATCGCCGGGCTGGTGCTGGTGGGCGTCGGCTCCGGCGGCCTGAAGGCCAATGCCACCGCCCTCGTCGGCAGCCTGTATGGGGAGAAGGACGAACGCCGCGACGCCGGGTTCTCCATTTTCTACATGGGCATCAACGCCGGTGCGCTGATCGGCCCGCTGGTCACCGGCTGGCTGCAGGAAAGCCAGGGCTTCCACTGGGGCTTCGGCGCCGCCGCCGTCGGCATGGCCATTGGCCTTGTCATCTACTCGCTGGGCCGCAAGAAGCTGCCCGAAGAAGCACACCGGGTACCGAACCCGCTCCCGGCCGCCCAGCGCACCCGCTACGGCCTCGTCTTCGCCGGCATCGCCGTGATCATCGCCGCGCTGCTCGTGACCGGCACCGTGAACGCCGAAAACCTGGCCATGTCCATGGCCTACGCCGCAATCGGCGCGTCGGTGCTGTACTTCGCGCTGATCTTCAGCAGCAAGAAGGTCACCCCCACCGAGCGCGGACGGGTCGCGGCATTCATCCCGCTGTACATCGCCTCCGCGGCGTTCTGGGCCCTGTTCCAGCAGCAGTTCACCTTCATCGCCGTGTACTCGGAGGAGAAGCTGGACCGGAACCTGTTTGGCTGGGAAATGCCTGCCGCCTGGGTCCAGTCCATCAACCCGGTGTTCATCATCATCTTCGCCGGCATCATGGCCGCCCTCTGGACCCGGCTCGGCCGCAAGCAGCCCGGTTCGGCCCTGAAGTTCTCGATCGGCCTGTTCGTGATGGGCCTTGCTTTCCTGGCGTTCATCCCGCTGGCCGGCGGTGGCAAGACCCCTCTGCTGGCTCTGGTTGGAATCCTGCTTCTGTTCACGCTTGCAGAGCTGTTCCTTTCCCCCATCGGCCTGTCTGTGACCACCAAGCTGGCGCCCAAGGCCTTCCACACCCAGATGGTGGCACTGTTCTTCCTCTCGGTGTCCCTGGGCACCACCCTGGCCGGCATCCTGTCCGGCCTGTACAACCCGCAGGACGAGCTGCCCTACTTCATCGGCATCGGCGGAACCGCAATGCTGCTGGCTGTGGGCCTGGCGGTCGCCTCGCCGGCGATCAAGAAGCTCATGGGCGGCGTACGCTGACCCGATGAGCACCGCACATCGCGTTCCGGTTGCTTCGCGCGTCTACACCCCCGCCCCCGGCGAGGCGTCCGACGTCGAACTCATGCCGGCAGGCGATGTCACCGACGGCGTGGTGCGGGTTGGCGGAACTATCCGCCGCCCGCACCAGCCGCAATCCCTCGCCGTCGCCGAGTACCTCGACTGGCTGGACGACGCCGGTTTTGCGGGCTCCCCCCGCTTCCTCGGCCGCGACCCGCAGGGCCGGGACGTCCTGACCTTCGTGCCGGGAGACTGCGCCGGGTCGCCGCCGGAATCGTGGGTGCAGTCCGAGGACCTGCTGGCCTCCGTGGCCCGCCTGGTGCGGCGCCTGCACACCGCGTCCGCCGGCTTCGTGCCGCGGGCCCACGCGTTTCCGTCCCGGCCGGTCCGGCCGAACCCCGCCGACGCCGCCGGACTCATCTGCCACCTGGACGTGACACCCCAGAATGTGGTGGTCCGGGGCGGCCTGGCCGCGGGACTGGTGGATTTCGACCTCGCCGGACCCGCCACGGCACTTCACGATTCGCTCAACACCGCCATGCACTGGGTGCCGCTCCGCGACCCGTCAGATAGGTGGCCGGGCTGGGAAGACCAGAATCCGTTCCGCCGGCTGCGCATCTTCGCCGATGCCTACGGCTGGAGCGAGGATGAACGACGCCGGCTGCCCGGCGCCGGGATCGACGCCGCGGCGCTCAGCTACGAGCGGATGCGGCACAACGCCGCCGCCCTGGGCGGCGGCTGGGCGCGGATGTGGCAGGAGGGCGTGGGCGGCCAGATCAACCGCCGGCGCGCTTGGCTTGAGGCCAACGCGAAGCCCCTGGTGGCTGCGCTGACAACCTGACCAGGCGCGGCTCCGGCGCCACAGGGCAGACCTAGGCTCCGTACCCGCTGTTGCGCGCGGTGCCGATGACCAGTCCAAAAATGACCAGGACCAGGATGGTGACGGCGATGCCCACGTAACCCATCACCAGGCCGGCGATCGCCATGCCCCGGCCGGCCGGTTCGCGCCGCAGGGCCATGTGCCCCAGAATCACGGCGGCCAGCTGTGGGAGCAGGAAGAATCCGAATCCCACCAGTGCCGCGATGCCGCAGCACATGCTGGCGATGCTCAGACTCTTGGGCGACGGCGGCGCGCCGTAGTACGCGGGCTGGCCGTAGGCGTTGGGGCTGCCCGGCTGGGCATACGGCGACGGCTGGCCATACGGGGCGGCCGGCTGGCCGTAGATCGGGGGGTACGGGCTTGAGTACTGGCCGCGGTCAGGTGCCGCCTGGCCGGTGTAGGGCTGTTGTCCGGTGTAGGGCTGCTGTCCGACGTGAGGCTGCTCGCCCGTGTCGGGCTGCTGGCCAGTGTGAGGCTGCTGGCCTGTGTGAGGCTGCTGGCCTGTGTGAGGCTGCTGGCCCGGGTAGGGCTGCTGCGGGGATTCGGGTTGCGCGAACTGCTGCGTCGCCGACGGTCCCTGATCCGGGCCGGCGGGTGGTGCCTGCCCCGGCGGAACGTCGGGTTGCTGGTCCGGGAGGCGCAGGGTCGGCTGGTAGCCCTCCGGGGTCTCGTCTTTGCCTTGTTTTGGCTGTTCAGTCATGGCTTGTCCCCTCAAGAAGTCTTTGGATCCAGCGTACCGCCGCACGGTTGGCTTGGGACCGGGCCTATTGGCTGGTTTTCTTTCGTCACAGGAGCGGGTTTGGCGCGAAACCGTGTTGCGCCCCGCCCTCGTCTGGCATGCTGGTGCCATGGCTAGCCGCGCGGGCACAGTTGCCCAACCCCAAGACCTTGTTGACCTCACTGCGCTTTTGGATGCGTACTACGACGTTTCGCCGGACCTTTCGGACCCGGGCCAGCGGGTGGCCTTCGGCACCTCCGGGCATCGGGGATCGAGCCTGAAGGCGTCCTTCAACGAACCCCACATCCTCGCCATCACGCAGGCGATCGTGGAATACCGGGCAGGCCAGGGCATCACCGGCCCCCTCTACATGGCCAAGGACACCCATGGCCTGAGCGAGCCCGCACAAAACTCCGCCCTCGAGGTGCTGGCAGCCAACGGCGTGCACGTCCTCATCGACGCCCGCCACGGCTACACGCCCACCCCTGCCCTGAGCCACGCCATCCTGACGCACAACCGCAATGCCGCCCCTGGCGCGCCGCAGGCCGACGGCATCGTGGTGACCCCCAGCCACAACCCCCCGGGCGACGGCGGATTCAAGTACAACCCTCCGCACGGCGGCCCCGCGGACACCGACGCCACCGGCTGGATCGCCAACCGCGCCAACGAGCTGCTGGAAAACGGCCTGCGCGGCGTCAAGCGGATTCCGGTGGCCGAGGCCCTGGCCGCCGGGACCACCGGCAAGTTCGATTTCCTGAGCAGCTACGTCGACGACCTCCCGTCGGTACTGGATCTCAATGCGATCCGCGAGGCGGGCGTCCGGATCGGCGCCGACCCGATGGGCGGAGCGTCGGTGGACTACTGGGGCGAGATCGGTGAGCGCCACCACCTGAACCTCACCGTGGTCAACCCGACCGTCGACCCGCAGTGGGCTTTCATGACGCTGGACTGGGACGAGAAGATCCGGATGGATTGCTCCTCGCCGTCGGCGATGGCGTCCCTGATCAACCGCATGTCCGACGGCGCCAAGTTCGACGTCGCCACAGGCAACGACGCCGATGCCGACCGCCACGGGATCGTCACCCCGGACGGCGGGCTGATGAACCCGAACCACTACCTCGCCGTCGCCATCGATTATCTGTACCGGCACCGGACCGGCTGGAACCCGCAGTCCGTGATCGGCAAGACCCTGGTTTCCTCATCCATCATCGACCGCGTGGCCGAGAGCCTGGGCCGCAAACTTGTTGAAGTGCCCGTGGGCTTCAAGTGGTTCGTCCCCGGGCTGCTGTCCGGAGAGGGCGCCTTCGGCGGCGAGGAATCCGCCGGTGCCTCCTTTAACAAGATGGACGGGAGCGTCTGGACCACCGACAAGGATGGCATCCTGCTGGCTCTGCTGGCCTCGGAGATCACGGCGGTGACGGGCAAATCACCGTCGCAGCTGTACAAGGGCCTCACCGACCAGTTCGGCGACCCCGTCTACGCCCGGATCGACGCGGCCGCCACCCGGGAGCAGAAGGCGGCGCTGGGCAAGCTCTCGCCGTCGGACGTCACCGCGACCGAACTGGCCGGCGAAACGATCACGGCCAAACTGACCGAAGCACCGGGCAACGGCGCCGCGATTGGCGGCCTCAAGGTCGTTACCGAAAACGCCTGGTTCGCGGCCCGGCCCTCCGGCACGGAAGACGTCTACAAGATCTACGCCGAGTCCTTCAAGGGTGCCGAGCACCTCAAGCAGGTCCAGGCCGAGGCGAAGGCGCTGGTGGACGGGGTTATCTCGTAGTTCAGCCGCCGGTGGCCAATTCGGCGCGGTCCCTGCCAAGCGTCTTTGCCTGGTAGAGGGCCGCGTCGGCCGAGATCACTGCGGCGTCGAGGCCGCCCGGTCCGGCGCCGGTGGACGCGATGCCGTAGCTCACGGTGGGCAGCCGGGGAATGACTGCGGAGCCGGATTGATGGAGCCGGACGCTGATGTCGGCAGCGATTTCCCGTGCCCGGTCCGGCGTGACGCCAGGCAGCAGGAGGATGAATTCCTCGCCGCCGTAACGGCCCACGAGGTCGGTGGAGCGGACGGTACCGGAGCAGGCCCTGGCAAAGGCCTGCAGGGCGGAGTCCCCGGCCGAGTGGCCGAACTGATCGTTGATGGCCTTGAAGTGGTCCAGGTCCGCGAGGATGATCGATGCCGTGGTGCCGGTCCGGCGCAGACGGCGCAGTTCGTTTTCGGCGAGGTCCAGGAACGCGGAACGGTTAAGCAGGCCCGTGAGGCCGTCCACGGTGGCCCGTGCCCGGAGATCCTGGGTCTGCTGTTCGTAGCTCAGCTCGGCCATGGTGAAGGAAGCAACCACGAGTGTGATCGTCGAGAAGACGGTCATGGGGACGGAGCCGAACACCGACGTGAAGACGGCACCGTCCGGTCCGTTCACCAGGAAAGCGACCAGGCGGCCAAGGTAGAACACGGCCAGGATGCCGGCGCCCACGGCGAGTGGACGGTGGACGCGCGAGTAGTCGCGCTCGAGCAGGAACAGCTCCCGGGATGCCAGGCCGATCAGCACGGCCATAAATCCCAGGTACACCGGGCCTCCCGCCCAGACGTTGGTGGCCGGGTGGTCGAGGAAGGAAGCGACGGCGGTGGCGGCAGGACCGGCCGCGAGCTGCCAAGGCCGGAGGGAGGGGGCGCGGAGGGATCGTCCGCCGGCCCAGATGCTGGCGGCACCGGCGACCAGCAGGACGTTGCCGGCAGGGATGGCCCACCCCTGCTGCGCCGTACCGTCCAGCAGGTACGCGGCGTTGCCGACGAGAAACAGCAGGAGCGCCATGCACCACCAGCCGCTGTAGTGCGACCGGGTGCGCCGGAACGTAATGAAGTAGAAAAGCATGAGCAGTGTGAGGTCGACAAGCGCCAAGGCAACCCGCAGTGTCGCGGCGTCAAGCATCATTTAGTGGTCCCCCCGGTCCGCTGTGATTTGCCCGAAATACTCACTTCGTCTTCGAATAACCCTCGAATAGCTGCCGAAGTTGACCCCAGTATGGCACCCGGTCCGCAGGAATCCAGCGCCGGCGTCGCGGATATGACGCCGGGCCCTCCCAAGACGCCGTTTCTGGCGCCTCGCCTACGCCTGGCCGGCGGTCCACAACTTCAGGATCCGGCGCGTGGCGTGCCCGCCGTCGGGCGCCATGTCCACGAGCGCTATTCGGTCAAGCGCGAACGTGTCGCCCTGCCGGAGCCGTTTGTCGCCGTGGTGCGAGACGTGCGGCCGGTACCCCTCCAGGGTGTAGGCAGGCGTGGAGATCCGGCCGGGCAGCTGATCCACGATCCGGACCAGCTCGTTGTGGAGGACCTGCAGCTCGTCGCTGGGTTCAATCAGGTTGACCGGGATTGACCCTGCGCGCCCGAACCCGGCTTCGCCGCCCACGCTGAGCCGGCAACCCAGGGCAGCGGCCACCGGGTCCGCCATGAGGGCGGCAATGTGGTCGGCGAGCGGATCTCCCGCGGCCGGCGGCGTGCCCGACGCGGGTTCGGCGCCGGTTTCCTGGCCGGGTTCGACGACGTCGGACTTCACGACGCCGGCCTTGACCACGTCGAACTTGACCAGGGTGAGATGCAGCGGCCAGTCATCCCGGGGAAACTCGAGCCCTTCGGCTACCGGTTCCACGAAGGCCACCGCGATCAGGTTCCGCATGGGAAAAGTGTGCCACGCCGCGGCGCCTCCGGGGCCGGGCAGGCGCCGCAAACTCACAGTGCCGGCGGCGACGGCGCGGACTAAAATGGGAAGTGGCCTTGGATGTGGGCCTTGCGCTGAACCGCAGAATCGCATCCCGCGTGCCTCCGGCCTGTCCCCCATGGTGCCGGAGGCACCTCCGCGCAAGGACAGTGCCGGAGAACGGCGCCGCAGGCTGTTAGACGGTGCGGACGACGTCCTCGTAGGCGAATTTCGGCTTGGCTTCGCCCCAGGCGTCTGCCCCGGGCTGGCCGATGTTGACCACCAGGAAGCTCTTCTGGCTCCCGTCGGGGAAGAACGCAGCGTCGATCTTGGCGAAGTCGGCACCGGTCATGGGACCTGCCGCGAGGCCCAGGGTGCGGACCGCGAGGATGAAGTAGCCGGCCTGCAGGTGGGCGTTGTTGTTGCCCGTGGCCGCGGCGAGATCCGGCGCGGCCTCATACATGGCCTTGGGGGCGTTGTAGCCGGGAAGGAACGCGTCCCACTGGTCCTGCCACGCGGTGTCGTAGCTCAGGACCGCGACGAGCGGCGCTGATGCCGTCTTGGCGCGGTTTCCGGCGGCCAGCGCATCAACAAGCGTGGCGCGGGCTTCGTCGGAGCGCACGTACGTAACGCGCAGCGGCTGGGAGTTGAACGCCGTGGGGCCGAACTTCGTCAGTTCGTAAATCGCGCGGGCCTGCTCGTCGGTAACGTCGCCGGTGAAGGCGTTCGCCGTGCGGGCTTCGGCAAAGATGGCGTCGACGGCGGCTGCCTCGATTACTGCTTCATCGTGGGCGAGTGTCATGGGCATCCCTTTCGCTGGGCCGGCGCACTCTTGGGCGGCCGGCGTCTCCTGCTGTCAATAGTTGCAACTTCAACGGACGGCGCCTGCTTCCCGCTGCGCCCTGTGACCTCGGGCACACCGGCCCGGCCCGCAGCACGCCGGCCCGACGGGACGGCCGGTAAATGCTGCGCGGTAAAGTTGCTCGGGAAGATTCCTTCCCGCCCGCCCCACATTCTCTGAAAGGCTCCCGGCATGAGCATGCTCGGCACCAAATGGAAGCTCCACGGCAACGGCAAGTCCGTCCGCCCCGGTGAGGTCGTCAGGCCGGATGAGCGGCTCACCTGGCCCCTGACGGTAGGGATCGGGATGCAGCATGTTGTGGCCATGTTCGGTGCCACCTTCCTGGTCCCGATCATCACGGGCATGCCGCCAGCCACCACCCTGTTCTTCTCCGGCATTGGCACGCTCCTGTTCCTGGTCATCACGCAGGGACGGGTGCCCAGCTACCTCGGTTCCAGCTTCGCGTTCATCGCGCCGATCATGGCTTCCCAGCAGCAGTTCGGCGTCCCCGGGGCACTCGGCGGCGTGGTCCTGGCAGGCGCGACCCTCGCCGTCGTCGGCGCCGTAGTGCAGAAGTTCGGCGCCGGCTGGATCAACCGGGTCATGCCGCCGATCGTGACCGGCGCGATCGTGGCGCTGATCGGCCTGAACCTGGCACCCGCGGCGAAGGCCAACTTCGACCAGGCCCCCGTCACCGCCTTCATCACCCTGGCCGTCATCATCGTGGTCAGCGTGCTGTTCCGCGGCATGCTGGGCCGGCTGAGCATCCTGGTGGGTGTCCTGGTGGGCTACCTTGTTGCGATGATCCGGGGCGAGGTGGACTTCTCCAAGGTGGACAGTGCTGGGTGGGTGGGCCTGCCGCATTTCCAGACCCCCGAATTCCACCTGGGCGTCGTGGGCCTCTTCGTGCCGGTCGTACTGGTGCTGGTGGCAGAGAACATCGGCCACGTGAAATCCGTGTCCGCCATGACGGGGCAGAACCTCGACGGCGTCTCCGGCCGCGCGCTGCTGGCCGACGGCGCCGCCACCGTACTTGCCGGTCTTGGCGGCGGGTCCGGGACGACCACCTACGCCGAGAACATCGGCGTCATGGCCGCCACCAAGGTGTATTCGACGGCGGCGTACTGGGTGGCCGGCGCCTTCGCTGTGATCCTGAGCTTCTCGCCGAAGTTTGGCGAGCTTATCGCCACCGTCCCCGCCGGCGTCCTGGGCGGCGCGGCCACGATGCTGTACGGCATGATCGGCGTGCTGGGCGTGAAAATCTGGGTCCAGAACAAGGTGAACTTCTCCAACTCGATCAACCTGACCACGGCCGCCGTCGCCCTGATTGTCGGGATTGCCGACTACACCTGGACCATCGGCGACTTGAAGTTCACCGGGATTGCGCTCGGCTCGGCCGCGGCCCTGGTGATCTACCACGGCATGAAGGCGATCGCGAAGGTGCGCGGCACGGTGGCCGAACCGGAAACCGAAGATTCCGCGCCGGCCGCAGCTTCGACGGCCGCGGTCAAGGCAGCCGTCAAGCGCTCCCCCAAGAAGCGCCGCTAAAGAACGCCGCCCGGAAGCGCGCTGCGGGCGGGCAACCCCGCCGACGAGAAAGGCCGGACTCCGCCCACGGGCAGGAGTCCGGCCTTTTCGCTGTCACGGCCGGCAGCGCCGGGGCGCGACGGGCCTGGGACTAGCCGGCGTCGAAGGCGTTCTTGTCATCGTCGCGGTCCTTCGGCGACTTGTTCTCCGGCAGGTCCGTCCCGGAGCCGTCCGGCAGCCCCGCCGCGTCCTGTCCGGACTCAGAGGAGAAGGGCCGCCCGGCGTCGGGCTCTTCCGTGTTGGCACCGTCCATCTCCGCTTCCGACGACGGCACTGCCGCCTCGGAATTCTCCGAGGCGTCCGGGTCGAAGCCGGGGGTTGCGCTGGCGTTTTCTGAACTCATTTGTTCCTCCGCTCCTCCGAAGCGTCCTGCTCCGGGTTCTCCTGCACTGTCTTGGTCTTCTGCACCGAACTGGCTCAGGTCCGGCGCGCCGGCCGGATACGTCTCGCCGTCGGGGCTGTCCTGGTTCAGCCCGGCGGCGTCGAAGGCCTCCTCCTCGCGGGGCTGGGCAAATTTCTTCCCATCGCCGCCCATCTCCTGCTCGGCGGTCGGCGTGCCGTAGCCGCCCGCTTCCTCGGTGACGGACTTGGGATCCTGCTGGTTTTCAGTCATGTCATTCCTCCTGGTACTGGAAACTCGTGCTGGAAATGCGACTAGCTGGCAGTGGACGGGTCCGGAGCGGGTTCAGAGCGGGTTCAGAGACCCTTGCCTCCGGTGACCGGAAGCACGGCTCCGGAAATGTAGGAACCGTGGTCGGAGGCGAGAAGGACATAGGCGGCCGCGAGCTCCGCCGGCTGCCCCGCCCGCTGCAGGGGCGTGTCCTGGCCGAAGGACAGGAGCTTGTCGGGCCATTCGGTGGCCGGAATCAGCGGTGTCCAGATGGGACCCGGGGCCACGGCGTTGACCCTGATCCCCTTGGGTCCGAGCTCCTGAGCCAGGGCTTTGGTGAAAGCCACCTGGGCCGCCTTGGTCATGGCGTAGTCAATGAGTTCCGGGGACGGGTTGAAGGCCTGGATTGACGCCGTGGTGATGATCGACGCACCCGCTTCCAGATGCGGGACCGCGGCACGGGCCGTCCAGAGCAGGGAGTACAGATTGGTTTTGAAAACGCGATCAAACTCTTCGGTGGGCAGTGATTCGAAGCTCTCGCGGTTCTTCTGGTAGGCCGCATTGAGCACCAGGACGTCGAGGCGCCCGAATTCGGCCAGCGTCGCCTTCACGATGTCCGCCGCGAAGTCCTCGCTGCGGCCGTCGCCGGGGAGCAGCAGGGCCTTGCGGCCGGCCTTTCGGATCCACTCGGCGGTGTCCTGCGCGTCGTCTTCTTCCTCCGGCAGGTAGGAGATGGCGACGTCGGCCCCCTCCCGGGCGAAGGCGATCGCCACCGCCCTGCCGATTCCGGAGTCGCCGCCCGTGATCAGGGCAGCCTTGCCGCTCAGGGCACCGCTGCCGCGGTAGCTTTCCTCGCCGTGGTCCGGCTTGGGCTCCATGGGCGCGGTGAGGCCGGGCTGCTTCTGGACCTGTTCCGGGAACGGGCCGGAATGGTAGCCGGCGCGCGGATCGCGCGGCTGGTCGGGCTGCTTGGGCTGGTCCTGCCGTTCGCTTGAGTCGCTCATAATCCGCCTAACAACGTGTCGGTTTCCAGGGATGTTCATCGGTCCCGTGTGGCCGGGACCCGCTGAATCCATCCCGGCGAAGTAATCAGTTTCTACCTAACCACAATATCGTCAGCAAGCTTAGTACCAACTTGTTTTTGGCAACTCTCAAGCCTAGGTTGAGGGTGGGGCCGCGTGCTGCGTCGGGTTCCCTTGGTTTCAGGATTTGCGGAGGAGTACCGATGACTGGCCCAGTAGCGCCGAAGAACGACGGCAGGGACGAGTCCCTTGCCGAGCGGATGGACCGCAACTGGGTCGAACTGCTGCAGGAACTGCGCGTACTCCAGACCGGCGTCCAGATTCTCGCCGGCTTTCTCCTGACGCTGCCGTTCCAGTCGCGCTTCGAGACGCTCGATGACTACCAGACCCGCCTGTATCTCGCCAACGTCGTCCTGGCCGCCCTGACCACGGCCACGATCCTGCTGCCCGTGAGCGTGCACCGCCGGCTGTTCCGGCAAGGGCTGAAGCAGGCCCTCGTGAGCAGCGCGGACATCATCGTCAGGTTTTCGTTGACCGGGGTAGGGCTGCTGAGCGTGGGCACCACCTCACTGATCTTCGATGTCACCGTAGGCCGGACGGCGGGCGTGATCGCCGGCGTCGGGCTGCTCGCCGTGCTGGTGCTGCTGCTGGTACTTGTCCCTGCCTGGATCCGTCGACGGGCCCGCAAAGAGGAGTCGCTATGACAAACGTTTCACATGAGCGCCACACCGCAGGCACGGGAACCATGGGCAAGTGGGTCAAGGAACATGGACTGCTTCTGGCCAACATCGGGCTGTTCGTCGTGTTTTTCGTCGGCATGGTCCTGAGCGGGGCAGGCACCTACAGCGACGAGCAGCTTGCCCACGGCGAACCTGCCGTGACCGTCCTGCAGTACCTTGGCACCGGGAACTTCCTGGAGGCGACTTTCGAGAACTGGGAGTCGGAATTCCTGCAGATGGGCATGTACGTCATCCTCACCGTCTTCCTGTTCCAGAAGGGGTCCTCCGAGTCCAAGCCGGTGGGCCGGACCGCCCCGCAGGATGAGGATCCCCGGCAGGCAAAGCTCAAGGAGTCCACGCCGTGGCCGGTGCGGCGCGGCGGCTGGGTCCTCAAGCTCTATGAACACTCGCTTTCGCTCATGTTCCTCCTGCTGTTCCTGGCGTCGATCGCCCTGCACGCGGTTGGCGGCGCGGAGGACTACAACAGTGACCAGCAGGCGCACGGCCAGCCCACCGTGACGGTGCTGGGCTATCTGGCGACGAGCCGATTCTGGTTCGAGTCCTTCCAGAACTGGCAAAGCGAGTTCCTCGCCGTGGCGGTCCTGGTGGGCGCCTCGGTATACCTGCGCGAGAAGGGCTCCCCCGAGTCCAAACCCGTGGCCGAACCGCACTACGAGACCGGCGCCTAGACGGCAAGCCGGCCGGCACGGGCGTCAGGAAGGCGCGTCAGGCGCCTTCGAGGACCTGGCTGGTGACCCAGGTAAGGTACTTTGCGGCGTTTGCTACTGCGTCCTGGGGGCTGCCGGCGACGTCCAGCAGCTGTGCCGCGGCCACCACGCCGTGGCGGGCAAGGTCCTCCGGGGTGACGAGGATCCGTCCGGCCACCACTACCACCGGAATGCCAAGGGCCTGCGCGGCATCGGCGAGGGCGATCGGCGCCTTGCCTGTCAGCGATTGGCTGTCCATGGAGCCTTCTCCGGTGATGACCAAATCAGCCACCGCGAGTTTCGCGTCCAGCCCGGTGAGGCCGGCCACCAGCTCGAAGCCGCCTTCCAGGGCGGCCGTGCTGAAGGCCAGGAACGACGCCGGGAACCCGCCGGCCGCCCCGGCGCCGGGCACGTTGACGTCCCGGCCGGTACTCTGGCGCAGGACCGAAGCCCAGTTGCGCAGGCCGGCGTCGAGCAGTTCCACCGCATCGGCGTCGGCGCCTTTTTGCGGTCCGAACACGTGTGCCGCGCCGTCACTGCCGAACAGCGGGTTTTGGACGTCGACGGCGATCCTGAACTTCACCCCGGCCAGCCGCGGGTCCAGGCCGCTGATGTCCACGGACGCGACGTCGGCAAGCGACCCGCCGCCGAGGGGCACCACGTTGCCGGCGGCGTCCAACGGCTTGAGCCCGAGGGCGCGGAGGGCCCCGCTGCCGCCGTCGCTCATGGCCGAACCGCCCACGCCCAGCACAATTTCCGTGGCACCGGCGTCCAGCGCGGCGGCGATCAGCTGGCCGCAGCCATAGCTGTGGGCGCGCAGCGCGTTGGCCGGTGTGGGCTCCATGTGCGCCAGCCCTGAGGCCTGCGCCGTTTCAATCACCGCGGTGGCCCCGCCGAAAGCATCCGCCCGGATGGCCCACGCGGCACCGATCGGGGCCAGGATCGGGCCGACGACCGCGTTGAGCCGTTCCTCATAGCCGGCCGCGACGGCCGCCTCGAGGGTCCCTTCGCCGCCGTCGGCCACCGGAAACTGGATGGCGTCGGCCTCGGGGTAGACGCGGAGGGCGCCTTCGGCAATGGCCGCGGCGGCTTCGACGGCGGTGAGGGAACCCTTGAACTTGTCCGGGGCGATGAGGATGCGCATGGCTCTATCCTGCCAGCCCGGCGGCCCCGGTGTTGCTCGATCGCCGGTGCAGGGGACAAATCCGCGCCACCGGGAGTAACCTTTCTGCCACACATATTCCAGCCCGGGCCCGCCCGGCAGAGGACGACGTTGGAAAGCAACGGATAGGGGGAACGGTGAGCCACTACGGACACGGCGTTCCGGGCGTGACCGAGTTACTGCTCGTGCGGCACGGTGAAAGCCAGGGCAACGTTGCCGCCACGCTGGCTCAGCAGGCCGGCGCGCATGTCATTGACGTCCCGGCCCGGGACGCGGACGTCGGATTGTCGGACACGGGACGGGAGCAGGCGCTGGCCCTGGGCAGACTCCTCGCGGACTACCCGGACGGCCGGCGCACGCCAGTCTGGTCCTCGCCCTACCTGCGCGCACGCCAGACCGCGGAACTCGCCGTCCAGACCGGCGGCTGGCAAACATCTATCCTGATCGATGAGCGGTTGCGCGACCGTGAGCTCGGCATCCTGGACATGCTCACTTCGGCCGGGGTGGAAGCCCGCCTCCCGGAGGAGGCCGGCCGGCGGCGGTGGCTCGGCAAGTTCTACTACCGGCCCCCGGGCGGCGAGTCCTGGGCGGACGTCGTGCTGCGGCTTCGCTCGCTGCTCGCCGACCTCGACACCAGGCATCCGGGCGGGGGCGTCCTGCTGGTCTGCCACGATGCCGTGATCCTGCTCATCCGCTACATCCTGGAGGGGCTCTCGGAGGAGCAGCTGCTGGACATCGCGGCCGCGTCCACGATCCTCAACGCCTCCGTCAGCCGCTTCATCCGGCCCGGCGGCCGGGGGGAATGGCAGCTGGAGGGGTTCAATATGGCCGACCACCTCACGAGCGAAGGTGTCCCGGTAACCCAGCACTCGGGAGACGCCGATGTCCACCCCCGCTAACTCCCGGCAAGCGAAACGCCGCCCCCAGGCCGAGGCCGTCACCCCTGCTTTGCTGCGGGCCTGGCCGCTCCCCGACGGCGGCTCCGGAAAGGATGACCGCGGCTCCGTGCTGGTGATCGGCGGCGCGCGCAAGACGCCCGGAGCGGCGTTGCTCGCCGGCGTCGCCGCCCTCCGCGCGGGCGCTGGCCGGCTGACCCTGGCCGTGGCGGAGTCCGTGGCGGTGCCGCTCGCCATCGCCCTGCCCGAAGCCGGCGTCCTTGGCTTGCCGGAAACGACGGCCGGGACTGTGGTCGGTTCCGCCGCCGGGTCCCTGGCCGCCGAGCTGGAAACCGCCGACGCCGTCCTGGTGGGGCCGGGCCTGGACGACAAGGACCAGACCACGGCGCTGCTGCGCGAACTCCTTCAGGCCACCCCGGGCAGCCCGCCGTGCATTGTCCTGGATGCTTTTGCCCTGGCCAGCGTCCCGGAGCTCGAAGCCGAACTGGCGCCGTGGGCCGGCCGGCTGATCCTGACCCCGAACGTCACGGAGGCGGGCATCCTGCTCGGGCGGGAGGTCGAGGACCTGCACCGCCAGCTCCCTGAGGTTGCCGACAAATACGGGGCCGTGGTCACGTGTCAGGGGGCCATCGCAGAACCCCGCAGCACCGGCAGGGCTGCCACGTCCGGGGCCGGCCTCTGGGAGATCACCACAGGGCACAGCGGGCTGGGCACCTCGGGCAGCGGGGATGTCCTCTCCGGCGCCATCACCGGCCTCCGCGCCAGGGGAACGGGCAACGCGCAGGCCGCCTGCTGGGGAACGCATCTGCATGCTGCGGCCGGAGACCGCCTTGCCAGCCGGCTGGGCGGCCTGGGCTATCTCGCCCGGGAGCTCACCGACGAATTGCCGCCACTCATGATGGAACTCTCCGCCTGAGCGGAGCGACCCTTCAGGACCAGGTCCCGCGCTCCTGGAGGACCGATTTGAGCAGGTCCGCGCGGTCCGTGACAATCCCGTCGACGCCAAGGTCAAGCAGCCGGTGCATTTCCGCGGGCTCGTTGATTGTCCAGACGTGGACCTGCAGCCCGTGCCGGTGTGCCCGCCGGATGAAGCCCGGCGTCACCACCGGCACGGCGCCGTAGCGGACGGGGACCTGCAGGGCGTGGACTCCGCGCAGTGCCCGGCGCACCACGGCGGACATCAGCGGCGTCGGCAGCACGGGGCCCAGCAGGACGAACACGGCGTTGGACACGATGCCGGCCGAGCTCGCGGCGGGACGGCTCAGCTGCTTCAGCACTGCCCGGCGCCGCCGGTCCGAGAAACTGGCCACCAGCACGCGGTCGTGCAGTCCGTGGCGTTCGATCGCCGAGGCCAGGGTGCCCACGGAGTTCCAGTCCTTGACGTCGATATTGAGCCGGACGTCCGGGAAGGCAGCGATCAAGTCATCGAACCGCGGGATCGGTTCGGTCCCGCCGATCCTGGCCCGGGCCACGGTTGAGGCCGGGAGGTCAGCGATTTGGCCCCGACCCTCCGTGATCCGGTCCAGGGTCTTGTCGTGGAAGAGCACCAACACGCCGTCGGCCGTGGTGTGCACGTCCGTCTCCAGATGCCGGAACCCGAGGTCGACGGCGGCGCGGAACGCGGCCATCGAGTTCTCCAGCCCGTCCAGTGAGAAGCCCCGGTGGGCCAGCGCCAGCGGCGCCCGGGAACCGCCCGGGGCCGGGGTGGCGGCGCCCTCCGGGCCGCCGTCGCGATCCCCGCGAGGGGCAAAGTAGGGGTGCAGGTCAGTCACTCCTGAAGCGTACCTTGGTCTGCCGGGACCGGGATTCGACCGGGGCTTGGGGGCGGGTCAGCGGGGGCCGGGTCAGCGGGCCTCAGTGGGCCTCAGTGGGACGGGCTGTCAGGAGCCTGCTGGCGGATTTCGACGCCGTCGCTGCAGTGCAGCAGCGTGCGGCCGCGGCCGCCGTCGAGGTCGACCCAGACGACGCTGTGGTCCGCCGTCACGGCGTCCACAAGCCCGCCGGTCTCAAGGCCCGGGGCGAGCCGGACGCTGACGCGGTCGCCCTGGCGCAGCTGCCGCCAGTGCCGGTCCGGTTCCACCGGGTGTAGGGGTTGTTCGTCCGTGTTGTTGATGCGGTGCCTGGCCATGATGTCCCCATTCTCGGTCAAACGTTTCGTCGCGAGCTTCCAGCCTAGGAGGCCAAGGTGAACGCCAGTTGACCGCGAGCTGGGAATCCGGTGTCCGCCGGGAACCGGGTGCGGGTGCGGGGACGTGAGGCCGGCGCCGGCGGCGGGCGTGGGGACCTGGGCCGGGGCGGGCGTGGGGAGCGGGTGCGGGACCGGGGTTTTAGGGCAGCCGGACGCCGAGTTCGGCGAGCTTTGACTCGAGGATCTGGGCGACGCCGTCGTCGTCGAAGTGCGGGGCCTGCCGGCCGGCGGCCCGGATCGCTTCCGGGTGGCCGCTGGCCATCGCGTAGCCGTGCCCGGCCCAGCGAAGCATCTCGATGTCGTTGGGCATGTCCCCGAATGCCACCACGTCCGCGGCGCCGATGCCGAGGGACGACGCATATTCAGCCAGGGCCACGGCCTTGTTCACGCCTGGCAGGGACAGCTCGAGGAGGGCCATGTTCGGCGCCGAGTGCGTCGCGGCGGCCAGATGGGCGACGGCGGGCGTCACCTCGGCGAGGAACTCGTCGGCGGTGCCTTCGCGGACAATGGCCAGGAACTTCGCCACGGCGTCCGCCTCCGTGAGGGTGGTGTGAAGCGGGGCCGGGGTGAATTCCGCGAGCAGTTCGCTCGAGCCGTTTTCGATAAAGCCCGGTTCCAGATGGAAGCCGGTCAGGGTTTCGGCGGCAAACAGCGCGGACGGACGCAGCCGCTTGATGATGCGGCGGGCCTCGAACATGGCGTCGAGGTCCAGTGTCCGCGCCGAGAGCAGGCGGTCGGCCTCGAGGTCCCACACGACGGCGCCGTTGGAGCAGATGACCGTTCCGGTATGCCCCAACTGGTCCTGCAGGGGGTGGAGCCAGCGCGGCGGCCGTCCGGTGACGAACACCAGTTCCAGCCCGGCGTCGCGGCAGGCGTGGAACGCGCGGACGGTCCGGTCGCTGATTTTGCCGTCGTGGCCGAGGATCGTTCCGTCAATGTCACTTGCTACCAGCCGCATAGTGCCAGTCTACGTGCGCCGGGGCGGCAGGCCCTCGCGGCCGCATTCGCCGAGTTCGCCGGACCGCGTCGGGTTCGCCGGACAATCACGGCGAACTGGGGAGGTTCCGGCGAACTCGGCGACAGGGGCGACAGGGGCGACAGCCTCGGCGGGCGGCGGCGGGCTCAGTGACGTTCGAAGATGCCGGTCAGCGTGCCCCGGCCCAGGGTGTGCTGCGACAGCTTCGCCTCCAGGCTGCCCGGAGCGGTGTGCTCGTTGAGTCCGGACGGTGCGATGTCGAGCGCGTGGACGGTGATGACGTACCGGTGCGGCCCGTGTCCGGGAGGCGGTGCGGCGCCCAGGTAGCCATGGAATCCGGCGTCGTTCTTCAACTGGATGGCGCCCGCGGGAAGGAGCCTGCCGCCCTCGGCGCCCGCTCCTGCCGGCAACGAGGTGACGTCGGCGGGGACGTCCAGCACGGCCCAGTGCCAGAAGCCGCCGCGCCCCGGGGCGTCGGGGTCGAACATCGTCACCGCGTAGCCCTTGGTGCCGGCCGGGGCGCCGCTCCAGCTCAGCTGCGGGGATTCGTCCCGGCCGCCGGCGCGCATTTTGCCGCTGCGCTGGGCGGCCGGGAGCGTCTGGCCCTCCGCGTAGGATTCACTGCGGACGGGGAACACCGGAACATCGTGCCGTGTCGTGGCTGCCTTTCACTCACTGCAGGGGCTGGGCCCCCATTTCCATCCGTGCCAGTTCCGCGCGCGTAGGCGGGTTCGCGCCGGCGCGGGACACGGTGACCGCCGCTGCCCGGGAGGCATGGGCGAGGACATCGCGGAGGCTTTCGGCGGAGAGTTCGCGCAGGCCCTTGCGGTTTTGTGCCCCGTCCAGGCCCAGATCCACAACGCCGGACAGGAGCGCGGCCATGAAGGAATCCCCGGCGCCGACTGTGTCCGCGACGTTGATCTCAGGGGCCGGGAACTGCGCCTCACCGGCGGCGTTGATGCCCCAGGGGCCCTTGCTGCCGCGGGTCACCACCACCATTGCCGGCCCTTCGGAACCGCCCAACGCCTGCCAGCGGCGGGCCGAGTCCAGCGGGTCCACGCCCGGGTAGAGCCATTCGAGGTCCTCGTCGGAGGCCTTCACAACGTCGGCGAGGCGCACAAACTTTTCGGCCTGCCCGCGGGCGTAGTCCACGTCCGGGATGATGCTGGGACGGCAATTGGGGTCGAAGCTGATGGTGGCGGACGGGTGGGCGCGCTCGACGGCGGCAAACACGTCGGCGGCGCCCGGCGCCAGCATGGTGGCGATCGAACCGGTGTGCAGCAGCGTGGTTCCCTGGAGCAGGAACGGCAGTCGCGCCGCGACGCCGGGAAGCTCCCAGGCGAGGTCGAACGTGTACGTGGCGGCGCCGGCGTCGTCGATCAGGGCGGCGGCCACACTGGTGGGCAGCTCGTCGGGTCCCAGCGGGAGCAGCACGGAGCTCGACTTCAGGTGCGCGGCCAGGGCCTCGCCATACGCATCGCGGCCGTAGCGGCCGATGAACTGGACCGGATGGTCCAGCCGCGCCAGCCCCACCGCCACGTTGAGGGGGCTGCCGCCGACATGGGCCTGGACGCCGGAGGACCGCTGGACAACATCAACCAGCCCCTCGCCAATAACTGTGAGCATGACCATACTCTGCCAGAGAATGCGCTCCGGTGCCGTGTGTTGCGCCCCCACCCGCTTCCGCCCTGCCCGCGTCACTGCCGGCGTCACTGCCGGCGCTCAGCCGCGGTGGTGTCCAGCGCGATCCCCGCGGACGCGGCATGGGCAAACCTGGCGTCGATGTGGACCACGTCCCGGCCTGCCCGTTGCAGGAGGCTGGCGGCGACCCCGGCACGGTACCCGGAGCCGCAGTGCACCCAGAGTTTCCCGGCGGGAATGTCGCCGAGGCGCAGCAACAGTTCGTGCAGCGGCACGTTGACCGCGCCCACCACGCGGGCGGCGGCGAATTCGTCGGCCCGGCGCACGTCCAGGACGGTGTCCTCAGGCGCCCGGCCGGCGAGCATGCCGTCCCAGCCCACGCGCGGGTAGGAGGCGAGGCCGGCCTGCGGGGCGAGGGCGTGCGGCTCGGAACCGAGCGCGGCGTCGGGGGATTCGATGCCGATCCGGGAGAGGTCGCGGATGGCGTTCTCAACGTCTTCCCGCGAGCCCACCAGGGTCAGCGGTTCGCGCCATGGCAGCACCCAGCCGAGATAGGTGGTGAAACTGGAGCCGGAGCCATACTCAAAACTGACGCTGCCCTTGAGGTGGCTGTTGGCGAACGCCACGCGCCGGCGCAGGTCCACCACCCACTCGCCGCCGTCCAGGCGCCGGGTGAGTTCGGCGGCATCGAGCGATGCCGGAACGGCCAGCTCGGCAGGGCCCGGGCCCCGGACATTGGCCGGGCTCATGTGCGCGTAGTAGGAGGGGTGGTCCGTGAGGTTGGCGATGAGCTGGCGGACGAAGTGGTCCTCATCGGGGTCCGTCAGGGCGTGGTTGGCGGCAAGCTGCTCGCCGATGGTGGAGGACCGGGCACCGCTGGCGGGTCCGGAGGAGCAGAACGAGCCGAATCCGTGGGTCGGGAACAGCGCCGCGTCAGGGCCGGCCTCTGCGGCGAGGCGACGGACCGAGGCGTACTGGTCGTGGGTCAAGCCAACGGTGTCCGCCTCGGCGACAAGGTCCGTGCGGCCCACCGAGCCATACAGGAGGCTGCCGCCCGAGAAGACGGCCTGCTTCCCGCCGTCGTCCACGATGAACGACAGGTGGGTATGCGTGTGCCCCGGCGTGGCGACCGCCTTGACCGTAAGCGAGCCCACGCGGACCGTTTGGCCGTCCGTGATGGGAGTGCGCTCGAACCCGACGGCGTCCGCGGCGTTGACGAGATAGCTGGCGCCGTGGGCGCGGGCCAGGATCAGCCCGCCGGTGATGTAGTCATTGTGCATGTGCGTTTCGGCCACGTGCGTGATGGCTACCCCGGCGTCACGGGCGGCCGCCTCGATGCGGTCCGTGTCGCGCTGCGGGTCGATCGCCAGCGCCACCGAGCCGTCGTGGACCAGGTAGCTGCGGTCCCCGAGCTGCGGGGTCTCGATGACGATGACTTCCATGGTCCCTCCGGTGCGGTCAGCCCTTGAAGGTCAGCCCCGGTTGACGGGGTGTCCCTCGTCCTGCCACTTCATGATCCCGCCGGTGACGTTGACGGCGTCGTATCCCTGGTCCTCCAGGTAGGTGGCGGCCTGGGCACTGCGGCCCCCGGCGGCGCACATGACGTAGACGGTGCCGCTGGCCGGGACCTCGGCGAGGGACTGGACGAACCGTGAGAGCGGGATGCTCCGGGCGCCGGGAACGCGGACGGCGACGTATTCGTCTTCCTCGCGGACATCGACGATTTCGGTGGCATCGCCCAGGGCGGCCAGGTCCTTGACGGAAATGCTCTTCATGCCTGTTCCTTTCGCGGGCGCCAGATGGCCCGGCGCGCGTATTCCAGCTCAATCATGATACCCCTTGGGGTATCATTGACCCTCCGGACGGCCCCTCCCGCCACACCCCTAAATATAGCCCGTCGGCCTGGCCTGCCAACCTAGCCTGCGGGGCGGTCCTGCTGGTAGACGTCCGGGATGCCGTCGTGGTCCGAGTCGACCTGTTCCGCCTCCTCCGCACGCCGGTACTGGTGGTTGCGTGTCCGGAGCACCGTGGTGGCAAGGAGCGCGGCGAGCAGTGAGGCCGCGAGGATCCCTACCTTCGCGTGGTCTTCATGCGCAGTGCCCTGGCCGAAGCTCAACTCGGCAAGCAGCAGCGAGACGGTGAAACCGATGCCGGCGAGGATGGCGAGGCCGAAGACGTCAATCCACTTGAAGGACCCGTCCAGGCGGGCCCGCGTGACTTTGGTGATGAGCCATGTGGTGCCGAGGATGCCCGCCGGCTTTCCGGCAACCAGCGCCACGATGATGCCCACCGCCACGGGGTCCGTCAGGGCGGCGCCGAGGCCCTGCCAGCCGCCTATGGCCACCCCGGCGGAAAAGAACGCGAAGACCGGGACGGCGATCCCGGCCGAGATGGGGCGGAACCGGTGTTCGAAAATCTCCGCCAGGCCCGGGCCGGCTTCAGGGCCGCCGCTGGCCTTCGAACGTTTGACGGGAATGGCAAATCCGAGCAGGACCCCGGCCACGGTGGCGTGGATGCCTGATGCGTGCACGAGGGCCCACGTCGCGAAGCCGAGCGGCAGCAGGATCACCCAGGCTGCGGCTGCGTGCGTGCCGAAGAACCGCCGGTATTTGTGCGCCAGGAACGTGTAGAGGCCCAGCGGGAGCAGGGCCAGCAGGAACGGCTCGGGGTGGAGATCGCTGGTGTAGAAGATCGCGATGATGGCGATGGCCAGGAGGTCGTCGACGACGGCGAGGGTCAGCAGGAAGATCCGCAGCGCACTGGGCAGGTGGGAACCGATGAGCGCCAGCACCGCGACGGCGAAGGCGATGTCGGTGGCGGTGGGAATGGCCCAGCCGTGCAGCGTTTCGGGACCGGAGAGGTTGATGGCCGCGTAGATGAGTGCCGGAACGGCCACACCGCCAACGGCGGCGGCCACCGGAACCACGGATTTGCTCGGCTCGCGCAGGTCGCCGGCGACGAACTCGCGCTTGAGTTCGAGCCCCACCAGGAAGAAGAAGATGGCCAGCAGTCCGTCGGCGGCCCAGGCGCCCAGGCTCAGGTCCAGATGCCAGGGCGCGTAGCCGATGGTGAAGTCGCGCAGTGCGAAGTAACTCTCCGAGGCCGGTGAGTTGGCCCAGATAAGGGCCACCATCGCCGCGGCGACCAGCAGGGCGCCGCCCACGGTTTCCTTGCGGAGGATCTCGCCGATCCGCAGGGCCTCGGCATAGCTGCCCCGGCCGAAAATGGTGAGGCGGGGCGGCGAAGGAGGAGGCGGTGTTGGTGAAGAGGGTGTCGGCGAAGGGGGCAGGGCGCTCATGGGGTCCTCAAAATGGGGTCGACGGAACTATGCCGACCAGACTTCCCGGCGCACCTGCGCTCCAGTCTATTCGCTTTCGCCGGCCAGGGGATGCCATCGGGGACACCGGGGCCCCCCATCCCGGCCGCCGGGCGGACTTCAGACCAGCAGCTGCTGCACGAGTTCACGGCATTTCCGGTATGCGGGTGCCTTTGGGTCGATGAGCGCGAAGTGGTCGCCCGGGACCTTGAGCAGCTGGACCGGCGCGCCGGCGGCCTTGGCTGCGCCGGCGTAGGTCTCGGACTGGCTCACCGGCACGGTATCGTCCTCCGTGCCGTGAACGGCATATACGGGCACGCCCAGCGGCACCGCACTCATGGGGTCGGCAAATTTATGCCGTTTGGGATATTTCTCCGATGAGCCGCCCAGGAAGTTGCTGACGGCGCCGTTGCTGAGGTTGAGCCGCTCGGCGGCCGCGAGGTTAAGTACCCCCGACTGGCTGACGACGCCGGTGAGCTGCACCGCGCCGTCGTCGTCGCCCCGACGCGTCAGCTGGCGGTCCGCGTCCGGGGCACCAAGCCCCGCGAGCCGGCGCCGTCCCGCCGCCCAGACGGCGAGGTGGCCGCCTGCCGAGTGGCCCAGGGCCACCACGCGGTCCAGTCCCAGCCCGTGCTCGTCAGCCAGTTCACCGAGCTTGTCGATGCCGGCCAGGACGTCGGCGAACGTGTTGGGCCAGCCTCCGCCGTTGCCGGCCCGCCGGTACTCCAGGTTCCAGGCCGCCATGCCGTGCGCGGCGAGGTCCTTGGCAAGGGGCTCCCCCAGTTCTGCGCCGTACTGCGAACGCCAGTACCCGCCATGGATCACCACCACCACGCCCTTGGGCGCGGCAACATCCGGGAGGAAGAGCTCACCCCACTGGCTGGGGTCCTCGCCATATTGGTACTTGTGCCTCTTCACAGCGTCCTCCTTGGGGCCCGGTGAACAGGCGGCGGAGACTGCCCCCAGAGTCACCGCCGCTGCGGCCGCGATCATAGTCCGCCGCCGCATTTCAGCCATATGCTGAGCCTACCTTGGGCACCAAGCGGCCCAGCGCAGGCCGGACCCCTCGCATGCCGGCTGCGCTGCCCTTGCCTGCGGCCGGTGTCCGCTGGCCGATCGCGGCTGCGCTGCCCTTGCCTGCGGGCGTGCCCGGCGTTGCCAGCCTGCGGGCCGGTGTCGTTGGTGCGCCGTAAGCTGGATCCATGGCGAGCAACTGGGACCGTTTGGACGTGAGCCTGCGCGATTCCGTGCAGGAGAACGTGGAGTTGTACGAGCGGGTCCGGCCTGCCCTGAAGCTGGTCACCCGGGAGGTCCTGCTCACGCTGCGGACCATGCTCAAGGACACCGAAGTCACGCCGTTGTTCGTCACCGGACGCACCAAGACCGTTGAATCCTTCCGCGAGAAGATTTCCCGCATTGAGGAACCACTGGAGCCGGGCGGGCCACCCGTGCTGAAGTTCCCGGACCCGTTCCGGACCCTGAATGACATGGTGGGAATCCGTGTGATCACGAAGCTGCCGGCGGAAAACGCGGTGGTGGCGAATCTGATCAAGCGCCAGCGCCAGCTCTTTGACTGCCGGGGGGACCGGGAAAAGGACATCGGCTCGATCGAGTCCGGCACATACGGCTACTCCAGCCGGCACCTGATCCTGCGGACCATCCAGAACGAGGCCGTCAAGGACTACCAGCTGGCCTTCAACCCGGACGTCCCGCCGAACGGCAGCTACTTCTTCGAGTGCCAGATCCGCACCGTCTTCGCCCACGCCTGGAGCGAGATCGAGCACGACATCCGGTTCAAGGCCGAGGACCCGCGGGCCTGGACCCCGCACTTCGACCGCCAGTTCACCGCGACGGCCGCCATGCTGGAGACCGTGGAGAGCGCGTTCTCGGACCTGCACGAACGCTACGAGGAGGTCCGCGGCTACTGGGACATGGACGGTGAGGGTGCCGCGCAGCTGACGCCCAACCGGATCCGCGACGTCTGGCGGACCCTGCTGCCGCACGTGGACCGGAAGGTCGACGACGACTGGGGCTGGGCCGCGGAGCTCATGGCCGCCCACGGCCTCAACCAGACCATGCAGCTCGCCGGGCTGCTTAGCGCCAACCGGATCACCGAGGTCCGCAAGGCCCTGGACCACCGCTACTCCCCCGGGCCGGACCGGCTGCTCGATGACCTGCTGCTGTGGCAGTACGGCACCGAACACATCGAGCTCACCGCCGAGCCGGCCGACGCCGTCCCGCACCCCCGGCGCGACAGCCTCCTGCGGCGGCTCAAGCAGATCGAACGGTACCGGCTCACCCAGGGCTAGCGCGCCTGCCTCAGCGGATGCCCTCTGCCACCACCGATTCTCCCCACCTTTGAACCAGCGACGCCGGTCCTCACCGGCGGTTCGGCCCGACACGCCGGGTGCGGCGACCAAAGGTGGGGAATTTCAGCGCCAGCGGGGCGGATGGTCGATGGACGCGGACGGCGGGTGCGGCTACGTGTGGGCGTAGGTGAGGCAGTCGGCGTTGTCGACGCCCGGGCCCACATGAACTTCGGGCGCCTTGCACATCAGATGGTCGTTGTGGGTGCACTCGGAACGCTGGCAGGCGCCGACGTCGGCCAGCACCTTGGGGAGCCCGCCGTGCACCCCGATGTCTATGAAGGTCGCGCAGGAGGCATGATCTGCGGCGCCGCCGACGGTAATGGCGGCCGCGTTGCAGTGGGAGTGGTCATTGAAGGAGCAATTGCTCACGCTGCAGTCGGCTACGTGCGTCGTCATTGGATTTCCTCCATGCTCCGGCCACCCGGACGGGCGGCGCCGTAAATCCACGCTAGGCCGCACCAAGGCAAACAAAAAGACCCAAACGTGTGACCTAATACCGGCCCGACCGGTCGCGCCGCCCCGTCAGTTCCCCGCGCCGAGCTTGCCGGCCAGGCGTTCGCGCATCAGGGCGCTGGCCTGGTTCAGGCCCACGACGTCGACGCTCTTGCCGTGCTGCCGGTACTTCTCCGTGATGGCATCCAAAGCGGCGATCGTGGAGGTGTCCCACAGGTGGGAGTCGCGCATGTCGATGACGACGCGTTCGGGGTCCAGTGCGTACTCGAACTGTGTGTAGAGGTCATTCGCGGAGGCGAAGAACAGCTCGCCGTCCACACGATACGTGGCCCGGCCGCCGTCGTGTTCCGTCACGGTGCGCTCGACTGTGACGAAGTGGGCCACCCGCCTGGCGAACAGGACCATCGCGACGAGTACGCCCACGCCGACGCCGATTGCCAGGTTGTGCGTGGCAACGGTGACCACCACCGTCGCCGCCATGACGGCGGTTTCGCTCTTGGGCAGGGCCTTGAGGGTGGCGGGCCGGATGCTGTGCCAGTCAAAGGTGGCAACTGATACGAAAATCATGACGGCCACGAGCGCGGCCATCGGGATGAGGGACACAATGTCTCCGAGTGCCACCACGAGGATGAGCAGGAAGACGCCGGCCAGAAGGGTGGAGATCCGGGTCCGGGCGCCGGAGGCTTTGACGTTGATCATGGTCTGGCCGATCATTGCGCAACCGCCCATGCCGCCGAAAATGCCGGTGACAATGTTCGCGACGCCCTGCCCCCAGGCCTCGCGGGTCTTGGCTGAACGCGTGTCCGTGATGTCATCCACGAGCTTCGCGGTCATGAGGGATTCAAGCAGGCCCACGAAGGCCATGGCCAGCGCGAACGGGAAGATGACCTGCAACGTTTCGAACGTGTTCGGCACGTTGGGCAGTGACAAAGAGGGCAGCGAGTCCGGCAGTGCACCCTTGTCCCCCACAGTGGGAACGACGACGGCGGCCGTCACCGTGATGAGCGTCAGGGCCACAATGGCCACGAGGGGTGCGGGGACGGCTTTGGTGAGCCTGGGCAGGCCGAAGACGATCAGCAGGCCCAGCGCGGTGAGCGGGTAGACCAGCCAGGGCACTCCGATCAGCTCGGGCACCTGCGACAGAAAGATCAGGATGGCCAGGGCGTTCACAAACCCCACCATGACCGGGCGGGGGATGAACCGCATCAGTTTCGCCACGCCGGAGAGGCCCAGCACGATCTGGAAAATGCCGGCCAGAATCACCGCCGCCACAAGGTAATCCAGTCCGTGGGACTTCACCAGTGGGGCGATCACCAGGGCGACGGCGCCGGTGGCCGCAGAAATCATCGCCGGACGGCCGCCGACGAAGGCGATGGTCACTGCCATCGTGAAGGACGCGAACAGCCCGATCCTCGGGTCCACGCCGGCGATGATCGAGAAGGCGATCGCCTCAGGAATCAGCGCCAGTGCCACCACGAGGCCGCCCAAAACCTCTGTCTTGAGCCGTCGCGGGGACGTCAAGGCGCCTCGGACCGATTGCAGTTGCGCGGGCGTGGCGGCCGGGGCCTGCGCGTCGATACTGGTGGCCATCGCTGGCTCCGTTCGTGGTCAAGGAGGCCGAACGGCCTCCAGATGTCAAAGAATGTGCAGAAATCAGGGAAGGTGGGGCGCTGCGTCGCGCCGGGGTGGGGAGTTCGCCTTTTCGGGCTCACCCACGCAATGAACCCTACCCGTCGGATTCCCGCCCGCACGGCCGCACGGCGGCATAAAAATCTGACATATTTGTCCGACGGGTGGTCACGAAGTGGCCACCCCGTGGACGCCGGTGGCACCATTCTTGGATGCTTGAGGCAACTAAAACTTCGAATACCGCCCGGGACGCGGGCACTGCCGCCGACGTCCCGGCCAATCCCGCCCTCGCCGCCGAGGCAAAGATTGCCCGCATCGCGGTGACGGTCTTCCCGGTCCTTGTGGTGGTGGCCGGACTCGCCGGCTTCCTGCTCCCCGGCGCGTTCAAACCCCTCGCCCCCAGCGTGCCCTTCCTGCTGGGCATCATCATGTTCTGCATGGGCCTGACGCTGACGCCGCCCGATTTCGCGTCGGTGGCCAAGCGGCCCTGGGCCGTGGCCCTGGGAATTGTGGCGCACTACGTCATCATGCCGGGGGCCGGCTGGCTGATCGCCGTCGGCCTCCACCTCGAGCCGGAGCTTGCGGTGGGCCTGATCCTGGTGGGCTGCGCGCCGTCGGGCACCGCCTCCAACGTGATGGCGTTCCTCGCCAAGGGCGACGTCGCCCTGTCCGTGGCCGTCGCCTCCGTGTCCACCCTGATCGCGCCGATCGTGACGCCGCTGCTGGTGCTGTTCCTGGCCGGCTCGTACCTGAACATCGACGCCGGGGGCATGGTCCAGGACATCGTCAAGACCGTCCTCCTGCCGGTCATCGCCGGACTGCTGGCCCGCCTCTTCCTCAAGAAGCTCGTGGCCAAGGTCCTGCCCGCGCTGCCGTGGGCCTCGGCCGTCGTGATTTCCCTGATCGTCGCGATTGTCGTGGCCGGCAGCGCCAGCAAGATCGTCGCCGCGGGCGGCATCGTGTTCCTCGCCGTGGTGCTGCACAACGGCTTCGGCCTGGGTCTGGGCTACCTGGCCGGCAAGCTGGGGCGCCTGGATGACAAGGCGCGCAGGGCCCTCGCCTTCGAGGTCGGGATGCAGAATTCCGGCCTGGCTGCCACCCTCGCCACCGCGCACTTCGGCGCGCTGGCGGCGCTGCCGTCTGCGGTCTTCTCCCTGTGGCACAACGTCTCCGGCGCGATCGTGGCCGCGTGGCTGGCCCGGCGTCCCCTCCGGGAGGCCGCAACCCCGGAAGCCGCACCGGAGGCCGCAACCCAGAACACGGCACCGGAGGCCGCGCTGAAAGCCTAAGGTTCCTAACCCCGCAACTGTGCCAGCAGCAGAATGACGGCGCGCCCGGCCAGGATCTCGGGGGTGTCCGTGCCGGCGGGGACTACCTCGTGTCCGCCCTGGACAGCAAGGCTGCCGGGCCCGGCGTCGTCCGTGATGAACACGTGGGGCGTGCCGCGGCCAGCGGGCTCTGCCATGGCGCCGGAATCGTCGTCCGTCTTCGGCGCGCTGGTGTGGATCACGCCGTCGGCTCCGCCGGAGAGCATGAACTGCCGCCAGTTCCCGCCCAGCAGGATGACCGGCTGGTAGCCGTGCTCCGGCAGGATCCTGGCCAGCACCGTGGCGATGGCCCTGTCCCGGGGCTGCTCGAGGTCCGGGACGGCCACGGCCACCAGCTCCGTCCGGCCCCGGCGCATTCCCCGGGCGGCACTGTTGGCCACATAGCCAAGTTCGCGGACCGCGGCGTGCACCCGGTCCTGGGTGGCTTCGCTGATCCGGGTGGTACCGCCGGAGCGGCCGGAGAGCACATAGGAGACGGTGGTCAGGGAGACCCCGGCCGTCTGCGCGACATCGCGGATGGTGGGCTTGGATCCAGGCCGCACTGATGACTCCCGGCTGTTTCTCCGCCGGGTCCGCGGCGGCTCGTGAAAACGTTGTTTTAGGGCAGACCCCCTGTGTGAACTCTAGCCCGAAGCGCCGGTTCCCGGCCCACACCGACCAAGCAGCGCGGCGGGGTTCGCGGCGGGGTTTGCGGCGGGCAGGTCCTTGGTGAATGCCAGCGGCCCGATGGTTTCCGGGTCGGCGGAGAGATCGAACTGTGCCTCGTAACCGGTGCTCAGGTAGAGGTGTTTCGCCTCCGGCTGGCGCGGGCCGGTTGTCAGGTAGACCTTCCGGTAGCCGCGACGGCCGGCCAGCGCCTCCAGCTCGGCAAGGACAAACCGGGCCAGTCCGCGGCGGCGGTGCGCTGAATGCGTCCAGATCCGCTTGAACTCGGCGGTCTGCGGGCCGTGCCGGCGGAACGCGCCGCCGGCCACGGATTCGCCGTTCTCGCGCACAATCAGCAGGGCCCCGCCCGGCGCGGCGAATTCCTCGGCCGGGTAACGGTTGAGTTCCTCCGCGGCGGCCCCGCGGCCAAAGAGGCTGCCGTAGCGGGTGTCGTATTCGAGCGCGAGCTCGTCCAGGAGCGGACGGACCCTGGGATCGCTCATGGGGAGATTGAGGACCGTCAGCGCGGCGGTGTCCACGGGCGGGGTGTCCACGGGCGGGGTGTCCACGGGCGGGGTGTGTAGTGGGGACGGGGTCATGACGGGTCCTTTCCGCCGGCGGCGGCCTGCGGCACCGCCCGGCCGGCGTCCGTTTGATCGTTGTTCGCCAGGCCGCTGTCGGCCGGGCCGTTGTTGGGGTACGCCAGCAGGTTCAGGACTCGCCGGGCCAGGGCATCGTTTTCGCGAAACGGCGCGGCGTTGGTGCCGGGCCGGGCGAAGGCGCCGGCGCCCCAGCCGGAAGTACCGGGCCCGACGCCGAACAGCCGCTCGCGCCGCTCCCCCACCGGACTGATGAGCTCGTTGTGGGCGGACACCAGGAGCCGTCCGGTCGCGTGCGTGCCGTCGGCAGTGAGGAGCTGCTGTTCGGTGCCGAGCCCGGAGGCGTGCAGCTGGCGCAGCAGCGGGTTCGCGGAGCGGGCCACCGACGGCGCCGGGAGCCGGGCCTCGATCAGGGCCGGCGCTGACACGCTGATCCCGGACTGGGCCGAGCGGGCGACGAACCGGCCCGCGTACTCCGCGGCCTCGATCTCCAGTCCCGGGCCAATGAACTGCAGCAGCCCGGCCCGGCGGATCGCCAGCATCTCCCGCAGCCTGCGCGGCGGCGGCCCGGAATCGACGAAGCTGAAGAAGCCGTGCCACCAGCCCTGGACCTCCCGCTGCGACCGCGCGTTCAGCCGCTCGGACGGCACCAGCCGGCCCAGGTCCATGTAGGACTTCAGCAAGGAAGTGAACAGGGCCAGGGTTTCCGAATGGTCCGGCCCGGTGCGCAGCTCAAGGTCGCGGCCAATGTACGCTGCCACCGCCGACTGGAAGTCTGCGTGGCCGGCGAAAACGCGGCCGGCGAAGGGATGGTCCAGCCGTTCGAGGTCCAGATGGAGCCCTGCGTCCGGGACGGACCCGGCGACGAGCCGCCGGCGCTCCTGGCTGTACCAGTCCGCAGCGGCGAACCGTTCGGCGAATTCCCGCCAGCCGATCCGGACCCGTTCCGGGTAGCCGGTGAACAGCTCGCGGTAGTACGCGTAACCGGCGTCCTTGGCGATCAGGGGCCACAGCTGGGCGCGGAAGTCCAGCTCGCCGGGCGCACCCAGCAGCGCCGTGACGGCGTCGGCCGTGAAGAACGCCGGCTCGCCCGCTGCGTCGCCGCGCAGGGCGGACGTGATCTTGGAGTGGTAGGGCACGCCGCGGCGGGAGCCGGCCCACAGCCGCGGCTCGGCACCGGAGGGCACGTAGCGCAGGCCGCCGCCTGGCAGCTCCTCGAACCTGCCGCCGCGGCCCTCCATGAGCAGGACCAGCAGGTCCACGAAGGCCAGGCCCATGCCGGAGACAATCACGTCCTGGCCGGCGGCGAGGGGTGAGTAGTCGACGTCGGTGGTGTAGCTGGGCGCCGCGTGGAACGCGCCGTGCCGGGCGGCAAAACCGGCCCACGCCGCAGACTCCTCATTGGGCAGCGAATCCGTGTGCCCCAGCGAGGCGATCACGACGTCGGCGTGCAGTACCGCGCCGCCGGCCAGCCGGACGCGGTAGCGTTCCGGACCCTGGTCGGCTTCATGCTGCACCGGCTCGACGGCGGACGCCGTGTCCCGGTGCACGGTGACGGTGGTGTCCGGTCCGAGGGCGGCGACGGAGCGGCGGAAGAACCATTCCAGGTAGACACTCTGCAGCTGCCGGGTGGGGAAGCTGGCACCGGTGAGGGCGGCCAGCTGGCGCCGGAGTTCCGCCGGCAGCTCCGGAACATCCGCGATGGACCCGTCCAGGACCCCGGCGGCCCACTTTGCCAGGCCGGGGCCGTCGACCGCGGGTCCCTCGCATTGGACGGAGGCATCCGTGAACATCGTGACGTCCGCCGCCGCGGAGTTGAGCATCAGCCCGGGATGCTGCTCGTAACGCCAGATCCTGCCGGCACCCGGGGTGTGCGGCTCCACGACGTGGATCTGCAGGGCGCCGTCGAGCAGCTCCGGCCGGTTGGCGGCGAGGCGTTCCAGCAGCCCGGCCGCGCGCGGGCCGCCGCCGATGAGGACCACGGATGGGGCATTCACTGGCATGACGGTCTCCTGGCTCGGGTGCGGAGCCCTCATGCTAGGCACCCGAAATGGAGCCGGTCGAGGCGCCGGTCACGGCCGTTCACCCCGCGTAACGCGGCGTAAATCGAGGCAAGAATTCGTCGTGTGACGCCGTGCGAACCTGCGTGAACGTATGCAACCTGCCGCCTTGCCGCGCGTTTTCGCACGGCCCTAGATTGGCAGCCAACTACCCCCACAGCAACTGGAAGAAGCGAGGTGGCGCATGAGTTCAACAGCAACCCCGGTGGCACAGTCCGCCCCGGAGCCGGCGTCCGCCGGCATCGAATCCGCACCCGAGACCGCGGAGGTCCGGCCCGCAGGACCCGTACCCGCCGGCGAGACCGCACCGGCCGGAACAGTCGGCCCCGGTTCAGTGGGCCGCAAGGCCGCAACCGACTACGCCGACTACCGGCTGGTCCCGGCCCGCCACCCGTGGCGCTGGGTGGGCACCGCCGTCGTCGCCGTGGGCGTGGCCGGCATTGCCTGGTCGCTGGCCACCAACCCGCGCTGGGAGTGGGGCGTGGTGGCGCAGTGGTTCACCGCGCAGTCGATCGTGAACGGCCTGCTGGAGACCCTGAAACTGACGGCGATCTCCGGGGCGCTCGGCTTCATCCTGGGGTTCATCCTGGCGCTGATGCGGCTGTCCGCGTCGCCCCTGCTGGTCTCCGTCTCCTGGACGTTCTCCTGGATTTTCCGCTCCACGCCGCTGCTGGTGCAGATGCTGCTCTGGTACAACCTGGGCTACCTCTACGAGAAAATCAGCCTGGGGCTCCCCTTCACGGACGTGCGCTTCTTTGAGGCGCAGACCACCACCCTGATCAGCCAGTTCGCCGCGGCAGTCCTCGGCCTGACCCTGAACCAGGCCGCCTACTCCGCCGAGATCATCCGCGGCGGCATCCTGTCCGTGGACCAGGGCCAGCTCGAGGCCGCAACCGCCCTGGGCATCCCGGCCTGGCGGCGTTCCACCAGGATCGTCCTGCCCCAGGCCATGCGGGCCATCCTGCCCACCGCCTTCAACGAGGTGATCGGCCTCGTCAAGGGCACCTCGATCGTCTACGTCCTGGCCTATTCCGAGCTGTTCTACACCGTCCAGGTCATTTACAACCGCACCCAGCAGGTCCTGCCGCTGCTGCTCGTGGCCACGCTCTGGTACATCGTCATCACCTCGGTCCTGAGCGTCTTCCAGTACTACATCGAGCGGCACTACTCCAAGGGCGCGGTCCGCACGCTGCCCCTGACCCCGCTGCAGAAGGCCCGCAAATTCCTCGCCATCCATACGCCCGCCGCCCGGGAATCGAACCAGGAAAGGGGCACCCGATGAGCACCGCACTCCGTACGACCACCCAGACCCCGTCCGCGGCCGCTGCCACGGACGCCGTAACCACCCGCGGCCTCGTCGAGATCACGAAGGTCCGCAAGTCCTTCGGCGCCGCGGAAGTCCTCAAGGGCATCACGCTGACGGTCGAGCCCGGGGGTGTCGCCGTGATCGTCGGACCGTCCGGATCCGGCAAATCCACCCTCCTGCGCACCATCAACCACCTCGAAAAGGTCGACGCCGGGTTCATCGCGATCGACGGCACGCTGGTGGGCTACGAGGTCCGCGGGCGCCGGCTCCACGAGTTGCGCGAAAAGGACATCCTGAAGCAGCGCACCGAGATCGGCATGGTGTTCCAGAACTTCAACCTCTTCCCGCACCTGACCGCGCTGGAAAACGTCACCGAGGCACCGATCGTCGCGCCGCGGGCCGGAAAACCCCGGCTCTCCAAGGCCGAGGCCCGCGACCGCGGGCTGGAACTGCTGGACCGCGTGGGCCTGAAGGACCGTGCCGGCGCCTACCCGCGCCAGCTGTCCGGCGGCCAGCAGCAGCGCGTCGCGATCGCCCGGGCGCTTGCCCTGGACCCGAAGATCCTGCTCTTCGACGAGCCCACGTCGGCTCTGGACCCGGAACTGGTCAACGAGGTCCTGGACGTCATCCGCGGGCTGGCCAAGTCCGGCACCACGCTGATCATCGTCACGCATGAGATGGGCTTCGCCCGCGACGTCGCCGACACGGTGGTGTTCATGGACCAGGGCCAGATCGTCGAGCAAGGCACACCCCAGGAAATTTTCACCAACCCGCGCGAAGTTCGCACCCGGAGCTTCTTCTCCAAAGTCATCGAACCCGCTTTCAACATCTAAGGAACCCCATGGCAATGAGCTCCGCCCTCCGCACCACCCGCGCGAGTACTGGTCCCCGGCGGACGCGTGCGGCGCTTCCCGCCGTCGTCCTCATCGGCACCCTGTCCGGCACCGTGGCCCTGAGTGGCTGCGCGGATCCCGGCGCGTCTGCCGCATCCGGCGGGCAGCCGGCGACGACGGCGGCGCGCAACGGCGTCGTCTACAACACCTCGCCGGACCAGCAGCGGATCCGGGCCGAGAAGGACGCATCCCTGGCCGCGAAGGTCCCCGCGCTGATCGGCAAGGACGGCAAGCTGACCGTCGCGACGACGGCGGGCGCGATTCCGCTGTCCTTCCACGCCACGGACGACAAGACCCCGATCGGCGTGGAGGTGGACCTGGCCCAGCTGGTCGCGGACAAGCTGGGCCTGGACCTGGACGTCCAGGTGACCTCCTGGGAGAACTGGCCGTTGAAGACCCAGTCCGGCGACTTCGAGGCCGTGTTCTCCAATGTGGGCATCAATGCCGCCCGCGTGAAGCTCTTCGACTTCTCCAGCTACCGCGCCGCGTACATGGGCTTCGAGGCGAAGAAGAGCTCCGGTTACAACATCAAGGGCTCGGACGACATCTCCGGGCTGAAGATCTCGGTGGGCTCGGGCACCAACCAGGAGAAGATCCTGATCGCCTGGAACAAGGAGCTCGAGGCCAAGGGCAAGGCGCCCGCGGTGCTGCAGTACTACTCCTCCGACGCCGACACCATCCTGGCGCTGTCCTCCGGCCGCACCGACCTGAACCTCGCGCCCTACCCGTCCGTCACGTACCGGGAAAACACCCGCGACGACCTCAAGGTGGTGGGCAAGGTCAACGCCGGCTGGCCGTCCGAGACCCTGGTCGCGGCCACCACGCTCAAGGGCAACGGCCTGGCCCCGGCCATCACGGACGCCCTGAACTCCGCCATCAAGGACGGCTCCTACGCCAAGGTCCTGGACCGCTGGGGACTCTCCGAGGAAGCCCTTCCCGAGTCCACGACCGTCACTGAGGCCAACTTCGGGACAGCCCAGACAGGGAAAACACAGTGAGGTTCCAGGTCCTCGACATCATCCCGCACCTGAAGAACCCGGTCACCGGGGAGATCGTCTCCACCGCGGACCGGCTCAACCAGGTGGTGGAGACCGCGCGCCGGGCGGAGGGCCTCGGCTACGACAGCTTCTCCGTCGGGGAACGCCACGCGGGTGAGTTCATCTCCTCCTCCCCCACCACCGTGCTCGCCGCCATCGCCGCCGTCACCACCAGGATCCGGCTGCAAAGCGGCGTGACGGTGCTGTCCGTGCTGGACCCGGTGCGGGTCGCCGAGGACTACGCCACGATCGACCAGCTCAGCCGCGGCCGGCTGGAACTGGTGATCGGCAAGGGCAATGAGGTGCTGCAGTACCCGCTGTTCGGCCTGGACCTGGCGGACCAGTGGGAGCTCCTCGCGGAGAAATATGCCCTGCTCCGCCAGCTGTGGACCGAGGAAAACGTCACGTGGTCCGGGAGGTTCCGCGCCGCGCTGACGGAGCCCACCACCACGACGCCGCGGCCCTTCGCAGGGGCGCCGCGGGTCTGGCACGGCTCCGCCACCAGTCTGGCCTCGGCGGCGCTGGCGGCGCAGTGGGGCGATCCGCTGTTCACGGCCAACGCGATCCAGCCGCGGGAAAACTACAAGGTGCTCATTGACCACTACCGCGAGGAATACGCACGCCACGGCCACGATCCCCGGCACCAGTACCTGGGCTCCGGATCGGGCGCGGGCGGGGTGTTCATCGCGGACACCACGCAGGAGGCCAAGCGGCAATTCGGCCCGGTCTACGAGGCCCTCACGACCGGCCGGAACGTTCCCGGCAACAACTCCCCCTACCGGGACATCGACCACGCCGTCGCCGACGGTCCGGCCCTGGTGGGCAGCGCGGAGCAGGTGATCGACAAGATCCTCAGCTACCACGCGCTCTACGGCCACGACCTGCAGTCCATCTCGCTGCCCACCACACTGCCCTTCGCCCAGCAGCTGGAAATCCTCGAGCGCTTCGCCCTCGAAATCATTCCGGCCGTCCGCGCCGCCGCGCCCACCACGCTCTGGGCCGACGGCGACCCGCACGCCGGCCGGCCTGCATTCGCCGGCACTACTGAGACCGACGCCGCCGCCCGCGTCACGGCCGACCACACCCACCACAGGAGCTCTCATGTCCACGCCCACTGACACCGACGGCAGTCCTGACATTCGTCCCGACCGCCGTCCCGACAATGAATTCCAAGCCGCCTGGGCGGACTGGCATGCCGCGCACGAACGCCACCGCGCCGACCCCCACGGCTTCCTCGCCGTTACGCACCTGCATTGGCTCGATGCCGCGCCCGCCCGGCTGGACGGCGCGCCGGGCACCTGGAGCGTCGAGGACGGCGCAGTCCGCCTGGCTTTGGGGGCCGGCGAACGCGTCCTTCGCGACGGGCGGGAACTGAACGCCGACGGGACCGGAGCCACAGTGTTCCTCGGCCCCATCCCCGAGCGCGACGGCCTGAATCTGCGGGTGGAGGATGCCGGCGCCGGCCATACCGTGATCGAGCTCGCCAAACGCGGCGGCCGCTATGTCGTGCGGCCGCGGCATCCCCTGAACCCCCTGCTCACCGGCTACCGCGGGACGCCCGCCTACGCCCCCACCCCTGAATATGCCATTTCAGGAATATTCGTCCCGTTCGCCGAACCACGGCCCACCACCGTGGGCGCGGCGGTCGAAGGAATCCACCACGACTACGAGGCCCCGGGGGAAATCCACTTCCGGCTCCGCGGCAAGGACCTGAGCCTCACCGCATTCAACGGCCACACTCCGGGCACGCTGTCTGTCCTTTTCACGGACGCGACCTCGGGCAAAAGCACCTACGCGGCCAACCGCTCGCTCACCGTGGCGGCTCCGGGCGCCCACGGCACGGTCTGGCTCGACTTCAACCGGGCGGTGAACCTGCCGTGCGCCTACACAGACCTCGCCACGTGCCCGCTGCCGCCGGCCGAGAAGCGCCTGCCGGTGGGCATCGAGGCCGGCGAACAGATCCCCTACGAACGACAGGACGCATCATGAGCACCCATCCCGCCCAGGACGGGCCCCGCGGACTCGGCCTGCTCCTGCTGGAGCTCGACGGCGCCGGCAGCCACCCGGCCGCGTGGCGGGTTTCCCGCACAGCACCCGCGTCCGTGCTGGGCCCGGAACACCTCCGCGGCGCCGTGCTCGCCGCCGAGTCCGCCGGATTCCACGCGGCGACGTTTTCCGACCCCGGCCTGCCGGACCCCGGGCACCCGGACGCCGCGGCGCGGCTCAACGCCCTGCAGCGCGCCGCGTTCGCCGGCCCCGTGACCCGCTCCCTCGCCCTGATCCCGGAAGTGGACACCGCCTACACCGAGCCGTTCCACATCTCTACCCAGCTCGCCAGCCTCGACTACGTCTCCGGCGGACGGGCCGGCTGGCTGGTAGCCGCTTCATCAAGCGCGGCCGATGCCGCCGCCGTCGGACGCGACACCCTGCGCGGGGACCGGCTCTCCCGCGAGGCCGCCGATGCGATCGAGGTCAGCCGCAGGCTCTGGGACTCTTGGGAGGACAACTCCGTGATCCGCGACGTCCCCACCGGGCGCTACCTCGACGTCGACAAGCTGCACTACATCGACGTCGAAAACGGCAACTATTCCGTCAAGGGTCCGTCGATCATTCCGCGGCCGCCCCAGGGCCAGCTGCCCGTCCTGGCCCCGGCCGGGCTCCTCGCCCCGGAGGCCGTCGCGGCCGGGGCAGCCGACGCGCTCCTGGTCTCGGCCCCGACGCCCGGACTCCTGGCCGCCGAGCTCGCGGCGACGCGCGCAGGACTCGCCGCCGGCGGCAACGGTCCTGCGCTGATCGCCGAGCTCGACGTCGTGCTGGACTCCCGCGGCCAGGCCGCCGCCCAGCGGCTGGCCGGGCTGAACGGCCACACCCCGTGGCAGAGCCCGCGCGCACAGTTCATCGGCTCGGCGGCCGGGCTTACCGATCTGCTCACCGAGGTGCTGGCCTGGGCCGAAGGGGTCCGCCTGCACCCCGCCGTGCTGGACACGGATCTTGAGGAACTGACGCGGCTGGTGCTGCCCGAACTGCGCCGGCGCGGGGTCCTCGCCCCCACCAGCCCGGACGCCACATTCCGCGATCAGCTGGGGCTGGCGCGGCCAGCCAGCCGCTACGCCGCTGCATCCAGCGCCCCCGGCGCGGAAAACTAAGGAGCCCACCATGAGCCACAGCACCCACCCCGCCGCTGAATTCACCGCGTCCGGGTTCATCCCCTCTGGTCAGCTCCAGCTGGGCGTGTTCTTCCAGGGCGTCAACTCCGGAACCGTCTGGAAGGCGGCCGAGTCCGGCTCCCAGACCGACTTCGAATCGTTCCGGCGCATCGCCCAAACCGCCGAGCGCGGCCTGTTCGCGGCGTTCTTCCTCGGCGAAGGCCTGCGGCTGCGCGAGCATCTTGGCCGCCCGCACGCGCTCGACGTCGCCGGCCGTCCCGACGCGCAGACCGCCCTCGCCGCCTTGGCCGCGGTGACCACCAACATCGGGCTGGTCGCAACCCAGAACACCACGTACAACGACCCCGCAGACCTGGCGCACCGGCTCTCCACGCTGGACCTGCTGTCCGGCGGCCGCGCCGCCTGGAACATCGTCACCACGGACAACGCCTGGACCGGCGCCAACTTCCGCCGCGGCGGCTACCTGGACCACGCCGACCGGTACACCCACGCCGAGGCCTTCGTGGAAACCGCCAAGCGGATCTGGGACGCGTGGGACGACGGCGCCGTCGCGGGCTCAGCCTCCGCCGAGCGGTGGTCGGCGGAGGGCGCGGTCCGGCGGGTGCGCCACACCGGCCGGCACTACACCGTCGACGTCACCCCGCGGCTGCCGCGCAGCGCCCAGTACCGGCCGGTGCTGTTTCAGGCCGGGGATTCGCCCGCGGGCAGGGACTTCGCCGCCCGGCAGGCGGACGTCATCTTTTCCGCGCACCCGCAGCTGGATGACGCCCTGGAGTTCCGCCGCGACATCGTGGAGCGCACCCTCCGGGCCGGCCGCGGCGCCCAAGACGTGAAGATCATGCCTGCCAGCGAGTTCATCCTCGCCGCCACGCCGCGGGAGGCCCTCGAAAAGAAGGCCTGGGTCCGCAGTCTGCAGATCGGCCCGCAGCAGGCCATCGCGTACCTCGAACAGTTCTGGGGCCGGGAGCTGCAGGGCTACGATCCCGACGGCCCGCTGCCGGACATCGACCCCGTGGTCGAAGAAACCTCCGAAACGCGCGGCAGCGGATTCCACGGCGCCAAGGCACGCCAGTTGGCCGACCAGTGGCGGGCCGAGGCCACGGAGAAGGGCCTGTCCATCCGCCAATTCGTCTCGGCCAAGACCAGCCGGGGCGACTCCACCTTCACCGGCTCGTACACCGAGGTCGCGGACCGGCTCAGCGAGTATGCCCGGACCGGTGCCGTCGACGGCTTCAACATCTCGCCGTGGCTGATCCCGTCCGGCCTCGACGACATCGTCAACCACCTCGTGCCGGAACTGCAGGAGCGCGGCGTGTACCCCACGGAGTACGCGGGCAGCACGCTGCGGGAGAACATCGGCCTGGCCGTGCCGGTGCGCACAGGTGCCAGCGTCGAGGCCGGCATCGATTCAGGTTCGGTCACGGCACAGGCCTAGACGATCTCCGCTGGGTCACCACGCAGGCACAACGAATCCCCGCCGGAGACGTTCCCGGCGGGGATTCGTTGGCTTTCGGCACCGTTCAGACAACCAACGCGGGGTCACATCGCGCCCATAATCCTCTCCGGGATGGGCGCGATGTGACCCCGCGTTGGATTTAGGGCGGGCTACTTCTTCGGCAAGCCCGCCGGATTCAGCTCCGACTTCGCGACGGCTTCCGCGGACAACCCCCAGCGGTCCAGGATCTTGGCGTAGCTTCCGTCCTGGATCAGATGGTTCAGTCCGGCCTGGGCCGCTGCGGCAAACCCGTTGTCCTTCTTGGTGGTGACGGCGATGCTGGCCTTCAGCGGCCAGCCGCCGTCGACCAGGCCGACGAGCTTTGTCTTGGCGTCGGAGGCCGCCTTGTAGGCCGCCGTGGCGTTGGGGCCGAACGTGAGGTCCGCCCGTCCGGACTGGATGGCGAGCTGGGAGGCGGAGTCGTCGTCGTAATACTGGAACTCCACGGGCTTGAGGCCGTTTTTCTTGTTCTCCTCATCCCAGCGCAGCAGGATTGCCTCCTGGTTGGTGCCGGAACCGACGATCACGCGCTTGCCGGCGACGTCCGGGGCCGATTCGACCTTGGTGACGCTGCTGTCCGCCTTGGCGTAGAAGCCGAGCTTGTCCTCACGGTAGCTGGCGAAGTCGAACTTGAGCTTGCGCTCCTCCGTGACGGTGACATTGGAGAGCACAGCCTCGTACTTGCCGGAATCGACGCCGAGCGGCCAGTCGGCCCAGGCCGTCGGGACAATGTCTGCCTCCAGGCCCAGGGACTCGGCCAGAGCGACGGCGATATCCACCTCGTTGCCCACCGGGGTCTTGTTGTCGGTGGCGTAAACGGCCAGCGGCGCCGCAAACGGGCTCACCGCCACGGTCAGCTTCCCGTCCTTCTTAATGGCTTCCGGGACGAGCGCGGCGGCCGCGGCATCCACCGTGGCCTTGACGCGGTCCTGCTGCGGCGAGAGGTTGAACTGCTTCACCCCGGTGGACGACGACGCCGCTGCCGACGGGCCGCCGGCAGCGGCGGCGCCGGGATCGGAGCAGGCCGCCAGACCCAGGACAGTGGTGGCCGCCAACGCGACCGCGGCGCCTGATTTAAGCGAAAGACTGGACATGTTCTCCCCTTGAGAGTGGACTGAAATGGTGCTGGTGCCAGCAACTATCCGGGGCCCGGGAGAGCCGGTCAAAGCGCCGTGAAACCGGGTGAAACCAAGGGATACAGGCGTTAATACCCGTTCATCCGGCGTCCGCGGACGCTGCCTGCGGACGCCCTGTGTTACCGAAGATTGCCCTGCGTGACGCGACGGGACGGAATTGTTCACGGCAGGCCGCAACTGGCCTAGCCTGCATAGAAGACCTGCAAGGTGACAGCACGACACAGGAGGGGTGAACTTGTCAGTGAGCACGCACCAGCAAACGCACCGGACCACGCACCGGCTCGGCATCAACGCCCCGGCGGACCTTGTCTTCAGCATGCTGCGCGACGCCTCACACTGGCCCTACCTCGAGGGCCTGACGGTGTACTCGGAGCGCGTCAGCGGCGACGACGCCGGCCACGAGCTGCGCACGTCCGTGGTGTCCAACGGCTCACTCAGTTCAAGCCACTGCTGGCGCGTCTTTGACACCGCCAGCCACCGCGCCCAGTTCCACCAGCTGGACCTCGAGCCCCCGTTCCGGGAGCTCGGCGGCGACTGGGCGATCCTGCCGGCGGACGGGCTCTCCGTGGTCACGCTGAACCATGAGTTCGAGGTCGACGACGAGCACCTCACCGAGCGGATCCGTGCGATCATCGAGGACTACAGCCGGCGTGAACTGGAGGCGTTGCGGATCAGCTGCGAACGGTTGTCCGTCCTCCTGCAGCACCACGCCCCGCAGACGCACCCCACCCCACATCTCACGGCGCAGTCCACCCCGCACCCCACAGCACAGGAGGCCTAAATGTCAGAGGCCAGGTTCACGACGGAACGGGACAGCTTCGGCCGGCTTCTCGCGGACCGCGAAGTCTGGCGGCAGGCCTCCACGATCCCGGCGGCCGGCGAACTGACCGCCCGTTGGCTGGAGGGCAACAGCCAATACCAGCCGGGAGTCTTCGCGCCCGGGTTCGACGAGGAGACCGCGGCCATCGCCGGAGAGCTCGCCCGGCTGAACCGCAACGGGCTCTTCACCAAGGAATCGCAGCCGGGCGTTCAGGCCGGGGGCCTCGCGCAGCGCGCCTACGTGACGGCCTTCTGCGGCCCGGAGGCGGCGACGGCACTCCTGGCCCTGTCCGCACGGACCGGCCTGGTGACGGTCGTCCACGACCCCGGCGAGGCGAGCAGCGTCTCCATCCCGGTGACCGTACAGGACGACGACGTCGCGACCTTGCTCGGCAGCAGCGAGGGGCCCGTTGGGGAGGACCAGCTCAGGGACTGGGCAGCCGAGACCAATGAGACCTTGGCCCTGGTCCTGGCGGATGCCTGGTACGTGGAAATCTTCGACCCCGTCTGGGGCCGGAACGATGTCCTGTTGGCCGCCGTACTCGAGGCGCTGCAGGCCGCTTAGCCGGCGGGAACGCGCGCCGCGCTGCCGGCGGCGACCCGGTTCCCGGTAAATTCACATATCGGTCGCATCCCACCCGATGCTCGCGGCCTCGTCCAGGGTGCGCGCCTCGAAATGCTCCAGCATGTCCTTCATTGCCTCGAGGCCCTGCTTGAACAGGGCAGAATCCCGCCACTGTTCAATCTGTTCCAGGGACTCCCACGGGCCGGTGCTGATGAATCTGTTCTTGACGTCGCGATCGTGCATCAGCACGGCTTTGGCGTTGGGAAAGTCTTCCTTCGTCTTCCTGGCCAGATCCCGCCAGGCCTGCACAAAATCGTTCTCGCGGCCGGGATGCACCAGCCAGATTCCGAGCGTATAAACAGACACGTCGATCGCCTCCATTGTCCGTACGGGTTGATACGCCGATTATGTTCCTGTCCTCCGGCCGGCGGTAGTGCCGGACCGCCCGGAGCCCGGTTGTGGCCGCAAATGAACCGTTGTAAGGGTGAAGTGGAAGGCCTAGCATGTGGGCAGACCCCCACTCTGGGGCCAGCCTCGGACCTTCCATCGTTGGGAGCGGGCACACGTTCGGATGCCGATGTCCCGGGCGAACACAGGATAGGAAAAACGATGAGCAAATATCTGTTCGAAGCGAACTACGTCGGCGACGGAATCAAGGGACTCATGCGTGAGGGCGGCACCAAACGGCGTGATGCCGTTGTCGAAGCCCTCAAATCGGTGGACGGCTCGCTGGAAAGCTTCTACTACGCTTTCGGGGAGACCGACGTTGTCGGAGTCTTCGATATCCCCGACCAGGCCGACGCCGTCGCCCTGTCACTGATGATCAATTCCACCGGCGCCGTGAACCTGCACATGAAACCGCTCATGTCAGCAGAGGATCTCGACGCGGCAGCCAAGAAGACGCCGTCGTACCGGGCCCCCGGGCAATAGCCCACACGGTGCCCGGCGTGCCGGATGTTTTAGCGCAGCCGCGCTAACTGCCTGGCGGTCGTGCTACTTGGCACCGTTGTATTCCTCGTCGGTCACGAGGTCACCCCACTCGGACTCCGCGCCCTCTGCTGGCGCTTCCCACATCGCGAGGTGGGTCATGAAATGGTCCGGCGCGGCCCCGTGCCAGTGCCATTCGCCCGGCGGCGTGTAGATCGTGTCGCCGGGGCGGATTTCGGTCACTTCGCCGCCGCGGGCCTGGACCAGGCCGACACCTTCGGTGACGTGCAGGGTCTGTCCGACGGCGTGCGAGTGCCAGGCCGTGCGGGCGCACGGGGCAAAGTGCACCGCGTTGACGCGCATGCGGGACGGTTCGGGCTGCGGGGCCGCGACGACGTCAAACCAGACGTCGCCGGTGAACATCTGCGCCGGTCCCTTGACGCTTGGCTTCCTGGCTTGGATTTCCACTGTCATTTCCTCACAGGGTGTTTTTGTCGGGTGGCGGGCGCGACCGGAGGCCGCGTCCGCCCACTCCCGGGGTTCTTCGTGCGCTGCTGCGTCCTAGTTCAGGGTCGCGGTGTCGATCACGAAGCGGTAGCGGACGTCGGAGGCCAGGACGCGCTCGTAGGCGTCGTTGATCTTCGCGGCCGGGATGACCTCGATTTCGGCGCCCAGGCCGTGCTCGGCGCAGAAGTTGAGCATTTCCTGGGTTTCCCGGATGCCGCCGATCATCGAGCCGGCGAAGGAACGGCGGCCCATGATCAGGGCGAACGCGTTCACCGGGAGCGGTTCCGCGGGGGCGCCGACGTTGACCAGTGCGCCGTCGAGGGTCAGCAGCTGCAGGTAGGAGCTGATGTCGATCGCGGCACTGACCGTGTTGATGATCAGGTCAAAAGTGCCGGCAAGGTCCGTGAAAGTGTTCTCGTCGCTCGTGGCGTAGTAATGGTCCGCGCCCAGCTTCAGCCCGTCTTCCTGCTTCTTCAGCGACTGCGACAGGACCGTGACCTCGGCGCCCATGGCGTGGGCGATCTTGACCGCCATGTGGCCGAGTCCGCCGAGTCCGACGATCGCGACCTTCTTGCCGGGACCCGCGCCCCAGTGGTTCAGCGGCGAGTAGGTGGTGATGCCGGCGCACAGCAGCGGCGCGGCGACGTCGAGCTCGATGCCCTCGGGAATGGTGACCACGAAATCTTCGGTCACAACGACGTGGGTGGAGTAGCCGCCCTGGGTGATGGTGCCGTCACGGTCGACGGCGCCATAGGTGCCGGTGTTCCCGGCGAGGCAGTATTGCTCCTCGCCGGCCTGGCAGTTGACGCACTCGCCGCAGGAGTTGACCATGCAGCCGACGCCGACCCGGTCACCGACGGCGTGCTTGGTCACGGCCGTGCCCACCTCGGTGACAATGCCGGCAATTTCATGGCCGGGAACCAGCGGATAGGTCTGCGGGCCCCAGTCGCCGCGGACAGTGTGGATATCGGAATGGCAGATCCCGGCGTACTTGATCTCGATCAGGACATCGTGCGGTCCAACGTCGCGGCGCTCGATGGTGGTGAGGGCGAGCGGCTCGGTCGCGGACGGTGATGCGTAAGCGTTGACGGTAGGCAATGAATCTCCTGCTTGTTGATCGTTGGGGGTTGTTCAACGGAACACCATCCATCAAACCCGGTAACGCAGCCGTGAGGGAGTCCCTGCTGATAGGGGTACTGGCAGGGCCTCCCTCAGAGAGCCCAAAGGCCTAACGTTGATGGCATGGATAATCGAGAGGCGACCCGCGAGTTCCTTGCCTCGCGCCGGGCCAAGATCACCCCCGAAGAGTCGGGATTGCCGATCTACGGCGCGAAACGCCGGGTCCCCGGACTCCGCCGCGGGGAAGTCGCCATGCTGGCCGGCGTCAGCGTCGAGTACTACACGAGGCTGGAGCGGGGAAACCTGTCCGGCGTTTCGGAGGGGGTGCTGGACGCTGTGGCCAGGGCCCTGCAACTCGACGACGCCGAACGGGCCCACCTCTTCGATCTGGCCCGGGCAGCGGCCCCGGGCAGCCGGACCCGCCGTCGTCCCCGTCCCGCGGAGTCCGTCCGGCGCAGCGTTCAGCTGACGCTGAACGCCATCGCCAACGCGCCCGCCTTTGTGCGGAACGGACGCATGGACATCCTTGCGGCCAACCCGCTGGGCCATGCCCTGTATTCGGACATGTACGCGGGTCCGGCCCGCCCGGCCAACCATGCCCGGTTCATCTTCCTGGACGCACGATCGCGCAGCTTCTACCCGGACTGGGGCCGTGCGGCGAGCGACACCGTCGCGATCCTGCGCACCGAGGCCGGCCGGGACCCCTACGACCGCGGGCTGACCGACCTGGTCGGGGAACTATCGACGCGGAGCGAGGAATTCCGCACCTTGTGGGCGGCGCATAACGTGCGCCAGCACTACACCGGGCTCAAGCACTTGCACCACCCGGTGGTCGGGGATCTCCACCTGATGTACGAGGCAATGGACGTCTCCGCCGACGCCGGGCTGTCCCTGCTGGTCTACAACGCCGAGCCCGGCTCCGCGTCGGAAGATGCGCTGCGGCTGCTGGCCAGCTGGGCCGCGACCAACCAGCAAGTCAAGGAGGCCGGGGCGGCTTTTACGGTGGACAAGGCCTAACCGGGGCAGGCCGGCACTGTCACGCCAGGGCGGATATGCCGTCCGTGTATCCACCGGACTGGCCGCTGGAGGTGAAGTTGTTCAGCCAGGCCATGGCCTCGTCCCGGGACGTGAAGAATTCGTGGGGGTAGCGGGTGTGCCGGCTCATGGCCGCCGCGATCACACGATCCACTGTGCTCGATCCAAGCACGGCAATCGCCAGAACCCCTGTTGTCTGCGCGAACTCGTACCTGGCGGCCGCGCTGATCTCCACGTCCGTCATTTCGGAGAGCATCGGCATCGGTATTCCGCCGCTGATCTGCGCTACGGCCAGCATCGCGTCCCTGGCATCGTCGACATCAACAAACGTGCCCGGCTGCCAGACGGATGTGATGATGCCCGCACTGATGCTCAGCACGTTCTTTCCGTCAGCAGCTGCTATATGTCCTGGCATCATCGAGACCATTGTAGGGCCGGTCCTGACAAGCCACGGGTTTGGGGCCCGGTGCGCGTGGCGGACCGCAAACCATGGCTGCACTCCGCGTCGCTGACCGGCAAGGCGTACCCCGGGTGCCACGTGGCCCGCAGCCCGTGCCGGTATTCAGCAAAGGCATTGCCTTCGCCATGCCCCGCAGGCATACTCGTGCCTGCGGGAGGACGTCCCCGCGTCCCCCACCGACGACCCGCGATGCACACGCGAACGGATGAGCGCCATGGCTGATATGACGAACCTCGAGCAACAGCAGGTGGACCGGGCGAACGCTTCCGGCCTCAAACCCGTCGTCTTCGTCCACGGACTGTGGCTCCTGTCCAGCAGTTGGGACCGGTGGCGGGCCCTGTATGAGGAGAACGGCTACACCACGCTCGCCCCCACGTGGCCCGATGATCCCGAAAGCGTCGATGAGGCCAGACGCGACCCGGAGGTCTTTGCCAAGAAGATGGTCAGGCAAGTCACGGACCACTACCTCGACGCGATTGGCCAGCTCACCATCAAGCCCGCTGTCGTGGGGCATTCCTTCGGCGGACTCATCGCCCAGAGGATCGCCGGAACCGGAGCCGCCGCAGTCACGGTGGCGATCGATCCCGCACCGTTCCGGGGAGTCCTGCCGCTGCCGGCCTCCGCCTTAAAGTCAGCAGCGCCTGTGATCGCGAATCCTGCCAACGCAAAGCGTGCAGTGTCTTTGACTTTTGACGAATTCCGTTTCGGCTGGGCCAATGCCCTGGACGAGGACGAAGCCCGTCAATTGTTTGACACCTTTCATGTCGCGGCCTCTGGCGTGCCTCTGTTCCAGGCTGCAACCGCAAACCTCAACCCGTTCACCGAGGCCAAGGTCGACACGAAGAATCCGGATCGGGGGCCGTTGCTGATCATCTCCGGGGAGAAAGACCACACAGTGCCGTGGGCCATCGCCAATGCGTCCTACAAGCGTCAAAAAAGAAATTCGGCGCACACGGCAATCAAGGAGCTGCCGGACCGCGGCCACTCTCTCACGATCGATCACGGCTGGCCTGAAGTCGCCCAAACCGCCCTGGACTTCATCAAAGAGTTCGGCTGAGTACTGCCGGCCAGAGTTAACGTGTCCGGCCGAGGGCATGCCCCCTGCCGGCGCTCAGCAGTGGACATGTCCCCCCCTCAGGAATGGACACGTCCCCCGGCGCGGCTCAGGGATGGACATAGTGGGCATATGTCCATCCCCGGGCGCCCGAGGAGGGCATGTCCCGCGGAGGGGATGCCGGAAGCTGCCCGGCCGTCACAGCATCCCGCGGTCAGGACTCCAGGACCAGCAGCTGGGCCTTGTCCGCGTCCCAGCCCACCCACAGCTCCTCATCCGGCCGGATCCCGGCGACACTGTCGGAGCTCAGCTCACGGAGCTGGAGGTCGTGGCCGCCGGCCGTGAGGCGGTGGCGGACCGTGGCGCCAAGATTCGTGGAGGACACCAGGGTCGCGGCGCATCCGTTGCCCGCCGCGGCCCGTGTCCTGAATTTGAGGTGCTCCGGGCGGATGGAGACGGCGTAGTTCTCACCGCTTGCCCCGCGGTCCCGGACCTTTGCCATCCCCAGCCCGCCGAGGTCCACCACGGCTTCCTCGCCGTTGCGCTCCACGATGGTGCACGGGATGAGGTTGGTGTCGCCCAGGAAGCTGGCCACCCAGTCGGTCATGGGGTGGTTGTACACCTCCTCCGGCGGGCCGGACTGCACGATCTGCCCGTCCCGCATCACCACGATCCGGTCCGACATGGCCATGGCCTCGTCCTGGTCGTGTGTCACGAACAGCACGGAGATGCCCAGGCCCTTCTGCAGGGTCTTGATCTCCTCCTGCATCTGCTCGCGAAGGCGCTTGTCCAGGGCTGCCATCGGCTCATCCAGCAGCAGGGCCGCCGGGTTGAAGACCAGTGCCCGGGCCAGCGCCACCCGCTGCTGCTGTCCGCCGGAGAGCTGGCGCGGCTTGCGCCCGCCCATCTTGCCCAGTCCCACACGGTCGAGAGCTTCCTCGGCGCGCTGGCGGCGTTCCGCGCGCGGCACCTTCCTCATGCGCAGCGCAAACTCCACGTTTTCCAGCGCGCTCATGTGCGGGAACAGGGCGTAGTTCTGAAACACGATACCGAGATTGCGGTCCCGGGGCGGCAGCATGTCCACGGGTTTGCCGTCAATGAGGATGGCTCCGGCGGTGTGTTCTTCAAACCCCGCCACCATCATCATGGTGGTCGTCTTGCCGGAGCCGCTTGGGCCCAGGAGGGTCACGAACTCCCCCGGCTGGACTGTCAGGTCCAGTTCGTCCACGGCAACGACGTCGCCGTAGTGCTTGCTGACCTGGCGGAGCTCAATGGCGCCCTGGGCGGCCCTGCCCGTGCCGGGAATGGGCCCCGCGGAAATCACTGATGCGGTCATCGACTTTCCTTACGTTTGTGCGGACACGGCCAGCGGCAGCATCCGGGTTGAAGAGCGGCGCTTGAGGACAAACAAGACCTGGAGCAGCAGCCCGATGGTGGCGACGCTGACCAGCAGGGCGGAGGACACCGCGATCTTCGGGGTCAGGTTGAACTGGATATCCGTGAACATCTTCACCGGCAACGTGGTGGCCCCCGGGGACTGCATGAACAGGGACATCACCGTCTCATCGATGGAGACCGAGAACGCGAAGAGCGCCCCGGAGATCAGGCCGGGCAGGATGATGGGCAGATACACGTGCCGCAGGACGGAGAGCGGTCCGGCCCCGAGGCTCTGCGCCGACCGGACCAGGGCCGGGTTGAGCCCGGCGAGGCTGGCGCGGGTGGTCAGGTACGCATAGGGGGTCGCGATCACGGCGTGCGCAAGGCCGATGGGGACGATGCTGCCCACCATGCCGATCGAGATGAAGAACTGGTAGAACGCCAGCGCCAGCACCACGGTCGGCACGATCATCGGCGCGAGGATCAGACTCACCACGGCGGGCTGGCCGGGAAACTTGCGCCCGTGCAGGCCGATCGCCGCGGTGGCGCCCAGCAGCACGCCGATCACGACGGCGATCGCCGCCGACTGCAGGCTGGCCGTCAGGGCGGAGGTCCAGGCCCGGTCGGCGAAGAATCCGGCCACGGCGGCGAAGGAGATTCCCTCCGGCGGGAAGGTGATGTAGCGGCTGTCGTTCAGCGCGACCGGCACCACAATCGCCGTCGGAATGACGAGGAACAGGAAGGCCGGGATGGAAAGAAGCGCCAGCAGCCGGTGCTGTGGATTAGTTGTCTTCATGTTGGCCTCCTGCCTTGAGGACGCGCTGGTAGACGGCCACGAGGATGCTGACCATGACCGTCAGGATGACGGCCAGCGCAGCGGCCCCGGAGAAGTCCGTGAGCTGTCGGGCGTAGTAGTCGATCTGGTTGGCGATCATCATGTCGCCGGGCCCGCCCATCACCACCGGGGTGATGAAGAAGCCTGTGCTGATGATGAAGACCAGCAGCCCGGCCGCGGAAATGCCGGGCATGCTCAGCGGCAGCGTGATCCTGCGGAAGACGGATCCTTCCCGCGCGCCAAGGGAGCGGGCCGCGAGTCCGAGCCGGTCATCGATCGATGTCAGCGAGGAGAAGATCGGGAACACCGCGTACGGCAGGAGGCAGTGCACCATGCCGACGATCACGGCGAACCGGTTGTGCAGCAACGGGATCGGCGCACCGGTCAGCCCGATTCCCTGCAGGAATGCGTTCACAATGCCGTTGTCCTGGAGCAGGACCGCCCAGGCGAAGTTCTTCACCAGGATGCCGGTCCAGAACGGCAGGAGTACGACGGCGAACAGGATCACCCGGGTGACGTTGCCGGCCCGCCACAGGACCATGGCGATGATGTAGCCCAGCACCACGGTGACAATGGTGCTGGCCAGGCTGATGGTCAGGGTGTTGACCAGGGCGCGCATCACTAGCGGGTCCTCGAGGACCCGCTGGTAGGCGTTGTCGGCGAAGCTTGCGCCGACCAGTTTGCCCAGCGGCGTCAGGAACAGCACGACGTCGAAGGCAAGGATCGGAGCCAGCAGCAGCCACCAGCCGCTGCGCCGCCGTCGGGGTGCTGCCTCGGCGGAGGCAGGCGCGCCGCGGCCCCGCGGCCGGGGCCGTTCGAGGGTTGCGTTGCTCATGTCAGCTGGCCTGCCAGAGCTTGAACTGCTGCTCGGTCTTCTTCAGGTTCTGCGACCACCACTTGTCGTCTCGGACCAGGATCTTGTCCGCGAGCCGGGGGCTGGTGGGAAGCGTGTCGGCGATTTCCTTCGGCAGCTTGGACAGCGCCGGGGTGTTGGCCAGGGTCAGGTTGGTGACCTTGTCGAACGCCGCGCCGGCCTCGGCGTCGTTGGACATGAAGTTCATCAGTTTGAAGGCCGCTTCCTTGTTCTTGGCGCCCTTCGGAACCACGAAGTAGTCGCCGGCGAGGACGGCGTTTTCGGCGGAGAAGTTCAGTTTCGCGCCGTCGTTGCGGGCTGCGTTAATGCGGTTGTTGAAGCTGGTGGAGAGCGAGACCTCGCCGGAGGTGAGCTGCTGGATGGGCTCCTGGTTGGCGGCGTGGTACAGAAGCCGGTCCTTGCCCGGGTGCTGGCCCAGGACCCTAAGGGCCCGGTCGACGTCGAGCGGGTAGATCTTGTCGAAGGGGACACCGTCGGCCAGCAGCGCGGCTTCCAGGACGGAGCTGTCGGAGAGCTGGTTGTACACCGAGCGCTTGGTGTTGTACTTGCCCTGGTCGAAGAATTGGGCCCAGTCTTTCGGGGCCTGCGCGTCGGAAATGACCTTCTGGTCCCAGGCCATGACAAACAGGAAGCTCAGGTACTTGATGCCGTATTCAGCCTTCGCGTATCCGGGCAGGCCCCTGTCGCTGATGATGTCGTAGTCGAACTTCTCCAGCAGCCCCTCGGCCACGGCCACCTCATACTCCGGCGCCGTGATTTCCACGAGGTCCCACTGCACGTCGCCGGACTGGACCTGGGCCTTGAGCGCGGCCAGGGAGGTGTTGGCCAGCAGCGTCGTCTGGATCCCCGACTGCTTGGAGAACGGGTCCAGGATTGTCTGGGTCAGCTGGTCGTTGTACGAGCCACCATAGGACGTGACGGTCACCGTCTTGTTGGCAGCGGCACTTTCGGCGGGCTTCGCCGCGCAGCCGGAGAGCGCCAGACCCGCAAATGGCGTCAGCGCTGCCGCCTTGAGGAGCTGCCTGCGGTCAAAGGGAGTGGAACGGAATGCTGTCATGGGGGAAGTGCCTCTCATGGACGCGGGCACGCCAAAAGAGGGCGTGCAGGATTGCGGGCGTGGCGGGGTGCGGTGCGTGTGATTGCGTGTGACGCAGTGAAGCGAGAAGAAGTGAAGAGAGAAGGAGAAGTGACAGCTGCGGTTCGCGCGCGCCATCCATTCCAGCTGGAGATCTCGAGTCCGCCTTCCGGCGGCTTTTCGGTTTCGCAACTGTAACTGTGAAGTTGCTCACTAGTCAACAGTTGTATTGCTTTAAGAAACAACGAGATTTCTGCCCCGCGAGCTCCCCTAACGCCGGCCCTCCTGAGCCCGCCCGGGCATCTCCCGGGTCACCGAATGATGCGCCCGTCGTGGATAACAGTCCTCGACCTGTTGTGGTCCCAGAGAACTGCCGGGTCCACAAAGGGGTCGCCGTCCAGAATCACGGCATCGCCCGCCATTCCAGCGCCGATGCTCCCGATGCTTGGGTCCTGAAGGAGCTCTGCGTTTACTGAGGTAAGGGATCTCAGCGTCTCCAAGACGCCTGCCGCCTCGATCTGCAGCCGAATGCCGACAAGCTGATCATCCTCAAGGTCCCCCATCAGGTCGGATCCGAAGCCCACCTTGACTCCGGCCTGCAGGGCCAGTTCCACAGCAATTTTGCCGGCCTCAAGCACCTCGGCGTTCTTGGCCTGGGAAACGGGGTTCAGGCCCATTGCAGCTCCCCTTCGGCTCATGGCGTCGTAGGCGGCAAGCGTCGGCACGAGGAAGCTCCCGTGCTCGGCCATCATCTGCGCCGTGTCCCGGTCCAAGAGGTTCCCGTGTTCTATGGAACGTACCCCGTTTTCCACGGAATGCCTGATTGCCTCGGGTGAATACGCATGGGCCGCCACGTAACTCTTGCGCCGGGTGGCCTCGTCCACCACCGCCCGGACTTCTTCCGCTGAATACTGCGGCAGCCGGATGGGATCTGTCAGGGAGACCACGCCTCCGGAAGTCATGATCTTGATGGCGTGGCTTCCCGTGCGGAACCGATCACGAACTGCCCGGCGCAGGTTGTCTACCCCGTCCACCACGGCGCACATGTGACCGTGATCGAAGCAGACATCCAGATCCGCGGACCGGGGATCGCCATGGCCACCGGTTTGGCTGAGGGCCGGACCCGTGTAGTAGTATCTCGGAGCCGTGACCAGGCCGCTGCGGATGGCGCGGGCCAGCCCGCTGTCCCCGCCGGCCACATCGCGGACGGTCGTGAATCCCCGCCGCACGGCGGCGCCCAAGCGGCGCGCCCCCACCAGTGCGGTGTAGCTCAGGAGCGAGCGCTCAACCTCAAGGCCGCCCAAGCCCACGGCGTACGCGTGAAAGTGGGCATCGATGAGCCCTGGCACCACGACGCGGCCGCCGGCGTCGATCACCTCACCTTCGGGGATGACGTCGCCGGTTTCCTGGATGATCCCGTCCCGGAACAGGATGGATCCGCTCGCCAGCTCGGGCGAATGTCCGTCAAAGATCCGGGCATTGTGGATGGTCAGGGCGTCTGCGTTGGTCATGCTGACAACTCCTCGGGTGAGATGTTCGTGGGTGGGCTCGGTCCGGTTTTCTAGGTGCTGGCCGGTTCCGTGGAACCGCGGACCATCAGTGAACCCTGGAGGATCAGCTGGTGCTGTTCCAAGCCCTTGCCCTCCATGACCCTGCGGAGCTGTTCGCCGGCCCTGGCCCCGAGGGCGTCGCCCGGAAGGTGGACGCTGGTCAGGCCCGGGTTGGACGTGGCCGAATAGGGCAGGTCATCGAAGCCTGCCACGGCCAGTTCCTGCGGAATGCGGACGCCGGCCACCCTGGCTTCCTGCAGCACGCCGTAGGCATGGGTATCGGTGGCGCAGACGACGGCGGTGACACCGTCCCGCTGCCAATCCGGCCACGCCGCGGCGAACGCGCCGGCGGCGGCGCCGACGTCAATGGTGGTGCCGATGACATGGTCCGTGGCCACGGTGATGCCCAGCGCCGCGGACTCCTCTAGGAATGCCGCCCGCCGGATATCGAAGGTCGCCGTGCCGGTCACACTGTCCATGTACGCCGCTTGTTTGTGTCCGGCGTCCGCCAGGTGCCGGGCCAGCAGGCGGGCGCCGTGTCCGACGTCGAGATTCACCGAGGGGGCGAAGGACTCCAAGCCGGGGGCGTCCAGCAGAACGAGAGGCCCAGCGACGGAAAGATCCTCCAGGAACTCCGCGCTGGGCGCATCTACGAGCAGCCCGGCCGGCCGCAAAGCCAGGAGCCTGCGGACGTCGTCGACGCGCGGGAACTCCCCGGCGTCCGTGACGGAGAGCAGCAGCTGGTATTCGGCGCCGAGCGCGCCGCGGACACCTGCAATGACGTTGGCGAAGAAAGGGTTGGAGATGTCCGGCGCCACGAGAATGACGATCGAACTGATGCCCTTGGCTAGCGAACTGCCAATACTGTCCACCACATAGCCGAGTTCCGCAATGGCTTCCCGGACCCGCGAAATGTTGTCCTCCGAGACCCGCCCCTGGGTCTTTCCGTTGGCCACAAGGGAGACCGTTGCGGTGGAGACCCCGGCCCGCGCAGCCACCATCGCCGCAGTGACGCGCGGGGTGCGCCCCCGAAGCTCGTGTACTTGTTCGCCGGATTCCATACCTCGATCGTAGCCGGGAGTGACGCATCGCACCTGCCGCAAGACATCAAGCGCTTGACGTCACTTACGTTAAGCGCTTGACGCTTGACGCTTGACAGTGCCAAACTCACTCTGAACGCTTTATCGCACCGCCCCGGCGGACCCCCAACGACGTGGAGATATTTACGTGGATCCCATCACCCTGAAACCGGAACCCAGGAAGATCATCCTGGACTGCGACCCAGGCCATGACGACGCCGTGGCCATGCTGCTGGCTCACGGCAATCCGTACATTGAGCTGCTCGCGGTCACAACGGTCGTCGGCAACCAGACCCTCGAAAGGGTCACCCGCAACGCCCTGTCGGTGGGCACGATTGCCGGCATCACCGGCGTCCCCTTCGCCGCCGGCTGCGATCGGCCCTTGGTCCGCAGCATCGAAACCGCCCCCGACATCCACGGTGAGAGCGGCATGGACGGCCCCGCCCAGCCCGAATCCAGCATCGAACTGGACCCGCGCCACGCCGTCGACCTCATCATCGACACTGTTATGGCGCACGAGCCTGGCACTGTGACGCTGGTGCCCACGGCAGGACTGACCAACATTGCCATGGCGGCCCGCAAGGAGCCGCGCATCGTGGAGCGCGTGAAAGAAGTTGTGCTCATGGGCGGCGGGTACCACGTAGGCAACTGGAGCGCCGTTTCCGAATTCAACATCATCATCGACCCCGAGGCCGCACATATTGTGTTCAACGAGCCGTGGCCGGTGGTCATGGTGGGCTTGGACCTCACGCACCAGGCCCTCGCGACCCCCGAAGTCGTGGAAAAAATCGCCGCCGTGGGTACCAAGCCCGCCCAGTTCGTGCTGGAGCTGATGGAGTTCTTCACCAAGACGTACAAGGACGCCCAGGGCTTCGATTACCCGCCCGTCCACGACCCCTGCGCGGTGGCCTACGTCATCGATCCCACGGTGATGACCACCCGCAAAGTCCCCGTGAACATCGAACTGCAGGGCCAACTGACGCTCGGCATGACCGTCGCCGATTTCCGCGCCCCGGCACCGGAGGACTGCCACACGTCTGTTGCTGTGGACCTCGATCACGCGAAGTTCTGGAACCTCGTCACAGACGCCCTGGTGCGCATCGGCGACGTGGACCCGTCCGCCGCCGTCAGCATCGGCGCAGGAAACGGAGCCAACTCATGAGCACTCTGACTTACGAATCCAAGACAACGGGACGAAGCGTCGCTGCACTCACGGCGGCCCTGTTGACGGCCTGCATTGCCTTCCAGCTCAACGCATCGATGCTCAGCCCCGCCCTGGTCACGATGGGCAACGAACTCCACACCGATCAGGCCGTGATCGGCCTGTCCCAGACCTGGTTCTTCACCGCGGCAGCACTGTTTTCCCTCTTCCTGCCGCGCCTGAGCGACATTGTGGGGCGCAAGAAGATCCTGCTGGGCATGATGTTGATGATGGCTGTCGGCTCGGTGATCGCGGCCATGGCTCCCGATATCACCTGGCTCTTCGTCGGACGCATCATCCAGGGCGTCAGCGGCCCCACGGTCCCGCTGTGCCTGATCATGCTGCGCTCCGCCGTCAGTGACCCGCGGAAGTACGGTGCCCTCATGGGCCTCATCACCGCCGTCAACGGCGGGGTTGCCGGCGTCGACTCCTTTGTCGGCGGTTACTTCGCCGAGCATTACGGATTCCGCAGCATCTTCTGGCTCATGGTGGTGCTGGCCGTCGTGGCGGCGGGCCTGGTCGCCGTTCTGGCCGGTGAGAGCAAGCCGGCGGTGGGCACCAAGATGGACTGGCCCGGCGTCTTCTTCATCGTGATCGCGGTCGGCGCCCTGCTCACAGCCCTCAACGAGGCCTCCAAACTGGTCAGCGGATTCTCCCCCGGCACCCTCGCACTGGCGACTGCCCTCATCGCCGTTGCAGTGATCGCCTTCTTCGGGTTCTGGACGGTGGAAAAGCGCTCCCGGCAGCCCATGGTGGAGACCGCCCACCTGCGCCAGCGCTCCACTTGGGCGCCGTTGCTGACCACAATCCTGACCATGACCGGCGTCTTCGCGGTCATCAACGGGATCGTTCCCGCCTACGTGCAGGCCACGGCTCCCGGCTTCGGCGTGGGACCGACCGAAATGTCACTCATCATCCTGACTCCCTACGCCCTCCTGGGCTGGGTTGTCGGACCCATCAGCGGCCGTTTGGCCCCGGTTTTCGGCTACACCAAAGTTTTGCGGATCGGCATGGCCGGCAGCGTCGTGGCCCTGGCGATCATCGCCTTCTTCGGCCTCAGCAGCCTGCCCATGATGATTGCCGGAACAGCGTTGCTGGGCATCATGTACGCGGGTACGGTCAACATCATGCTGAACGGCCTTGGCGTTGTCCTCTCCCCAGCTGGCAACCCCGGCTTTCTCCCCGGCATGAACGCCGGCGCGTTCAACCTGGGCGCCGGCCTGAGCTTCCTGGTCCTGCCGGCAGCGCTGGTGGCCTCTTCTGCACTGGGCGATGCCCAGGCATCCTACTTGACCGCGATCACGGTGGGCCTGATCATCACCGTGGCGGCTTTCGCCGCCTCACTCCTGATTCCCAAGCCCTTGGAAGCTGAGGCGAAATGACCCGCCCGGACTCTGGCCGGATCGTCGTCGTCGGTTCACTGAATGCGGACCTGACCATCTACTGCGACAGGCTCCCCCTCCCCGGCGAAACGGTGCACGGGAATGGCTTTGCGGTCAATCCCGGCGGCAAGAGCGCCAACCAGGCGGTCGCGGCGGCCAAACTCGGAAGCCGGGTCGCGCTGATCGGTGCGGTGGGCGACGACACCAACGGGACCATGCTTCTGGCCTCCACCGCCGGGGCCGGGGTGGACATTTCCCGCGTCCGCCGCACGCCTGATGCTGCGACCGGCGTCGCCGTCATTTCCGTCGACGCCCACGGTGAGAACAACATCATCATCTCGGCCGGAGCCAACGGCACACTGGCGCCCGGGGATGTTGCCGCTTCCGCCGAATTGTTCGAGGGCGCGTCCGTGATGTGCCTGTGCCTCGAGGTCGGTCTGGACACCGTTGAGGCCGCGGCCCGCTTGGGCCACGACGCCGGGGCGACAGTTCTGCTCAACCTGTCGCCCTACGCCGAGATCCCGGCGAGCTTGGCCGCACTCTGCGACATCCTGCTGGTGAACGCGCATGAGGCGTCGCTGTTCCTGGGCGGCGCCGCCGTGCCCGACGCCGGGGCTGACACCGCGGCGTGGGCGCCGGTCCGGGACAAGTTCGCCGATCGCGGACTGCACCGCGTTGTGGTCACTTTGGGGGCGAACGGCTCCGTCGTCCTGGACTCCGGAGCCGGCGTCGAGGGCCGCATCACCCGCATTGAACCCACCAGGGTCGACGCCAAGGACACCACCGGTGCAGGCGATGCATTCACCGGGGCCGTGGCTGCGCGCCTTGCCGCCGGCGATTCACTTCCGGCCGCTGCCGCCTTCGCGTCCGTTGCCGCGGCCTTGGCAGCGACCAGGAAGGGGACGCAAACGGCGTACCCGAAAGCGGCGGATGTGGAGGGACTGCTCGCTTAACGGCCACCCCCGCCAGTTAGGGCCGCCACGGGAGGGGGCGCCGCAGAGCCTGTCTGCGGCGCCCCCTCCCGGTTAAGCGCCGGACCGGTCTGGTGGTCCTTGGTTGATGCAACCCAATTGCACAGCAGATTCACAGCGAGGCGCTATTGAAGTTACAGCCGCGGGGCCGACAATGGTTCGACCTGATAGGAGTATTTGCCGGGCGATGGTGGCCGCGACTTACTGGAGCGTCAGTGGCGAGCGTCCTGACCAATCGAGCCGGAGCAAGCGAACTTGTACCGACTAGTGATGGGCTCCCGGCATGATCACTCTCCGCAAGCACGTACTTCCCTCGCTCCTCGCCCTGGTCCTGCTCTCGACGTCGGCCTGTACCTCCGGTGTCGCGGCTGGCATCCCGTCGGCCGGCGTTCCGTCCGGTGGCACACCATCTGGCACACCCTCAGGTGGCACACCGAGCAAATCCGGCGGCGGGACGAGCCAATCCGCCGCACCCTCCGAGTCCGCCAGCCCGAGTGCTGCGGTCCCGCAGCTAACCCCGGCGAGCACGGTGGATGCGCGCACGGTGCTGGCGGCGTTCAAGTCCCGGGACATGGTGGGGCACCTGCAGGCGCTGCAGCGGGTGGCCGATGCCAACGGCGGGAACCGGGCCTCGGGCACCTCGGGGTATGAGGAGTCGGCCCGCTACGTCGAGGAACAGCTGCGCGCGGCCGGGTATGAACCGGTGCGGCAGAGCTTCACGTTCAAAGAGGACGGCCGCCGCGGCAAGACGGTGGAGTCCTTCAACATCCTCGCCGACACCGGGGGCAGCGCCGGGCACACCGTGGTGGTGGGCGCGCACCTGGACTCCGTGCAGGAGGGACCGGGCATTGATGACAACGGCAGCGGGGTCGCGGCCGTCCTGGAGACCGCGCGGTGGATGAAGGAGGCCGGGATCACCCCGGCCAACCGGGTCCGGTTCGCGTTCTGGGGCGGCGAGGAGGACGGGCTGTACGGGTCCCAGCACTACGTCGACGAACTGAGTGCGGCCGAGATCGGCCAGACCGCGGCGAACCTGAACGTGGACATGGTGGCCTCGCCCAACGGGGTCCGCTCGGTCCATGACGGGGACGGCACGGACTTTGGCCACGCCGGCCCGGCCGGGTCCAAGGCGATCGAGAACGTCTTCTTCCGGTACTTCCAGGAGAACGCGCTGCCGGCCGAGACCACGCCCTTTGACGGGGGCTCGGACTACGACGCCTTCCTCTCGGCCGGCATTCCCGGCGGCGGGCTGTTCACCGGGGATGAGAAGAGGAAGACCCAGGCCCAGGCGCAGGCCTATGGCGGGGTGGCGGGCAAGGACCTGGATCCCTGCTACCACGAGGCCTGCGACACGATCGCCAACACCAATCCGGAACTGCTCACCGAAATGTCCGGCGCCCTGGCCTACGGCACCGTGGCCTACGCGATGGCCAAGACCGGCTAAACACCAGCTTCGCCGCCGGCTCCGGGCCGCCCCGCAGGAAGGTCCCCGGCCCAGCCACCTTCTGACGAGGGGCCGTGCCGGGGACCTGTGCTTGCCAGGGCCGAATTTGTGCCCTAGATTCCGGCCCCGCGCCGCGCCGTGGCTCCTTGGGGCTGCCGCACGCCGGCCGGTGTGAACTGTGCGCCGGTGTCCGGGAATCCGGGCACGGCAATGCGCGCGTGGGTGTGGATCTCCTCGACGGAGTCGCGCGTGTGCTGCGCGATCTTCTCCATGGTGGTGACCCACATGCCGTCCATCGACTTGACCCGGTCCATCAGCTGCTCCAGGGCCACGGCCTTGGACGGCCGGCCGGAAATGAAGGGGTGGTTGGTCAGGACGAAGCAGCTCCCGGCAGCGTGGTGGGCCTCGGCCTCCAGCGTCCACATTTCGAGGACCTTGGCCGGGCTTTCGATGACGCCGCTTCCGGTGACGCCCGGGTAGAAGGCATACTGCTCCCAGTCGTCCAGGGCCCAGTCGACGGGGATTTCCACGAGATCGCGGGGGTCTGCCTCGGCAACGCTGAAGCGGTACGGCGCGTCGCCGTCGAGCAGGCTTGAGTCATACAGGAACCCGCGGTCGGCAAGGAGGGCCGGGGAATGCCAGTTGAGCTCCCACCACGGTGCCCTGTAGCCGGTCGGCCGGACGCCGGCGGCCTTGGCCAGGGCATCCAGGCCCCGGTCCAGGTACCGCGCCTCCGTGGCGGCGTCGATGCCTTGCATGGGTTCGTGCAGGTACCCGTGGTGTGCAATCTCGTGGCCGCCGTCGGCTATCCGGCGGACCACGTCCGGGTAGCATTCGGCGGTGAAACCCGGGACGAAGAACGTCGCCTGGATCTGCTGGCGCTCGAGGATCTGCAGAATCCGCGGGACGGCGACCTTGGGCCCGTAGGACTGGTGCGTCATGAGGGACATGCGCCTGGTGCTCTGCGGGTCATGGGCGATGGTGCAGGATTCGGCGTCGACGTCGAAGGTGAAGGACGCCGCGGCACGATGACCTTCGGGCCAGGTAATGGGATGGGCGGTGTCGGCGAAAGCGGGGAAGTTCACGGGGTTGATCTCCTGCTAGAGGGCGGCGGGCGTGGTTGATGTGACCGCAAGGCCGGTAGCGTCAGGTGAATCTGCGGTCTGTTCGCTGGGGGTGGGGACATCCAGGAACTTCCTGTGGAACCGCGGACCGAGGACGGCGTAAGCCGCGGCACTGGCCAGTCCCCCGGCGAGCCAGGACAGGTCCCATCCGCCCAGGGCGACGGCGATGGGCCCCTGCATGGCCGGCACCAGTCCGTACATGAACAGCCAGGTGGCGAAGATGCCGATGAGCAGGGAAGCGACACCGGCCGGATTCACGCCCGGCAGGCGTTTGGTGCCGACGGCGTCAAAGAGCCGGGACGGGTCGCCGGGCCAGCGCTTCTCGATCCAGAAGTAATGGACCAGCATGACTCCGCCCCAGGCAGCCACCCAGGCGACCAGCCCAATCAGCCAGGCATCCAGCACGGAGGCGAAATCCTCCTGGAAGATGAAGAAGATCACGGCCGCGAGGGAGAAGACGCCGACGAACAGGTTCAACTTGCGCCGGCTGATGGAGATGTCCAGGGCCTGCGTGGCGACGGAAAAGGTGTAAATGTTCAAGATGTTGGTCGCGATCGGGCCGTGCAGGACCATGAGCAGCACCGGGAGGGCCAGCGCGCCGAAGTTCTGGACGATGAGTTTGCCGGGATCAATTTCACCCGTGTTGGTCGCCAGGCTGGCCCCCAGGATGCCCAGCCAGACGACCGGGATGAACTGGCCCAGCACCGAGGCGAGGTAGACCTTGCGCTTGGGCACCGAGGTGCTGACAAAGCGGGAGTAATCCGCGGCGTAGGTGAACCAGGTGATGCCCCAGCCGATGCCGATGGCCGTCATGACTGCGCTCATCGCGGCGATGCGTTCCGAGCCTTCCAGGATATGGCCGGCCGGGCCGGCGTAGGTCCAGTTGATCTTCATGCCGAACCAGGCCACTGCCGACATCACGGTCAAGATGATGATGGTGGGCGGAACGGTCCACTTCTCGAAGGCAGCAATGGCTTTATAGCCGAACCAGGCGATGGCTACCTGTACAGCCATGATGAAGGTGGCGATGCCAATCTTCCAGGCGTAGTTCTTGGCCTCCGGGTCAACCCAGCCGAGCGTCCCGAACAAGGCCATGACCAGATCCAGGATGATCCAGGTGTTGACCGCACACCAGCCGATCACCAGGAGAGCCTGGATGCCGGCGGGCAGGTAGTTGCCGCGCCGGCCGAAGGCGGCGCGGGCCAGCACCATGCCGGTCGCCCCGGTCTTCTGGCCCAGCAGGACGAAGCAACCGAAGAGCAGCATCCCGATGAGGTTTCCGAGGACAAGAACCGTGACGGTGTCCGCGAATCCCAGGCCAAGCTGGATGCCGAGCGCTCCGAGCACCCAGTTGATCGGGGCGAGATTGGCGCCGGCCCAGATCCAGAACTGGCCCGAGACCTTGCGGGTCCGTTGTGATTCGGGGATGGGCTGGAGCCACGCTTCGTGGTCTACGCTCGCTTCCGGCGCGGTGCCGGCAGGGGCCGCTGGGGATTTTTGACGCATGTGGAGCCTCCGAGGATGTGTGGGATTCCTCAAGATTATGTGTCGCAGGCCACATACGACTATATACAATGTGTCTAAATATACCCAGAGCAACGCGACGGAGTGTAATGTCCATCCTTCTTCAAGACGTCCTGAACCACCCGACCATGGCGGCCGCCGACCCCATTGTCCGCGCCGCGGCCAGGGCCGCCGCCCGGGCGCAGCTCCGGTGGATCCACTCCAGTGAAATCATTGATATCGCGCCCCTGCTGGCCGGCGGGGAACTTCTGCTAACGGGCGGAGAAGCCCTGGCCCTCGCCTCGGAGGAGCGGCAGGTCAACTACATCCGCCAACTGGCGGAGCGGGGCGTTGCCGCCGTAGCTATCGAAACCGGGGCCGCCCTTCCGTCCCTGCCATCGTCTATGGTGGCGGCCGCCGAGGCGGCCGGACTGCCCCTGATTGAACTTCGCGGGGTGGTGCCGTTCGTCGGAATCACGCAGGCCATCAATTCGATGCTGGTCAGCGACTCGGTATCGCAGTTGCGGCGGGCCGATGAGGCCAGTCACGCGATGGCCGTCGAACTGGCGCACGGCGGTGGCCTGGACCGGATCCTCGCCGTGCTGGCCGGCATCATCAATGCCGAGGTGACACTGACATCCATAGCCGGCGCGACCCTGGCCAGCGCAAACCCGGGGCGGGCCGAGGCCGCCGACGTCGATGCCTCCACCGTTGGGCCGCAGGAGCAGGCACGCCTGATTCACATCGACGTGCCTATCCGCGGCATCCTTGCGGCTCAACTGTTGCTGCGGGTCCCGGCGGACGAGGACCAGAACCTGGCCCGGACGGCCGGAAATCGTTCTGTGGACATCCTTGCCCTGGCGTTGCTGCAGCGGATGTCCCCCGGGCTCAAGGAAGTCGCCGGAGCGGCCCTGCTTCGCGCGATTGATTCCGGCAGTCAGGCGTGGCGGCTCCAGCAATTAGCTTCCGCGGCCGGGATTCCGCCGGGTGCCACAATCGTGGCCATCATGGTCCGCTCCGGCATGCTCCAACACCTCCGCGCTTCTGTGGAGCAGCTCTTGGCCCGGCGGGCGCAGCCCAGCGCAACCTATGTCGATAATGCCGAGCTGCTGGCGGTGGTGGTCCTCCCGGGCGATAGTCCGCTGGACAGCAGGGACGCACTTCTGGCTGGCCTGCGGGCGCTACCGGCCCCATCAGACACGCTGGTTGCCGTCGGCCCGGTGGCCGTCGGGATTTCGGAAGCCCCATGGTCCTTGTCGGAGGCCAGGCTGACCCTGGAATTGGCGGGCGCGCTGGGGCAACCACATACGGGAACCCAAGGTCCGCACAGTCCCGTGATCGATTGCGAGGCATTCGCCGTCGAACGCCTTGCCGTGGGAAGCCTGGACCCTGGCCAACGGCGGAACTTCGTGCGCCAGCAGCTGGGGGCTCTCTTGGATTATGATGCGCAACGCAATTCCCGGCTGCTTGGCACCCTGGCCATGTGGCTGGATTCCGGCTGCAACACGGCCCAGGCGGCGAGGGAACTGCACGTGGAGCGGCAATCGATGCATCAACGGCTGCAGCGGATCTTCGAGCTGTGCGGCGGCGACCCCCGGCGGACGGGCCGGCTCGCAGCGTTGCATTTGGCCGCGCGGCTGGCCCGGCTCAGCTGACGTGCGCTCGGCGCCTTAGTCCGGGCGCGGGCCGCGCTAGCCGTTGCTGGACGCGCGCCCGCCCAGCCGGCTGGTGATTTTATCGGCCGCAGCGGCGCACGCTTCGCCCAGGCCCTGCAGCCCTTCGCGTGAGACGCGGAACCGCGGCGCCGAGATCAGGACGGCCGCCACGATATCGCCGCGGTGGTCGTGGACGGGAGCGGCCACGCCCACTTCATCGATGGAGGATTCGCCGTAGTTGATGGCCCAGCCCCGGGCCGTCACGTCCTTGAGCTTGATCTGGTAGCCATCCAGGCCCGCATCATCGAGCCCCGGGTAGCTGATCGCCCCGCTGCGCAGGAGCACACGGACGCGTTCGACGGGCGCTGCGGCCAGGAAGACCTGCACGGAGGCGCTCATGGCGTCGGTGTACCGGGCTCCCAGCGGGGTGGTGTGCTTGATCTGGTGGTGGCTGGCGATCTGCTCCACGCACATTGACTCTGCGCCGTTCCACACCATGAGGGCGCTGGTTTCGCCGGTCTGTTCGGTAAGTTCACGCAGGACGGGATACGCCACCCGCCGTTCTTCCAGTTCGGCCAGCAACGGCCCGGCGACGGCGATCAGTCCCAGCCCCAGCCGGAAGCGGCGGGTTTCCGGATCGCGTTCCACCAGGTGTTCCTGTTCGAACGTGGCCAGGATCCGGGAAACCGTGCTCTTGTGCAGGCCCACCCGGTTCGCGATCTCGGTGACCCCGAGCAACGGTTCGTCCGCCGTGAAGGTTCGCAGCACGGCGATGGCGTTGACGATGACGGAGGTGCCCTTGGTGTCGCCGTTTCCGGTGGTCCCGGGAGATTCTGCTGGGGTCATGGTGTCTACCATCATTCCGCATGAGGGCCCAAAAGCGGCGCCACGGTGGACGTGGCGCCGCTTCTGGGTCCTGCCTTCAGGGGGTCTGGGCGCCTCAGGCTCCGATGATGTTGTATTCGGGGCCGAACGGGAACTTGGTGATGTTCTCGGCTCCGTCCTCGCCGACCACCAGGATGTCGTGCTCACGGTAGCCGCCTGCGCCGGGCTGGCCGTCCAGGACGGTGATCATGGGTTCCATGGAGACCACCATGCCGGGCTCGAGCACGGTGTCGATGTCCTCGCGGAGTTCCAGTCCGGCTTCGCGGCCGTAGTAGTGGCTCAGGACGCCGAAGGAGTGTCCGTAGCCGAACGTCCGGTTGGCGAGAAGTCCGTGGCTGACGTAGATCTCGTTCAGCTCGGCGGCGATGTCCTTGCAGACAGCCCCCGGCTTGATGAGCTCGAGGCCGCGCTTGTGGACCTCGACGTTGATGTTCCACAGTTCGAGGGAGCGGGCGTCGGGTTCGCCGTAGAACAGGGTGCGCTCCAGTGCCGTGTAGTAGCCGGAGGTCATGGGGAAGCAGTTCAGGGACAGGATGTCGTGTTCCTGGATCTTGCGCGTGGTGGCCCAGTTGTGGGCGCCGTCGGTGTTGATGCCGGACTGGAACCAGACCCAGGTGTCACGGATTTCCGAGTCCGGGAACGTCCGCGCGATTTCGTGGACCATGGCTTCGGTGCCGATCAGGGCGACCTCATATTCGGTGATGCCGGCGGTGATGGCGTTGCGGATGGCTTCGCCGCCCAGGTCACCGATGCGGGCCCCGTGCTTGATCACCTCGATCTCTTCGGCCGACTTGATCATCCGCTGGCGCATCGCGGCCTGGGCGACGTCCACCAGGGTGGCCCCTGCAAAGGCCGCCTGGATCTTGTTGCGGTTGTCCAGCGGGAGCGAATCGTCTTCGACGCCGAGCCGGCGGGGGTTGATGCCGCGGGTGCGCAGCGCCTCCTGGATGGCGAAGATGTAGTTGTCCCGGCGCCAGTCCGTGTACACCACGTTGTCGCCATAGCTGCGCCGCCACGGCATGCCGGCGTCGATGTTGGCCGTGACGGTCACGGTCTCGTCCTTCGTGACCACCATGGCGTAGGACCGGCCGAAGTAGGTAAAGAGGAAGTCCGAGTAGTACTTGATGGAGTGGTAGCTGGTCAGGACGACGGCGTCCAGGTCTTTTTCGGCCATGATGCGGCGCAGTCCGCCGAGCCGGCGCTCAAATTCGGCGTTGGAAAAAGTCAGCTTTTCCTTCTGCCCGTTGTGCAGGACTTTCAGTCGCTCCAGTTCGGCGATGGACGAAGCGTTGTTGGACGTTGCGATGGTCATGGTGGTGGTGCCTTTCTGCATTGCTGTTCTTTGGAGGGGAAAATTTGGGGGCGCCGGCGCGGGCTACTCGTGGCGCAGCGGTTCCTTGCTGGTTTCACGAGAGAGGACGACGGCGATCAAGGAGATGACCGCGGCGCCGGCGAGGTACCAGGCAGGAGCCAGGGCATTGGCCGTCGCGGCGATCAGGAGGGTCGCCACGAACGGCGCCGTGCCGCCGAAGAGCGCGTTGGAGAGATTGAAGCTGACGGCGAAGCCGCTGTAGCGGACGCGGGTGGGGAACATCTCCGCCAGGAAGCTCGGGAGCGTACCGTCGTTGAGCGTCAGCATGCCGCCCAGCAGGATCTGGACCAGGACGATCACCAGGAAGTTCCCGGTGCCCAGCAGGGCGAAGGCCGGCACGGTCAGCAGGATGAAGCTCAAGGATGCGGCGATCAGCACCTTTTTGCGGCCGTAGCGGTCCGAGAGCATACCGGTCAGGAAGATGAACCCGATGTACGTCACCAGGGCGATGGTGGTGGCCAGGAAGGATTCGGCCGCGCCGAGACCGAGCTCCGAGGACAGATATGTGGGCATGTAGCTCAGGATCACGTAGAACCCGACGGCGTTGAGCAGCACGGCTCCGACGGCCTTCAGCAGCAACCGCCAGTGCTTCCGGAAGAGGCTGGATACCGGGGCCTTGATGGCCTGGTCCTCCTCTGCCAGTTCGCGGAACACCGGCGTGTCTTCGAGCTTGGTGCGGATGTAGCGTCCGATCAGGCCCATCGGTGCTGCGAGCAGGAACGGCAGGCGCCATCCCCAACTCTGCATCGCCTCGGCGCTGAGCAGGACGGTCAGCAGGCCCGCGAGCAGGGAGCCGAGCAGCAGGCCCGCGGCCGTGCTGGCCGGAACCACCGCCGCGTACAGGCCGCGTTTGTTGGCCGGGGCGTACTCGACCAGGAAGGCGGACGCGCCGGCGTATTCGCCGGAGGCGGAGAAGCCCTGGACGACGCGCACCACCAGGAGCAGGATCGGGGCCCAGATGCCGATGGAGTTGTACCCCGGGATCAGTGCGATGCAGAAGGTCGCTCCGGACATGATCAGGATAGACAGGGAAAGGGCAGTCCGGCGCCCCACCCGGTCACCGATGTGGCCCCAGACGAAGCCGCCAAGCGGCCGCACCAGGAACGAGATGGCGAAGAGGGCGAAAGTCAGTAGAAGCGCCGTCTGGGGATTGGACTCGGGGAAGAAGACCGCGGCGATTGTTGCGGCCAGGTAGCCGTAGACGGCGTAGTCGAACCATTCGACGAAGTTTCCGATGAAGCTGGCGGCGACGACCCGCCGTCGGGTTTCCTTACTGACTGCGGGATCGTGGCCGCCAGGGGCCGCATGGCCGCTCAACGTGGTCTGTCCCGAGGACGTACTGCCATGCCCGCTATTCGACTCCGGGCTGGTCTGCCCCGCAAGAGTGGCGGGGGAGGAAGTTTCGTTACTCATGTGTCCACCAAAGTGTTTTGGAGTTGCAATCAGTGCAACGCTGTTGCACCATAATAGGCGTGACGCATGACACAGTCAATGCCTTTTTGTTTCAGGCTTGTGGATTAAGTCAATGAAGATGCCCGGGCGCGCCAGCCCTGGGAGCGGCCCACCTTGGAACTCAAGGTTGCGTTCAACGAGACGGGGTTGCGACAGATGCGCCTCTGACCTGCTGCCTTGTGAAAAGCTTGGGCCGGGCGGCGGCGCGGTTCCCTCCGGGGCGCCGCGGTGCGAGACTTGGTGAACTATCGAGCGACTGGGGGGCCAGGTCAGGAGATCGTCTTGGGCATTCTGGTACGCACGCGCACTTCCGGCCGCCGGACGGCGGACGAGCCATGATGGCCGGGTGGGCCTATCTCATGGCCGGAATCATGACCGTCGACTCGCTCCTGCTGGGGCTGCTTCTGATGAACGTGAAGTGGCCGAAGCGCTGGAAGAAAAACGGCTGAAGTTCCGGAACTCTAATCCACTGCGGCGGTGACTCGGGCGCCCGTCGTGGTCGAAGTCGCCGGTCACGTGCGGGCTCGCCGGAAGCTTAAGGCGAGCCCGCACGCTTCCCGCGACCCCGGCGGGAGGGTCGCCGCGGCTAGAGGACCTTGCGGATGGTCTCCTCGAAGCTGGTGACGTGGTGCAGGGCGAGCTCGCCGGCCCTGTCCGCGTCGCCGTCGGCCACCGCCTTGAGCAGCTCCACGTGCTCGGTGATGTGGCCGCTGACCGAGGGGACCTTGTCCAGGACCAGGCACCAGATGCGCGTGGCCAGGTTGTCGTAGCGGATCAGCGTGTCTTCCAGATGAGGGTTGGCCGCGGCCCGGTAGATCAGGCGGTGCACCGTCAGGTCGTAGCGCATCAGTTCCCGGGACTCTGCTGGGCTCGGGGCCAGCTCTGCAATGGTCTTGGCGACATCCAGCAGTTCGCGGCGCGTGGCGGCGTTGGCCCGCGTTGCCGCCCGCCGCGCCGCCAGAGGTTCCAGCAGTTCCCGGATTTCCGAGACGTCGGCCAGTTCCGTGAAGTCCACGGTGGTGGCAAAGGTCCCCCTTCGCGGGTATGAAACCACCAGGTGGTCCACTTCCAGCCGCTTGATCGCCTCGCGCACGGGAGTACGGCCGAACCCGAGCTCGGCGGCGAGCTGCCCGTCATTGATGGGTTCGCCCGGCCGGATTTCGAGCATGATCAGCTTGTCGCGCAACTGCCTGTACGCGGCCTCCGCCTGGGAGATGGCTTCGTCCTCTGCGGGCGGCAGGACGGTGAGTGCATTCACAGCTCGGCTCCGTTTCTGGATTTCAACGTTCCTGGATTTCAACCGGAAGCCTGGTTCCACTTGGCTTCCGGCTATTGACTCTGGTGTGATCTCAATCATACCATTGTTCTCACACTGATATATCAGTCATAGCAATAGTGGTATTTCAAAGGAGCAACCGTGGTTGAGCAGTTGAACGAGCGACTTTCCGTAGTCGATCCCGAGGTCGAAGAGGCCGTGGCGCGCGAACTGAAGCGCCAGCAGTCCACCCTGGAAATGATTGCGTCCGAGAACTTCGCCCCCGCCGGGGTCATGGAGGCACAGGGTTCGGTGCTGACCAACAAGTACGCCGAGGGCTACCCGGGCAAGCGCTACTACGGCGGCTGCGAGCACGTTGACGTGATCGAACAGCTCGCGATCGACCGGGTCAAGGCCCTGTTCGGCGCCGAGTACGCCAACGTCCAGCCGCACTCCGGCGCGCAGGCCAACGCCGCCGCCATGTTCGCCCTCCTGGAACCGGGCGACACCATCATGGGACTGGCCCTGGCCCACGGCGGCCACCTCACCCACGGGATGAAAATCAATTTCTCCGGCAAGCTCTACAACGTGGTCCCGTACCACGTGAGCGAGCACAACCACCTGGTGGACATGGCCGAAGTGGAGGCCCTGGCCCTTGAACACCGGCCCAAGATGATCGTGGCCGGCTGGTCCGCCTACTCCCGGCAGCTGGACTTCGCCGAGTTCCGGCGCATCGCCGACCTCGTGGGCGCCTACCTCATGGTGGACATGGCACACTTCGCCGGCCTCGTGGCCGCCGGGCTTCACCCGAACCCGGTCCCCTACGCCGACGTCGTCACCACCACCACGCACAAGACCCTCGGCGGACCGCGCGGAGGCGTGATCCTGGCCAAGGAGGAGTACGCACGCAAGATCAACAGCGCCGTGTTCCCCGGCCAGCAGGGCGGCCCGCTGGAACACGTGATCGCGGCCAAGGCCGTGGCCTTCAAGATCGCGGCGTCACCGGAGTTCAAGGAACGCCAGGAGCGCACGCTCGAAGGCGCCGGGATCCTCGCGTCCCGGCTCCTTAAGGACGACGTCGCGGCGGCCGGGATCTCCGTGGTCAACGGCGGCACCGATGTGCACCTGGTCCTGGTGGACCTGCGGGACTCGGAACTGGACGGGCAGCAGGCCGAAGACCGGCTCCACCGGATCGGCATCACCGTCAACCGCAACGCCGTCCCGTTCGATCCCCGCCCGCCCATGGTGTCCTCCGGGCTGCGGATCGGCACCCCCGCCCTGGCCACCCGCGGCTTCGGTGCCGCGGAGTTCACCGAGGTGGCGGACATCATCGCCTCCGCCCTCATCTCGCAGGCGCCCGGGGACGAACTCAGCGACCAAACCGCCGCTGAACTGCGTGGACGCGTCAGCGCCCTCGCGGACCGGTTCCCCCTTTACCCGCATCTCGGCACCGGCACGACGGCGACCGGGCTTGAGGCAGAACTGATTGGAGCAGCACAATGACCACCGAACACCTGCCGGAGCACCCGGACTTCCTCTGGCGCAACCCGGACCCCAAATCCTCCTACGACGCCGTGATTGTGGGCGGCGGCGGACATGGACTGGCGACGGCGTATTACCTGGCCAAGAACCACGGGATGACCAACATCGCCATCCTGGAAAAAGGCTGGCTGGCCGGCGGGAACATGGCCCGGAACACTACCATCATCCGCTCCAACTACCTCTGGGACGAGAGTGCGGCGATCTACGAGCACGCCCTGAAACTCTGGGAGATCCTGCCGGAGGAACTCGAATACGACTTCCTGTTCAGCCAGCGCGGGGTCATGAACCTGGCCCACACCCTGGGTGACGTCCGCGAAAGCGTCCGCCGCGTCGGGGCCAACAAACTCAACGGCGTCGACGCCGAGTGGCTGGACCCGCAGCAGGTCAAGGAACTCTGCCCCATCCTGAACATCAACGACAACATCCGCTACCCGGTCATGGGCGCCACCTACCAGCCGCGCGCCGGCATCGCCAAGCACGACCACGTCGCCTGGGCGTTCGCCCGCAAATGCGACGAGCTCGGCGTGGACATCATCCAGAACTGCGAGGTCACCGGCTTCATCAAGGACGGCAACCGCGTCACCGGGGTCAAGACCACCCGCGGCACCATCAACACCGAAAAGGTCGGACTCTGCGCCGCCGGGCACAGCTCGGTGCTTGCCGAAATGGCCGGATTCCGGCTCCCCATCCAGTCCCACCCCCTCCAGGCACTGGTGTCCGAGCTCCACGAGCCCGTCCACCCCACCGTCGTCATGTCCAACCACGTCCACGTCTACGTCTCCCAGGCGCACAAGGGCGAACTGGTCATGGGCGCCGGCGTGGACTCCTACAACGGCTACGGCCAGCGCGGATCCTTCCACGTGATCGAGCACCAGATGGCAGCCGCCGTCGAACTCTTCCCGATCTTCGCCAGGGCCCACGTGCTCCGGACGTGGGGCGGGATCGTGGACACCACCCTGGACGCCTCCCCGATCGTAGGCACCACCCCGGTGGAAAACATGTTCGTCAACTGCGGCTGGGGCACCGGCGGATTCAAGGGCACACCGGCGGCCGGGCTGACGTTCGCCCACACGATCGCCACCGGAGAACCGCACAAACTCAACAAGCCCTTTGCACTCGAGCGCTTCGAAACCGGCGCCCTGATCGACGAACACGGCGCCGCCGCCGTGGCCCATTAGAAGAGAGGTAAGGACATGCTCCTGATTCCCTGCCCCAACTGCGGTCCCCGCGACGAGACCGAATTCCACTACGGCGGACAGGCCCACGTGGCCTACCCCGAAAACCCGGCAGAGCTCACGGACCGCGAATGGGCCGAGTACCTGTTCTACCGCGACAACACCAAGGGCGCCTTCGCCGAACGCTGGCTGCACAGCACCGGCTGCCGGCAATGGTTCAACATGCTCCGCGACACCGTCACCTACGACATCCAGGCCGTATATCCGATGGGCCAGCTTCGCCCTGACAAGGAAAACGCAGCCACGGGCCCCACAGCCCCCACCGTCACCAGCCCCGTCTCCCCGGAAGGAGCAGTCAAATGACCGCTCAGCCGCAGCCCGCGCGTCTTAGCACCGGCGGACGCATCGACCGCAGCGTCACGTGGCGCTTCACCCTGGACGGCCGTGAGTACACTGGCCACCCCGGCGACACCCTCGCCTCCGCCCTGCTGGCCAACGGCCGGCTCCGCGCAGGCGACTCCCTGTATGAGGGACGGCCCCGCGGCATCATGTCCGCTGGCGTCGAGGAATCCAACGCCCTGGTCAAGATCGCGGCCCGGTTCCCGGGCCACGTGGCCGAATCCATGCTCCCGGCCACCACGGTGTCCCTCGTGGACGGCCTCAGCGCTGAACTGCTCAGCGGACTGGGCAAGCTGGACCCGGCCGAGGACCACGCCGAATACGACAAGAAGTATGTCCACACCGACGTCCTGGTGGTCGGTGGCGGCCCGGCAGGCCTGGCCGCGGCCCGCGAGGCCGTCCGCTCCGGCGCCCGGGTCATCCTTATCGACGACCAGCCCGAACTGGGCGGCTCGCTGTTGTCCGGCTCCACGGATCCGGCCCTCGTCGAGAGCATCGAAGGGCAGCCCGCCCTGGAATGGGTGGCCAATGTTGAAGCCGAACTGATCTCCGCGGCCGAGTGCACGGTACTGAACCGCACCACGGCCTTCGGCTCCTACGACTCCAACTACATCATCGCGGCCCAGAACCGGACGGACCACCTCCTCACCCCGGCCGCGCCCGGCGTGTCCCGCCAGCGGATCTGGCACATCCGCGCCGCCCAGGTCATCCTGGCCCCGGGCGCCCACGAACGCCCGCTCGTTTTCGAAAACAACGACCGCCCCGGCATCATGCTGGCCTCCGCGGTGCGCAGCTACCTCAACCGCTACGCCGTCGCCGCCGGTTCCCGGGTGGTCATCAGCACCACCAACGACAGCGCCTACGCCCTGGCCGCCGACCTCCGCGCCGCCGGCATCAAGGTCGAGGCCGTCGTGGACGCCCGCCCACAGCTGAGCGAAACCGCCGCGGCAGCTGCGGCCGCGGGAACGCGGGTGCTGATCGGCAGCGCCGTCGCCAACACCACCGCTGCTGTGTCCGGCGACGGCCGGCTCCTCGGCGTTACCGTCCGGAGCATCAACGACGCCGGCGAACTCACCTCGGGCATCGAACACCTCGCCTGCGACCTGCTGGCCGTCTCCGGCGGCTGGTCACCGGTGGTGCACCTGCACTCCCAGCGCCAGGGCAGGCTCCGCTGGGACGAAGACCTCGCCGCCTTCGTCCCCAACAGCGTGGTCCCCAACCAGCAGGTGGCCGGCTCCGGACGCGGCAGCTTCGACCTCGACGACTGCGTGGCCGAAGGCATCTCCGCCGGGGCCGCGGCGGTCATCGCCGCGGGCTTTGAGTCCGATGCTGAACCGTCTGCGCCGACGCCGCCGCGCGCCGCCGCCCCCACCCGCCAGCTCTGGCTGGTACCCGGGCAGGACGGCGGCCCGGATGACTGGCACCACCACTTCGTGGATTTCCAGCGCGACCAGTCCGTGGCCGATGTCCTCCGCTCCACCGGTGCCGGCATGCGGTCCGTGGAGCACATCAAGCGCTACACCTCGATCAGCACCGCCAACGACCAGGGCAAGACCTCCGGGGTGAATGCGATCGGCGTCATCGCCGCCGCGCTCCGGACAGCCGGCGAAGCGTCCCGCGGGATCGGCGACATTGGCACCACCACCTACCGCGCCCCCTTCACGCCCGTGGCGTTTGCCGCCCTGGCCGGACGCCAGCGCGGCGAACTCTTCGACCCCGCACGCCTCACTTCCATCCACCCCTGGCATGTCGTCCAGGGAGCCCTCTTCGAAGACGTCGGCCAGTGGAAGCGCCCCTGGTACTACCCGCAGGACGGCGAGGACATGGACACTGCGGTGCTCCGTGAATGCGCCGCCGTCCGGGAATCCGTGGGCTTCATGGACGCCACCACCCTGGGCAAGATCGAGATCCGCGGCAAGGACGCCGGCGAGTTCCTGAACCGCATCTACACCAACGCGTTCAAGAAACTCGCTCCGGGTTCGGCCCGCTACGGCGTCATGTGCACCCCGGACGGAATGATCTTCGACGACGGCGTCACCCTGCGCCTGGACGAGGACCGGTTCTTCATGACCACCACCACCGGCGGCGCGGCCAAGGTGCTGGACTGGCTGGAGGAATGGCTGCAGACCGAATGGCCGGAACTGGATGTGCACTGCACCTCCGTCACGGAGCAGTGGTCCACCATCGCCGTCGTCGGTCCGAAATCCCGCGCCGTTCTCGCCAAAGTGGCTCCGGAACTGGCAGCCGACGGCGGCCTGGACGCCGAGGCCTTCCCGTTCATGACGTTCAAGGAAACCACCCTGGCATCCGGTGTCCAGGCCCGGGTCTGCCGGATCTCGTTCTCCGGCGAACTGGCCTACGAAATCAACATCCCGTCCTGGTACGGGCTGAGCACCTGGGAAGCCGTGGCGGCGGCCGGCGCGGAGTTCAACATCACCCCGTACGGTACCGAGACCATGCACGTGCTGCGTGCGGAGAAGGGGTATCCGATCGTCGGCCAGGACACTGACGGGACCGTGACACCGCAGGACGCCGGCATGGAATGGGTCGTGTCCAAGGTCAAGGACTTCATCGGCAAACGCTCCTACACCCGCAAGGACGCCGGCCGCACCGACCGGAAACACCTGGTCAGCGTCCTCCCCGTGGACGGCACCATCCGGCTCCCCGAAGGCACCCAACTGGTGGAACAGGGCATCACCGTCAACCCCGCCTACGGCCCCGTGCCCATGCAGGGATTCGTGACCTCGAGCTACCACAGTGCGGCGCTGGGCAGGTCGTTTGCCCTGGCCCTGATCAAGAACGGCCGCAACCGCATTGGCGAGACCCTGGTGGCCGCCGCCGGCGACCAACTCGTGGACGTAATCGTCGCAGAAACCGTACTATTTGACTCTGAAGGGGCCCGCAAAGATGGCTGACACCGCAGCACTCGAAAATTCCAAGAAGATCCAGACCCTCAGGAAGAGTCCGGCGTCACTCCTGAGAACGGCTTTTGAAGCGGGATCCGTTGCGGGCACCGTGGAGCTGCGCGAGGTGCCGTTTCTGACCATGGCAGGGCTCCGGGTCGATCCTGCCGGCGACGCAGGGAAGCGGCTGGGCGCCCTCACAGGTGGCCTGCCCTCCGCTTCCGGGGAAGTCCGCGGCAGCGGCGACACCGCAGTGCTGTGGCTGGGCCCGGCAGAATTCCTGCTCGTGGCCCCCGCCGAATCCCACGAAAGCCTGGGCGGTGAGCTCCCCCGGGCGCTCATCGCAGCACTGGGCGACGGCCAGGGCCAGGTGGTGGATCTCTCCGCCAACCGCACCACGCTCGAGCTCTCCGGACCCCGGGCCAGTGCTGTGCTGGAGAAGGGCTGCGCCCTGGACCTGCACCCCCGCGTCTTCCAGCCCGGAACGGCCCTGTCCACGGAAATCGGCGGCATCCCCGTCGTTCTGTGGAAGACCGGGGACGAGACCTACCGGATCTTCCCGCGGGCATCCTTCGCGGAGTTCCTCGGCCGCTGGCTCCTCGACGCCATGCGCGAATATGCCTCCACCGAGGTCCCCTGATGGCGCTCAGCGTCCTCGACCTGTTTTCTGTTGGCATCGGGCCGTCCTCCTCCCACACGGTCGGCCCGATGCGGGCGGCCAAGCGGTTCGCCGACGGGCTCAAGAGCGACGGGCAGCTGAGTTCCACGGCGAGGGTGCAGGCCGAGCTGTTCGGTTCCCTCGGCGCCACCGGCCGGGGCCACGGTTCGGACAAGGCCGTCGTCCTGGGCCTCCAGGGCCAGGACCCCGAGACAGTGGACACCGCTACGGCGGATGACCAGGTGGCAGCCGCTGCCCTGGATGCGGAACTGCAGCTCGCCGGCCATCACCGGGTGGATTTCAACTGGGATGAGGACGTGGTTCTGCACCGCCGCAAGTCGCTGCCCGCCCATCCGAACGGCATGACCTTCCGGGCCCTCGACCACGCCGGCGACGTCCTCAGCGAACGGAGCTTCTATTCGGTTGGGGGCGGCTTCGTCGTCGATGGCAATGCACAAGGCGCCGACCACGTGGTGGCCGACGACACGGTGCTGCCCTACCCGTTCACAACAGCTGACGAACTCCTCAAAATATGCCATCGAGAGAATATGTCCGTCTCCGACGTCATGCTGGCCAACGAACTCGTCTGGCGCACCGAAGCCGACCTCCGGGAGAAGCTCTTGGCCCTGTGGGCGGTCATGCGCCAGTGCGTGGAAAACGGCTGCGCTGCCGAGGGAATCCTGCCCGGCGGGCTGAACGTCAAACGGCGCGCCCCGTCGTTGTTTCGGACGCTGGCAGCATCCGCCGTCAGCGCCGAGGCGGACGCCCGGAACCCATCGCCGGTCCAGGTCCCTGCCGACCCGCTGCTCGCCATGGAATGGGTGAACCTCTTCGCGCTGGCCGTCAACGAGGAAAACGCCGCGGGGGGCCGGATCGTCACGGCGCCCACCAACGGTGCCGCCGGCATTGTGCCGGCCGTGCTGCACTATTACGTCAAGTTCGTCCCCGGCGCCAACGACGACGGCGTGGTCCGCTTCCTGCTGGCCGCGGCCGCCGTCGGGATCCTGTTCAAGATCAATGCCTCCATCTCCGGGGCAGAGGTCGGCTGCCAGGGTGAAGTCGGATCGGCGTGCTCCATGGCGGCGGCGGGGCTCTGCGAAGTGCTGGGCGGCACCCCGGAACAGGTGGAAAACGCCGCCGAAGTCGGGATCGAACACAACCTCGGCCTGACCTGCGACCCCGTCGGCGGGCTGGTGCAGATCCCCTGCATCGAACGCAACGCCATTGCCAGCGTCAAAGCCATCAACGCCGCCCGCCTGTGCCTGCACGGGGACGGCAGCCATAAAGTCTCGCTGGACAAGGCCATTAAGACCATGCGCGAAACAGGAGCAGATATGAAAACCAAGTACAAGGAAACCTCCCGCGGAGGCCTCGCCGTGAATGTCGTGGAGTGCTGACCATGGCCGAGAACCAGAGCACCGAAACCGTGGAGCACATCCTGACCCTGGACTGCCCGGAAACGCGCGGGATCGTCCACGCCGTTTCCGGCTTCCTGCTGGACCAGGGCTGCGACATCCTGGAAAGCAAACAGTTCGACTCACAGCTGGACGGCCATTTCTTCATGCGGCTCCACTTCGCCTCGACAGGGGACCAAACAACCCTGGACACGCTTCGGGAAGCCTTCGTTCCGGTCGCCGACAAATTCGGCATGCGCTGGGACCTGCGGCGGCACGGCAGCAAACGGCGGGTCCTGATCATGGTCTCGAAGTTCGAGCACTGCCTCAACGATCTGCTGTACCGGGCCCGCACCGGTGAACTGCCCATCGAGATCGTCGGCGTCGTCTCGAACCATCCCGATCACCGGCGGACCGTCGAATGGCACGGAATCCCGTTCTTCCATGTGCCGATCACGCCGGACACCAAGCCCGCGGCCGAGCAGCGGCTCCTGGAACTGATCGACCGGATGGACGTTGAACTGGTGGTCCTGGCCCGTTACATGCAGGTCCTCAGCGACAACCTCACCCGCCAGCTGGATGGCCGCGCCATCAACATCCACCACTCTTTCCTGCCCAGCTTCAAGGGCGCGAAGCCCTACCACCAGGCGCACGCCCGGGGCGTGAAGACGGTCGGCGCCACAGCCCACTATGTCAACGCCGAACTGGACGAGGGGCCGATCATCGCCCAGCAGGTGGTGGAAGTAGACCACACCTTCGGGCCCGAGGACCTCGTGGCCGCCGGACGCGACACCGAGTGTAAGGCGCTCTCCAACGCCGTCCGCTGGCACTGCGAGGGACGCGTCATCCTCCAGGGCAACAGGACGGTCGTGCTGCGCTAGGTTTGGCAGCATGATCCTGCCCATCGAGGACCGCGAAGCCGCCGCCCCTGCCTACATCCTGCGGGGTGCCCTCATCACGGACGGCGACTGCACACCGGGCTGCGTGGTGGCGGTGAACGGCGGCCTGATCGCCTACGCGGGACCTGGCGACGGCTTTGACGCCGCACATTTCCCGGGTGCGGAGGAGCTCCCGCTGCCGCCCGGCAGCTCCCTGCTTCCCGGGCTTGTCGACCTCCATTGCCACGGCGCCGCGGGCGGCGGATTCCCGGCCGGCAACGACCGGGCCTGCCGGGCGGCCGTGGACTTCCTGCACCGCAACGGGACCACCAGCCTCCTGGCCAGCCTCGTCACGGCCCCGGAAGATGAGCTGGTGGGGTCGCTCGGCGTACTCAAGGTCCTGGCGGCCGAGGGCTTGATCGCCGGCGTGCACTGCGAGGGGCCCTTCCTCTCCGCCGCCCGCTCCGGCGCGCAGGACCCGCACTGGCTCCGCGCCCCCGACCCTGCGCTGCTCCGGCGGCTGGTGGCGGCGGCCGGCGGAGCCCTGCGGACCATGACGTACGCCCCCGAACTGCCCGGCGCGGGTGAGCTCCTCCGGATCCTCACGGACCACGGGGTGATCCCCTCGCTGGGCCATACCGATGCCGCTGCCCCCGTGGCCGCGGCCTCACTGGCGGAGGCCGCGGACCTCATCCGCGGGGGCGCGGCTTCCGGGGCCTTCGGGCCGCGCGCCCGGCCCACGGTGACCCATCTGTTCAACGGCATGCCACCCCTGCATCACCGGAGTCCCGGACCGGCGGCCGCGTGCCTGCGGCTGGCGGCCGCGGGCACGGTCGTCGTCGAGCTCGTCGGCGACGGCGTGCACCTCGACCCGGAGACGGTCCGGATGGTCTTTGACCTGGTCGGAGCCGGGGGCATCGCGCTGGTGACGGACTCCATGGCGGCGACCGGGCTGCCCGACGGCGACTACGAACTCGGCCCCGCGGATGTGGTGGTGCACGACGGCGTGGCCACCCTGCGGAGCAACGGCGCCCTTGCCGGGGGAACGGCGACCCTGTTGGAGGTTGTCCGCGCCACCATCGCGGCGGGAGTGAGTCCGGCCGACGCCGTCGCGGCGGCCACCCTGGTCCCGGCCCGTGTCCTGGGCCTGGAGGCCGAGATCGGCGCCCTCCGGGCTGGAATGCGCGCGGATATCATCGCCGTCGACCCGGGTTTCGACCTCGTGGCCGTGCTGCGCGGCGGACGGATCCTGCCGGACCATCGACGTGCCGCGCGTTAGCCCCTGAACCCGCGGGGCCCACGGCGGTGCGGAAGTTTCGAGCCCCTCGTTTTGTTGTTCTGAGTGTGGGCAAACATTACTTCCGGAAAGGAGCCCGCCATGATCCGCATCGCTATCGTGCTCGGGAGCACCCGGCCCGGTCGCCTCGGAAAGGCCGTCGCCGACTGGGTAAGTGCCCGGGCATCAGAACGCGGCGATGCCATTTTTGACGTCCTCGACGTCGCCGATTTTGATCTTCCGCTACTGGACGAGCCGCTGCCACCCTCCCTCGGCCGGTACAGCCAGCCCTACACCAAGGCCTGGTCCGAAGCTGTCGACGGATTCGACGGCTACATCTTCGTCACGGGCGAGTACAACCACTCGATTCCCGGCGCACTGAAAAACGCTGTGGACTACCTCTACAAGGAGTGGAACAACAAGGCGGCCGGGTTTGTCAGCTACGGAAGCAGCGGCGGCATCCGCGCCGTCGAACACTTCCGCGGAGTGTCCGCGGAGCTGCAGATGGCCGACGTCCGGGCCCAAGTGGCGCTGCCCCTGGCCACGGAGTTCGCGAATTACCGCACTTTCATCCCGACGGCGGCCGCGGAAAAGAGCCTGCAGATGCTGTTTGACCAGGTGATCGCGTGGTCCGGCGCGCTGAAGGTCCTCCGGCCAGGCCATGCCCACGGAACAGAAGACGCCAGCGCGGCCTGACCGCTGCCCTGGCTTAGCCCGGTTAGCCGTCCCGCGGGGCGCGCGCCGGTGTCCGCCTACGCCGGAGTCCCCGTCCTGCGCCGCCGCCGCCGGACAGGGGGCGTGTCTCCGCCGTGTGGCGCCGCGGCATAGGGACTGGGCAGGGGCACGTTCTGGTCCGGAACGGAATCGGGGACCAGGACGTGGACCGTGGCGCCGGATGATTCCCGCGCGGCTCCGCCCGCGACGCTGCGCAGGTAGTCAAGCGCCCCTTCTTCGTTGAACCCGTACTCCCGCACCAGCGTCCGCAGCGCCAGCCCTGCCAGTGCCCGGGAGAGCTGCGCCGAGGAGAGATCTGCGCCGCCCCCGGACCTCAGCGCCAACTCCTGGACCAAACGCAGTGCACGGGAGATGTAGCGGGCCAGCCGAGCCGCTGCGATGATGTCTGCGCTGGTGAAGACGTGCGGCCACGCGGCGTACAGGTTCACGGCGGCATGGAAGACCGCTTGTGGTGCCAGTGGAACGGATACGAGGGACCGGACCCCGAAGGCTGCGGCAGCGCTGGCGTACCCGGGCCAGCGCCGCTCCAGGGAAGTGTCGCCCACGAACACATATTCGCCGGTTCGGACCGCCGTGCGGGCGGGCCCGTCATCGAAGGAACGCTGCGCCTCGTCGGCGGCCCGTGCCGGTGCGCTGCCCGCAGTCAGCGTGAGGGCCTCCGCGGACCCGACCAGTGTCACTGCCCAGCTGATCCCACGGCCGGGACCACCGATGTCGTCAACAAACTCGCTCACGGCTTCGCTGAGGAAGGCACCGACATCCGGGTCGTTGAAGTGCAGCTCCCAGAAGGAGGCATAACGATCCTGCCGGCCGTCTCCTGCAATTCCTTGGGTCATGTTCCACGCTCGAGATCAAAGCACGCAGCTCACTGCTGAACCGATGAAAACAGCATACGTCCGGGCGGACACCGCCGCGCCTCCCATTTGTCAGAGCCAGGGCCTCTGTCGTTTTGGTATGGTTCCGGGCTGTCCCGGCGACCTGTTTCGATGAACTGTTCCTCAGCTGTTCCGCTGAGCTGTTCCCGTGACAGCGGGAAATCTGCTTCAGCGCCGCGGCGGCCCAGGGAGGCTTTTAACATCCGCCCTGGACCGCCCGCCCCGGCTTCAACACCAGTCGCGGAGGACCCGTCCCGCCGTGGCACAACCATTAATACCCGCGTTCCGCAGGTCCCAAAAGGGCCATTGGGCCCGTGCCGGCCGGCAGCGCACTACCGCCCATTTCACCCCCGGCGGATGAGGTCCGCACGCGCGCCCGGGCAGACGATGGATATGCCCTTCGATGCCCCACTGCTCGGGGGCGATCCCAGCTGGGAGAGGAGCCTCCAAATGTCAAGACCGCACGCAATCACCGTGGGATCCATCGCACTTGCGACCGCCGTCGTACTGCTCACCGGATGCAGCCCCACGAGTCCGCCGGCTGCCACCCCAAGCCCCACCGCGGCCATCTCGAGCCCGCCCGCGAGCGTGTCGGAAATCTGCGCTGCTGCCGATGCCCATGCCGCGGCCCTGGCGAATTTCAAGGCCACGCTCAAGCCGGACGCCACCATCGAGCAGGTGCGCGCGGCCCAAGACCAAGTCTCCAAGACCTATGAAGAGCTGGCCAAGGCAAGCGAGAACCTCGCCCAGCAACGGGCGGAGGCGGTTATGGCCGCCGAAGCCAAGTTCAATGCCGCAGTCGCCGCGGTGCCTGACAATGCCACGTTGACTCAAGCAGCTGATTCCCTCCGGGACGAAGCCTCCAACGTCGAGGCCGCGATCCGCGACCTCCGGACTGAGGTCAAGTGTTAGCGGTCTGACATGTCTCGTCCCAATCGGTGCCCGTTGGGCCCTCAGATACAGGAATGGTCGTAGTCGAATCCTCCCGACACGTACTGGGCAATGGTGACTTTCCCGCCGGCCGTCAGTGGCGCCTCGGAGCATTTGCGTTTTGCCACGGCGAGTGACTTCGCCCCGGCCAGCCAGCTGGGCAGCGTGTAAAGGTTGCTCGAGGACGGCACCGTTCCCACAATTTGGGTCCACTGCGTCTTGGCGGAGTAAAGGCCCGTTCGGGCTCCGACACTCGCGAAGAAGGCCGCCATCCCCTCCAGATCGGCACGGTTCGCCGCCGGGCGGGTTGACCAGCTGTTGCCGGTCTCGACATCGAGCCACCACGTGTAGGCCGCCGCGTTGCTTATCCCCCGGATGTTGGCATCGTCGTAGGCCTTGGCATAGCCGTACATGTAGGAGCAGGCTTCCTCGACTGAACCCTCGGTGCACTGTCCGTAGGGGTTGGCGACGGTGGTTCCTCCGTAGTTGTTGCTGGTAGGCCACCAGGATCCTGAAGTACCGGGGTTGGCGGTGTTCACGTAGAGCGCGACCAGGGGCTGGCCAGTTCCGCCGGTGGACGTCCCGGCCCAGGACAGCTGCGTCGCCAGACACGGGTTGGTGGTGTTGGCCAGCCCATTGTTCACGCCGACGACGGCGAACGTCTGGCCCCGGGGCAGCGTTTTGCCGCATTGGGGCCACGACACATCGTTGCCCGGGCCCGCAGCCCCGGCTGCGTGGGCCGGCGTTCCGGCCAGCATCAGCGCGAAGCTTGCGGCGGCCGCAAGGATCACCCGGCAACGCGAGGAAAAGGGTGCAAGGGACATGGTGGGCCTTCCCGTCGATGCTGCTGAGCAGTTAGCACAGCATGGCCGCCGCAGGTTTGCCCGGTCAAGGCTTTCGGTAGTGAGTTCATGGGCCGGTCCGCCGGCGGCTCCCACAGACGCGGTGGCACGGCATGGGAGGATCGGTGTATGGAAACCACCCCGGAGGTCCTGCGCTATGCGGCCTTTTCCACGACGCCCAACGGCGGAAATCCTGCAGGCCTGGTGCTGGATGCCCGTGATCTGGATGATGCCGGGATGCTGGCGGTGGCGGCCGCCATCGGGTACGCAGAGACGGCTTTCGTGACGGAGCCGGGTGTCGACGGCGACCCGCGCCGGAGCCGGGTTCGGTACTTCTCGCCGATCGCCGAGGTGCCATTCTGCGGGCATGCGACGATTGCGCTGGCCGTTGCGCTGAGCGCACGCGACGGGGCGGGCGCCTTCACCTTCGAGACCCCCGTCGGCCCCGTCCGCATTGAAACGGCGGGGGACGGTGCCGAGATCACGGCATCGTTCACGGGCGTTGAACCGCAACTGGCCGCCTTCGACGACGACGTCCTGGCTGAACTTCTTGGATTGCTCGGTTTCGGTCTGGACGATCTCGATCCGGCCTATCCGCCGCGGATCGCGTATTCGGGGAACTGGCATCCGGTGCTGGTCGTCGCGGACCGCTATCTTTTCGACTCCTTTTCCTTCGATCCGGAGGCCGTGCGCCGGCTGATGGACGCACAGGGCTGGGCTGCGACGGTGACCGTCCTGCACCCGATTGCAGATGGCGAATTCGAAGCCCGGAACCTGTTCCCGGTGGGTGCCATCACGGAGGACCCCGCAACCGGGGCGGCCGCGGCGGCCGTTGGCGCCTACCTGCGCATCCTGGGCCTGGTCGATCCCCCGTCGAGAGTCCTCATCCACCAGGGACGGCACGTCGGCCGTCCGGGCCTGCTCACCGTGGACATTCCCGCTGCCGGCGGAATAGTGGTCAGCGGCAGGGCCGTCCGGATCCCCGCCGCTGCGGGCAACAGCTGATCACTGGGTGGAGGCTAAGCGCCGGTAGCTGAAGGACTTCAGCGTCAGCGTGCCCCCTGCCGTGACGGCTTTGACCCCCGGCGTCCCCGCAGCGGGGAAAACGAGTGACGTCATGGTCTTTTCCCCGCCGTTGATGAAAACCTCCACCGAGCAATAGTCGACGAAAATCGTTAGCTCCACCGTCCCGTTCCGCGCTGGGCTGGCTGCGCGCCGCGATGCCCGATAGTCGGGGCTGAGTTCTGCCTTGCCGGTGGCGGCAACATCGGACTCCCGGGAGATGAATGCTGACTCGGTGGCGAAGTCGTATCCGACGGTGGCAAACGTGCCCCCGCCGCTTTCGAGTTCGATCCTGGCAACGGAACCGTCGTCCTGCGCTGTCCGCTCTAGAGTTACATCGAGCCGGTACGCCCCGCCTTCCGGGACCGGCAGTTGTCCTGCGCCATCCGGTGTCAGTCGACGTTCCCCGGTGGTTGCCGCCGGGCCTTCAAGGGACTTCATGGCAGTCGTGGGGCTCGACACCAGCGTTGGCTTTCCGGCGATTGTTTGCAGCCGTATGTCCCTCACTATGGAGTCGGCGCCGCCGTGCCAGTCCTGAGTGGGCAGCTGCCGGGCGTACTGCCAGTTGTTCATCCACCCGATGGCGTGCCGCGAGGACATCCGCTGGCTTTCGGTGAGCCTGGGATCATCCCACGTCACGGCGGCGTAGAAGTCGGAGCCGGCGTCGAGCCACTGGTGCGGCCCGTCAGACGGGGTGAATCGGGTTCCGTCCCATTCGCCAGTCCAGTAGGCAACGCCCGTGGTGAAGCCCTCTTCGCTCCCGTTGGCGCTGGCGGCCAGGACCCAGGTCCGTTTGGATGGATCACCGTCGAGATCCAACTGGAAGAGGTCCGGGCACTCTAGGACGCCCAGACCTTTGCGTTCGATGCCTGAGGCGTAGTGCCAGTCCAACAGGTTCGACGACGTATACATGCCGATCTTGTCGCCTTCGGCCAGGGCCATCACCCATTGGCCGTGGGCCGCATCCCGAATGATTTTGGGATCCCGCCAGTCCGGTTCGCCCGGGTTTTCCATGACCGGGTTCTGCGCATAGGCGGTGAAGGAGTATCCGTGGTCAGTGGAATAGAACAGGGACTGCCGCTGGATTCCCTGGTCCTGCTGCGTCATGACCGCAATGACAGCCCCCTTGCCAAAGCCGGCCGAATTGTCCTGGTCCACCACGGCGCTTCCGGTTTCGATGTCGCCCAGCCCGTTTTTGTACTTGGTGATCGCCACTCCCTCCTCCTTCCAGTGCACAAGGTCCGTGCTGGTCAGGTGGTACCACTCGGTGCCGTTCTCCTTCGGGTACCCGGCGTTGTAGAGGTAGTAGTAGTGCCACACGCCGTCGAGCAGGATGGGACGCTGCGGATCATTCATCCAGTTCTTCCCGGGCGTTATGTGATAGCTCGGCCGGAACTCGGATGCCCCCTCGGGCCGGTCGAAAGCTGGCTGCGCCTGCCCGGCGTGGCTCTGGGAACCCGGGCTGGATCCCGGCGAAGGGACCAGCGCCACCGCGATCAGAACGGCCGCGGCGGCGGCCACGGCGGCCACCATCCAGATCGTCCAATGGTTTTTCATGATTTAACATTCCTGGTCTTGGTGGAAGCCATCCCGCCCATCTATGGCCCGTCGGTCTAGGCCCTGTCGGTCCAGGGCCTGCGGGGGGACGGAAGCACCCGGAAATCCGGGCGCTTCCGCCTCATGACTGCCTACTGCACTACTTGTACAGCCCGGCACCGCCGACGTTGAGGTTCGTGGGCAGGTACCCGAACGGGCCCAGGCCGTTCTGGCCGAAGCTGCGGTCAACGGCCGAAACTCCGTTGCGGAAGTTGATCTTCACGGTGGGCGAGAGGGACCCGCCGCGGACGCCGTCCACGTTGTCGATAAAGGACTGCACCAGCCCGCCCGGCTGCACGTAGTGCGAGTAGGCCTGGAACTGGCGGCCGTTCTGCCGGGGATCCGGCCCTTCGGGCGCATTGGCTGGCATATTCAGGTCCGTGGGGGATGCCAGCGTCAGGCCGCTGTTGTTCATGGGCTGGTAGTCGGAACGGACGCCGTCGCCTACAAAGCCGTAAACTCCGTCGGGGCCGCGCATTCCATCCGCATAGGTGAACTGGTGGCTGATGGTGAACAGGTAGTACTTGTTCTTGCCGCCCTCGCTCTGGATGAAGATCTGCGGACGCTCGGTCTGGTCGTTGACGCAGTTGGCGGACAGGATCGGCGGCAGGAAGTGCCATTTGGTCAGGTCTTTGTTGTCCGCCACGGCCAGGCCCACGTTGGCCGTCTGGAACCATGCACCGGTGGTGGCGTTGACGGTGTTCGCGGATTCGGCGCGGGGGTCCCCGGGCTGGTAGCCCAGGTCCTGCTCCGTGCACTTGTAGTCGCCCCGCTGGCCGCCGGTGTTGCCTTCGAAGACCATGAAGGTCTTGCCCGGGTGCGCCGGGTCTACGAACGTGTAGGGGTCCCGGAAGGCGAACCCTGGGTTCTGGGCCTTGTTCTGGTACATGACGCCGTCCGGCTCAAGGAGTTTGGTGTGCTCGAAGCCGTCGAAGCTCACGCCGTTCTTGTCAGCGTGGATGTTGCCCAGTGCCTTGGCGATCACGGCATCCGGGGCGATTCCGCCGCCGCCGGCGTTGCGCTCGGCAACGTCGTAGAACGTCGTTGCGGTGTAGAAGACGTTGACGTGGTTCCCCTGCATGAGGCGGGTGGAACCGGACCATTCGGTGTTGCCGACGGAGGTGTTGTCCAGGAACAGGTGTCCGCCGTAGTTCCACTTGTCCTTGGCCGGATCGGCGTTGGTCTTGCGGAAGAAATAGCCGATCCGGGCGTTCCAGTGCCGCTGGTCGAAGCCGTAGCCGGCGTGGCGGTCGGCAACGAGTGAGAAGATCACGTCCCAGCCCTTGTAGCTGATCTGGTTTGCGTTCTCGTCGGTCAGGGACCACGTGTCCCAAACCCAGACGTCGTCGTTCATGGCCGGGAAGTCCTGGGGGATTTCCGGCATGGTGACGTTCGGGCTCATGGAGTTCTGGCCCGGGGTTACGCTTGTGCTGCTTTGGGCCATAATCTGCTTGGCATCGGCACGCGTCCACTTGGAGGTGAAGGCCGCGGCCGGATCGAACGCCTGCTGGGTGTGCTTCGTGGGCAGGGGGAAGCCGGGTGTCGGAGCCGGCATCTGCCCGCCGCTCGGCGGATCCGAGGGCGTGTTTGCCTGGGCTGACGGAACGGCAAGGAAGACGGAGGCCGCCACGGCCGCCGCCAGTGCCGCGGCGACAGAACGCCACCGCAGCTTCCGGTGTGTATTGGGGTGCTCGTGCATTTTTGCTCTTCTCGCGGAGTTGAGACCATTCGTGGAAGACGGGCATATGCCCTCATTCCCCGAAACTCCGGCAGCCCCGATGACACCGCAGGCGTCATCGAGGACGCCATCGTGTCGAGGGGACGGGGCCTCGGTAGGGCCCCGTCGGTGGCCCGGGAGGGTGCTGACCTCCTGGACGTTCATCACCGTAGACAGTGCCGGCGAGGATTCAAAACCACATTTCAAACACCAAAACGGCTCATACCCCGGTCGATGTAAGCGCTTGCACAAACTCTCCGCGCGCGTGCCACGACTCTAAGATTGAGTCAAATATTTCCTAAAAAATATGCTTTCTTTTTCAAGTCGCCCGCTGTTTGCCCGTTCGTTGCCCCGCAGCCGTCCTTCACCCAGCCCACACTGCGGAGCACGACGCCGGCGCCTTGAGTGAGGCGCCGGGTGTCCAAAGCGTTCGTACTCCGGTCACCGGAGGCCACGAATCCGGCGATAAGTGCCACAGATCCCCAACCATTCCCGGGGTGCCTCACGTCGCTTCTCTCGTCCCCGGGGTGGCAGGGAATTCGGTTCGGAACCCGATCAATTTCTGGGTGCCGTCGCAGTAGGGTTTGATCGCGGACGCGCCGCAGCGGCACAGGGCGACTGTTTTGCGCGACCGCGGCACTGCTCCCCCGGACGGGGTGACGATCTCAAACTCGCCGCGGACCAGGATCGGTCCATCGGGACAAATAACAATGGCGGCGTCGTTGGACGATTCCTGCGGGTTCTGGTTCATAAATGCTCCCTGACTGGGTTCGTGCCCGGGTCAGACCCCGGCGGAGACAGGCGGCTTCAGCGACGACGTGCCGCTCTCCCACGCCCCCATGATGTGCGCGGTGAGTCGGGCGTCGATGGCGAGCACCGCCGTCGCGCCGAACAGGACGTCCGGAAGGAGATCCGGTTCTGCCTCCACGAGCCCTCCGGCGAGATCCCGGCCCGCGATCTGTTCGTGGACGGCGTCCGCTTCGACGTGCTCGTCGAAGTACGCGGTCACATCGGCCCCGAATCCGAGACGCCGGAAACCGTTGCCGTACAGCTGATTCGGCCGGGAGGAGGTCATCTCATAGATCGCCAGATGCCCTGCGATGGCTCCCCGCAGTCTGCGGTTCAGGCCGAAAAGGGACATCATGTTGACGGCGGCGAGAGAGATGGCCGGGACGGCATCCACATAGCCGCCGTAGACATCGTTCAGCCCCAGCCCTCGCATGGTCCGGGCGAAAAGTGCGCTGTGCATGCGGTCCGGGCGGCCTCCGCCGTACTCGTCAGCCTGTATCTCCACCAGCGCAGCCTTGGCCCGCCCGGTCAGCCTCGGGATCGCCCAGGTGTGCGGATCGGCTTCCTTGAGCCGATAGATCGATTTGTGGACCAGGAATTCACGGAGCTGCCCGAGGGTGGCCAGCTTCGCCACATGGCGGGACATGCCCGGTCCACCGTCCTGGCCCGCGAGCCCGAACAGAATGTCCGCCACCGCGTCGCTGTCCAGGCCGGCGGCAGGAGCAGGCTGGACTGATCCGGCGGACGAGCGGGCCACGGACCGCAGCTCCAGCTCGAACGGTCCCTCCAGCAGCTGCCGGAGTGCGATCAGCCCGGGGTTCCATTCCCAGCGGTCGTCCACCCCATCCAAGCCGCCGTAGTGCAGCTCGTAGAGGCAGAACAGGGTCAATTGCACATCGCCGTCGTCGATGATGTCATCGGCGAGTGCCAGCTGCCCGTTGATGAGTTCGGTGAGATCGCGCAGCGTGCCCTGGGCTGCGGAATCATCTCCGGTCCCGTCGGCCAGAAGCCGGAAAAGGCCACCGCTTATGGGTCCGCGCGAGTCAGGGATCTTCATGTTTTCTCCTACGTGGGCCTCAGCGGTTTTGGCTGCGGCCGGTGAAAGTGCGTCGAAGTGAGCCCGCCCCGGGGTTACGGCCGGAGGGGCCCCAAGGGTGCGGCGCCCTTAGCTGTTGCCGGTGTAGACGAGGCTGTCCGGGTCGACTTCGTTCGCCGGGGCATCCGCGAGTCCCTGCGGGGACAGATCCATGTCCATCAGCGCGGGTCGTTGATTGTGGGCCGCGGAGGCTCCGGTGGTGGCAGTGCTGTGGTTGGAAACGGTGTGCCCCTAATTCTTCGTTGGTTACAGACCCCGGAGGGTGCCCTCTGTCACGGGCGGGGTATTTCCATCTGGAACCCGCACCGGCACCGGAGAACGCGCGTCCGGAGATAGTCGCCCAGAACATCCGGGCTCCCGGCGTGTGTGGAAACCGCCCGGTGGGCACTTCGCCGCTCGGGGTCCACTGCGGACATCGGCTCCTGGCAGTGGCGGTAGGCGTCCTCCCGGTGCATGGCACCGCCGCTGTTCCCGTTCCGCACCGGGATGATTGCGAGAAACGCCGCAGTCGTAGCTACCACGTGCGAGCTGCCGCAGTTGGTGCAGCTGATGGCGGCCGCGAGGGTTTCTTGCTGCGGATTCAAGGTGGCGACAGAGTCCAGGAGCAGGTGCCGGTCCGTCTCACATGTCGCACACCAAGGCCGGCGCCCTCGGGGCTGGTGGGCATCCCGTGGCAAGTACGTGCTTGACGTGATTGTCATCCGGGTCAGACCAGGCCCGGGTAGCTGGCCAGGATGTAGTCCGCCGCGGCTGGTCCTTTCATGCGGAGGCCGTTGCGCTTGGGATGGATCTGCTTTTCTTTCATGGCCGCCCAGAAGGCATCTTCGGGGCGGGGCGCGGTCTGGCTCAGGAAGCACCAGCTGGTGTAGAGCCCGTAGAGGCAGTCCCGGCCCAGGGCGTGGTCGGATGCAGGGTCCCGGGTGGTGGCTTCCTGCAGGAATTGGTCGTATTGGGAAGTTGCCATGAGTGGCTCGTTTCTTCGCGGTGCATTGTGTGCCGCCGTGTGGCTACAGCAGCTGAGCGTCAAGGCCATGCACGGGGCGATGACGCAAGATCCCGCACTGCTGCGTCACCGCAGATCCGGGAATAAAGCGTTACTGGGCTGGCGGTCCACATCCTGCGGAAACCAGCCAATGCAACTTCTCTACGATGTAGACTTTAGGCGTAGACTACACATTAAGCAACCGGCTTTTCATCCCGGAACTGTAACCACTCTGTATCGACCCGAACGGAAAACCATGTCGCCCGAAGAGCACCCGGCGCCCCCTGCGGCTCCCGGCAAGAAGGCTCGCCTCAGCCGGGAGATTGTCCTGTCGACGGCACTGGCACTGGTGGACGCCGAGGGACTCGACGCCCTCACCATGCGCAGGCTCGGGCAGGAACTCGGGCGGGATCCCATGAGCCTGTACCGCTACGCCGCCAACCGCGCAGCCCTGCTGGACGGCGTCTCAGAACTCGTGCTGAATGAACTGGCCATCATTCCCGACGATCCCGACTGGCAGTCGCAGCTCCGGCGCATTGCCCACGACCTGCGGCTCCTGGCGCTCCGGCACCCCAACGTCGTGCCCCTCCTCGTGACCCGCCCCCTGTCAACACCCCTGGGCCTGCGGCCGCTGGGAACATTGCGTCCGCTGGAGCAGATCCTGTCCCTGCTGATCGACGCCGGATTCGCCCCCGTTGACGCATTGCACGTCTACCGCGCCTACTACGGATACCTCTACGGGCACATCCTCAACGAACTGCAGGAATTCGTCGTCGACCCCGAGGAAAATGAGGCCCTTCTCCGGCTGGGGCTGCACCGCCTGCCACCGAAGGAATTCCCCCGCCTCCGCGCCCTCGCCCCGGTCCTCGCCGACTACGACGGGATGGCCGAACTGGATGAGGGAATCACCATCCTGCTCTCGGGGCTCGCGGCCCGCTGCCGGATGCCGGATTCCCCGACCAAACCATGATCCGGAAAGGCACCGGTCATCTCAGCCCGGGCTGGACAGCCGGTCCTTCGCCTGCTGGCTTCCGGGCCCCACGGGCAGAAGCTCTGTGGCCTGCGCGAGACCCTCGGTAGGCATAGAGACATACATGCTCTCGGCCCTGCTTACCTGGAAGGTCTCATGCCAGATGCCGACAGCTTTTGGGGCCTTCCTTGCCTGGCGGTTGAAGGCAGCCCACGCGGGCCTGTGCTCGGATTGGGGCGCACTTGCGTAGGCATACAGCTTGTCCACCGAGTCCCAGTACTGCACAATGACCGGCCCGCCGGCTCCGAGGGCAAACCGGCAACCAAGGAGGCCGGACCCCGGCTCCCGGAAGAGTTCGGTCAGCATCCGGGGCATCGCAAGGAACACCGGCAGCCAGAGATCCGGACGCCAGGGACTGTTGATGCGCATGCCGATGAGGAAGACCACCAAATCACCGGAATGGCGGTGAGTGAAACGTCCAGCATTGATGCGTGCCATACTTTTCTCCTAACTGGATACCGCTACTCCCCAATATTGGCGAGTGCGACTATCCAAGTCAAGGAGAATCTTTGCGCATCTCACAGCTGGCCGCCGCTACAGGGATTCCGGTGGCCACCATCAAGTACTACCTTCGGGAGAAATTGCTTCACGAGGGCGTCCTGACGTCCGCGACGCAGGCCCGCTACGACGACTCGCATGTTCGGCGGCTGAAGCTCATCCGGGCACTCATTGGAACCGCCGGGCTCAGCATCAGCGCCACCCGCCAGGTGCTGCTTGGCCTGGAGAGCCCGCCGGAGTCAGGCCACGATCTGCTCGGAATTGCGCACCGCGCGGTCACCCGGTCCGCACCGGACGACGTCGACCTTTCCTCGGCACAGCGGCTCCTGGACCGCTGGGGATGGGGCGCAGAGACATGCGACCGCGATACGCAGGCCGCCCTGGTGGAGGCCCTGCGCGGGCTCTCAGATGCCGGGTTCGATGCGCCGGCCGCGCTCCTGGACCGCTACGCCGCGGCAATGCGGGACATCGCGGCGGCCGACGTCGAAAGTGTCCCCACCGATTCGGCCGAGGCCGCAATGAGGCACGTGGTTCTTGGGACACTCCTGATGGAACCGGTACTCCTGGCCATGCGCCGGCTTGCCCAGCAAAGCGCATCCTTCCAGCGGTTTGGTGGGGCGGGGTCCTAGACGACCGGGGAGCGCCGCTCGATCAGCACCGTGTCCCGCCATTGCCCTTCGCTGGGGCCGTAGCTCATGCGGGCAATGCGGTTCCGCCGGCCGACGACGGCAAATCCGTTCGCGAGGTGGAGCTTCAGGCTTGCTTCGTTTTCGGGGAAGACACTGGCCTGGATCGTCCAGATCCCGCACCGTTCGGTCGATGCGGCCAAGGCTTGAAGCAGCGCGGCCCCGACTCCCTTGCCGCGGGCTTCCGCGGCGACGTAGACGGAGTGCTCGACCACGCCGGCATAAACGGGCCGCGCTGACACCGCGGAGACAGTCGCCCAGCCAAGGATCCCGCCCCCGGGAGCCTCGGCGACGAGGCGGTGCGCGGGAAGCCGGGAACTGGTGAAGCGTTCCCAGTCCGGCACTTCCGCCTCAAAGGTGGCGTGGCCGGTGGCGATTCCTTCGCGGTAGATTCCCCGGACGGCCGCCCAGTCGTCCTCGCGCATGGAGCGGATCGTCACCGCGGACTGTTGCGCGGTCACAGCGTCGCCAGGAGCCCGGCCGTCTGCTCGAGCGCGCCGGGCACCAGGGAGTAGTAGGCCCACGTGCCGCGCTTTTCACGGTGCAGCAGCCCGGCCTCGACCAGGACCTTCAGGTGGTGAGAGACCGTGGGCTGGCCCAGGTCCAGCGGCTCGGTTAGGTCGCAGACGCATGCCTCCCCTGACTCGCCAGCCTTGACGATGGAGAGCAGCCGGAGCCGGTTCGGGTCGGCCAGCGCCTTGAAAACCAGGGCCCTCTGCTGGGCTTCCTCGGCACCCAGGGCAGGGGGCCCTGCCGGGGTGCAGCAGGATTCATCCGTGGCGGGCTCGAGTACAGGCAACAACTTCATGTACCCATTATGCCCTGATATTGATATACATCAATGTATGGGCGCGGGAGCTCGGGTCGGTCGACCCGGCGCAGATCCGCTTTGGGTGGGGGCGGCATTGTTCGGCCGCCGGCCAAGGCTAGGAGCGGGCCGTTTCGGCACTGTGCGCCAGGACGACGCCGTCCGCGGTGCGGGCCGCGGAGGGGAACAGGATGAGGAGAAGGCCAAATCCGATTGCTGCGCCGATCAGCTGCGCCAGAACGTAGCCGGGAACTGAGGCCGGTGCGATGCCGGCGAAGGTGTCGCTGAAGATGCGGCCCACCGTCACTGCCGGATTCGCGAACGAGGTCGAGGACGTGAACCAGTACGCGGCTCCGATGTAGGCGCCCACCGCCGGCGCGGCAAGGGCGCCGCGGGAGGTGGCAGCCAAGGCGAAGATCAGCAGGACCAGTCCCGCAGTGGCGACAACTTCACCCAGGAGATGCCCCGGTGTTGCCCGCTCCTTGGACGAGATGGAGGTGCCCACCTCAAACATGGCGTTCGCGACCATACTGCCGCTGACCGCACCCACGGTCTGGGCAACCACATAGGTGCCCAGCTCCGGCAGGGTCAGGCCGGTACCGGCGCGTCGGCCCAGGATCCAGTCGGCGAGGGAGACCACGGGGTTGAAATGCGCGCCGCTCACAGGCCCGAGCACCAGGATCAGCACCGTCAGGCCCAGCACTGTGGCGGTGCTGTTCTGCAGCAGCTGCAGGCCAACGTCACTGGGTGAGAGCTGCTGCGCGGCGATCCCGGAGCCGACGACGATGGCCACGAGCAGGCTGGTACCGAGCAGTTCGGCGATGGCGCGGCGCCACAGCGGCGGCTGGTTTGAAGTCATGGCAACAGCTTGATCCAAGGAACTAATTCAGTCAAAATTGAATCAATGAATATTGAGGCAGCAGAGGACTTTCGGGCGCGGGCAGCCAAGCACGCAGCCCTCGGCGATCCTGCGCGGCTGCGCATCGTTGATCTGCTGACCCTCGGGGACTTCTCCCCGACGGAGCTGCAGGCCGAGCTGGGGATGCCGTCGAATCTGCTGTCCCACCATCTGCGCACGCTGGAAGATGCCGGACTGGCAACCCGCCACCGCTCCGAAGCCGACCGGCGCCGCAGCTATATCCGGCTTGCTGCCGGCGCTCTGGAGGGCCTGGTGCCGGGGGCCGAACACGGGGCGCGCCGCGTCCTGTTTGTCTGCACACGAAACAGCGCCAGGTCCCAACTGGCCGCCGCTCTCTGGCAGCAGGTCAGTGAAATTCCCTCGACGTCGGCGGGAACGCGTCCCGCAGACCGCATCGCCCAAGGCGCTATCGACGTCGCCCGCCGTCATGGCCTGGACCTTGCGGACCTTCCCCCGCGCACCCTGATCCAGGTGGCAGACGAGGGCGACTTCATCGTGACCGTCTGCGACAAGGCCCACGAGGAACTGCCCGGATTGGCTGGAATCCACTGGTCGGTGCCGGACCCGCTGCGCCCGGGCACCAAAGAAGCTTTCGACATGGCGTTCAACGACATCACCCGCCGCATCAATGACCTTGCACCCCGCGTAACCGCCGCCTAGGTCCGTCGCAGAAATCCGCCGGGAACAAATATTGACATTCATCAATCTATAGCCCGATACTCTCTATATCGATCATCATCAATGTTCGGTTGAGAGTTTCAAACCGGGCGCAAGACTCCAGACTGTATCGCCCACTCACCTCATTGATTCCAGGAGAAACCCCGTGAGCACAGAAACCGCCAAGAAGCCCTCCGTCCTCTTCGTCTGCGTCCACAACGCCGGCCGCTCCCAGATGGCCGCCGCCTTCCTCACCACCCTCGGCGAGGGCCGGATCGAGGTCCGCTCCGCCGGATCCCAGCCCGCGGACAAGGTCAACCCGGCAGCCGTGGCGGCCATGGCGGAGCTCGGCATCGACATGTCCGCCGAAATCCCGAAGATCCTCACCACGGAGGCCGTGAAGGAATCCGACGTCGTGATCACCATGGGCTGCGGCGACGAATGCCCCTACTTCCCCGGCAAGCGCTACGAGGACTGGGTCCTGGAGGATCCGGCAGGCCAGGGCGTGGAAGCCGTACGCCCGATCCGCGACGAGATCAAGGGCCGCATCGAGGACCTGATCGAGTCCCTGACCCCTGCCGCCAAGTAAGGGCCAGCACCACACGTCTGACAGAGGACGGAGAGGGGGTGAGCTGAATGAACACCGGATGCTGCAGCGACGACGAGGATCAGGACTGCTGCTAACCCAACACCGGCGCCTGCCGGCCCAACCCCGGCCGGCAGGGCCAACCGAAAACAACCGCAACACCACAACGGATGAAAGAGGACACCCATGGATTTGACGAAGAACCTTCCCGTTGCCGTGATCGGCGCCGGCCCCGTGGGACTGGCCGCCGCGGCCCACCTGATCGAACGCGGACTCGAACCGCTGATCTTCGAAGCCGGCCCCTCCGCCGGCGCCGCGATCGAGCAGTGGCGCCACATCCGGCTGTTCTCACCGTGGCGGTTCAACATCGATGCCGCCGCCGTTCGCCTGCTCGAAGCCGCTGGCTGGGAGGCGCCCCGGCCCACCGCGCTGCCCTACGGCGGGGAACTCATCGATCGGTACCTGGCCCCGCTGGCCGCGCTCCCGGCCATCAGCTCCCGGCTGCAGACCGGCGCCAGAGTCATCGCCGTCACCCGCACAGGCATGGACAAGACCCACACCCGTAACCGCGAGATCACACCGTTCGTCGTCCGCGTCCAGCACCAGGACGGGGGAACCCGCGACCACACCGTGGCCGGGGTCATTGACGCCTCGGGCACCTGGTCCACCCGCAACCCGCTGGGGACCTCCGGGCTTACCGCCATCGGCGAGGACTCCGCCGCGGACCGGATCTCCTCGCCGCTCCCTGACGTGACGGGCCGTGACCGTGGCGCTTTCGCCGGACGCCGTGTCCTGGTCGTCGGCGCCGGCCACTCCGCCGCCAACACCCTGATCAGCCTCGCGGACCTGGCCAAGGACGAACCGGGCACCCGGATCCTCTGGGCGGTCCGCGGCGCGTCCGCCGAGAAAGTCTACGGCGGCGGCGACGCTGACGGGCTGCCCGCCCGCGGCCAGCTCGGTGCCCGCCTGCGCCGCCTCGTCGAGGCCGGGACCATCGAACTGCACAGCGGTTTCGGCATTGCTTCCCTCAAAGCCCTGGATTCCGGCGTGACCGTGGAATCCGTCGACGGACGCACCCTCGAGGCCGACGTCATCGTCCCCTGCACCGGCTTCCGCCCGGACCTGGACATCCTGCGCGAACTCCGCCTGAACCTCGACCCGGCCGTCGAAGCACCCGTGGAGCTCGGCCCGCTCATCGATCCGGAGTTCCACTCCTGCGGCACTGTTGCACCGCACGGCGCCAGGCTCCTGGCCCACCCGGACAAGGACTTCTACATCGTCGGCATGAAGTCCTACGGCCGTGCGCCAACATTCCTGCTCGCCACCGGCTACGAACAGGTCCGCTCCGTCGCCGCGGCCCTGGCCGGCGACCGCGAGGCCGCGGACACCGTCCAGCTCGAACTCCCCGAAACCGGCGTCTGCTCCTCCGACGCCGGCACCAGCTGCGACGTTCCGGCGGCCGCCGCCACCGCATCAGAGTCCTCGTGCTGCGCCGCTCCCGAGCCGGTGCTCGTCGGCTTCCCCACCGGACTGTCCCACGGACGCTCCGGCGAAGACCGACCGGCCGCATCACTGCTCCACGAACCCAGCTCAGAGAAGGAAGAATCAAACGCATGACCGAGACCACGAAAACGCCCACCGTCCTGTTCGTTTGCAGCAAGAACGGCGGAAAGTCCCAGCTCGCCGCAGGTTTGATGAACCATCTGGCCGATGGGAGCGTCACGGTGCACTCCGCCGGGACCAAGCCCGGTCAGTCGCTGAACCCCGAGGCCGTGGAGTCTCTGAATGAACTCGGCATCGGCATCACCGGCGAATACCCCAAGCCCGTCACCGACGAGGTCCTGGACGCGGCCGACGTCGTCATCGTCTTGGGCAACCAGGCTAAGGTCGAGCCCCGCGAGGGCCAGCGGCTCGAGTTCTGGGATACGGACGAGCCCTCCGAACGCGGCATCGAAGGCATGGAGCGCATGCGCCTGGTCCGGGACGACATCATGGCCCGGGTCCGGAAGCTGCATGCGGAGCTGGCTGGAAACTGACCGGGCCCGCGACACCGGAGTGCACATCGTGGACCCGACGAAGGAAGAGATCCTGTCCGGGTACAGCCGCGCCCGCCGCCACCTCGACGCCCTGCTGCAGGACCCGGCGCCCAAGGACCTCGGCCGCAAAAGTACGGGCACCCGCTGGACCAACGAGGAACTGCTCTTCCACATGGTCTTCGGCTACATGGTGGTCCGTGCCCTGCTTCCGCTGGTCCACGTCGTCAGCCGGCTCCCCCGCCCGGCGGGCCGGGCATTCGCTGCTGTCCTCAACGCGGGCACCGGTCCTTTTGATGTGGTGAACTACTGGGGCTCCCGGGCCGCCGCCCTCGTCTACAACAGGCGCAGGATGAGCCGGAAACTGGATAAAACCATCGCCGCGCTCTCCCGCCGGCTCGACCATGAGAACCCGCAGTCCCTCGCCAGGTCGATGCCGTTCCCCGACAGGTGGGACCCGTTCTTCACGCCGCTGATGACGCTCAACGATGTTTACGCCTACCCCACGCTTCATTTCGACTTCCACGCCAAGCAGTTGAGCCTTCGGCATCCGGACGCGCCGGAATCGTCCTGATGGCCACTAACGGTATCCCGTTGATTCGATCGTCTTGAGTGGAGCGGGGTTATATGTAAGTATCTGCGTATGAATGCAGATAATAAGGCTTGCGCGCTCACCGCGGACAGCCAGTACGTCGAGCTGGCCGTGGAGGTGTTTGCCATGCTGGCCGACGCCACCCGGGTCAGGCTCATCCTGGCTCTGCGCCACGGTGAACTGCCCGTCAACGTGCTGGCCGAAAAGGCCGGGAAATCGGCGGCTGCGGTCTCCCAGCATCTGGCCAAGATGCGGCTGGCGCGCATGGTAGCCACCCGCCAGGAAGGCACCAAGGTCTACTACCGCCTGCAGGACGGGCACGCCTGGCAGCTCGTGGCCGACGCCATCCACCAGGCCGAACACACCCTCGGCACGGCCCCGCATCACAGCACAGCCCCGCACAGCCCCACAAGGGAGGCCGGCGCATGAACCGGCCCCCGCACCCCGGCCACGATGTCCACCCGCACCCGCACGGACATGCCCACGACGACGGCCATCACCACGACCACGGCCCGCACGGCCATGTCCACGCGACCGGTTTCAGGGGGTGGCTGCAGGAGCTCTTCGTGCCCCACTCCCATGACTCGGCCGACTCGATCGACTCCGTCCTGGAGACAAGTTCCCAGGGCATTCGCGCCGTCAAGGTCTCCCTGCTCGGACTGGGGGCCACGTCGCTGTTCCAGCTGGTCATCGTCCTCATCAGTGGCTCCGTGGCGTTGCTGGCGGACACGGTCCACAATTTTTCCGATGCCCTGACCGCCGTTCCGCTGTGGATCGCCTTTCTGCTCGGACGCCGCCGCGCGACCCGGACGTACACCTACGGTTTCGGCCGCGCCGAGGACCTCGCAGGGCTGTTCATTGTGGCGATGATCGCGCTCTCCGCCGTGGTGGCCGCCGTCGAATCCATCCGGCGCTTCTTCGAACCCCAACCCGTCCAGAACCTGGGCTGGGTGCTCGCCGCCGGCCTCGTGGGCTTTGCCGGCAACGAACTGGTCGCGATCTACAGGATCCGCGTGGGACGGCGGATCGGGTCCGCCGCGCTCGTCGCCGATGGCATTCATGCCCGCACCGACGGCTTCACCTCGCTGGCCGTCGTCGCCGGAGTCATCGGCATATGGCTCGGATTTCCGCTTGCAGATCCGATCGTGGGCCTGCTCATCTCCGCAGCCATCGCCGTGCTCCTCTGGGGAACCATTCGCGACATCGGGCGCAGGCTCATGGACGGCGTGGACCCGAACCTTACGGAACGCCTGGCGGCGGTTGTCACTGCCCACGCCCCCGCGGGCGCAACATCCCGGCTGCGCTGGTCCGGCCACCGGCTTCACGTCGAGGTCTCCATCCCCCTGACCACGATCACCGACCTGGGCGAACTTGCCACAATCCACGACGAAATCGAGCACGCCACCCGCCACGCACTCCCGAACTTGGGATCCGTGACAACGGTCCCCACGTTCGGCCAGGCCGCGACGGCCGGACCACCGCCTCCCCCGAGCCACGGATAACGGCGGCCTCGGAGGCCCTGATCCGCACCGGCCTCCACCGCCTCGAGCCTCGCGTCCGGTCCTGCACCCCCGCCGCTCCGAATCACCTTCAAAGACCACGAACAGAAGGTGACCATGGGTGTTCAGCAGGAAACCGCAAGTACGGGGGCTGCCACGCTGCGGCGGCGCACCCTTGCCACCGAGCTGGGCCCCTGCACGGTGCATGTCCAGGAAGGCACCGGGGGCCCGCACGCCGTATCCGGGACGGCGGATGTCTACCTCCACGGCGCCGCGGGCTCCTGGACGTCCTTCCGGGAGCTTCTTCACCCGGCAGTGGCACATGACCGGGTGCTGATAGACCTGCCGGGCTGGGGCGAGTCCACGCAGGACGCCCGGATGGCGAATTTGAGCATCGAAGCCATGGCACGCGCCGTCACCGGTACTTTGACCTCGCTCGGCTACCGGCGGTGGAACCTGGTGGGCCACTCCATGGGAGGCTTCCTGGCATTGCACATCGCCGCGGCGTGGCCCGGGCGGACCGCCAGCGTGACCGCGATTTCGGCGACCACGTTCGGCGTGTCCGAAGCGGCCGGCAAGCCACTGCGCAGCCTGTTCCGGTTCCCGATGTTTCTGGGCATGCTGCTGGCCATGCGCGCCGCGGCAGCCCTCGGCCCGGCAGGGCCCGCACTGGTCCGTGCAATCGGGTCCACCGCCGTGATGCGGCCGCTGTTGTCCCCGTTTTTCGCAGAACCCGCATCCATCTCCGCGGGGGTGCTTCGAGGGCTTGGCGAGGACGCCCGGCCGGCCGGTTTCTCCGCGGCAGCCCGGGCCGCGGCGCACTACGATTTTGGCCAGTGGCGGGGCATTTTGTGTCCAGTGCTCGCGACCCGCGGGGACAGCGATGTGTTCACTCCACCCTCTGACCTGCTCCGGCTGGCCGCGATAATCCCACGCGTCCAGATGGTGACACTCCCGCATTGCGGCCACTTCGCGAACATCGAACGGCCCGAGCATGTGCAACGGCTGCTCGATGACCTGCTGTATCCGTGACCTGTACGGCAGCGGCTGGCAGCGGCTGGCAGCGTCCGGGCGTCAACGGACGCCGGGGTGAATCGACTCTTGACCGCCGATACTCACCGATATATCGTTAATTATCGCCGAACAATCGGCGACCATTATTGATTTCAACTGATTGGGAAGGTCGATGCCGCTATGAAAGGCATGCATGACGATAAATTCACGGAGGGCGGACCCGCCCAGGCACGCTTCGGGCGCGGCAGGAGCCGCCGCGGCCCCCACGGACACGGTGGTTTCGGACCGGGCCGCGGGTTTGGACCGGGTTTCGGACCGGGCTTCGGGCCAGGTTTTGGCCCCGGCGGGTCGCGGCGGGCCAGCAGGGGCGATGTTCGTTCGGCGATTCTGTCCCTCTTGGCCGAATCACCGTCCAACGGCTACGGGCTGATCAAGACCATTGCGGAAAAGACCTCGGGCGCCTGGCGTCCGAGCCCGGGCTCCGTCTACCCGACGCTCCAGCAGCTCGTTGATGAAGAGCTCATTGCGCCCGTAGGTGATGGCCGGCGCACCGAGTTCACCCTCACCGATGCGGGCAAGGCCTACGTGGCCGATCACGCCGAGGATCTGGGGAACGCCTGGAACACCGACCCGGAGGGATCCGGGCCGGCGTTTCACCAAAGCGTCGGAAAACTCATGGGAGTCATCCACCAATTCCGCTTCTCGGCAACGGAGGAACAACGCAATGCCGCAATGACGGTAATCGATGACACCCGCCGCGCGCTCTACCGCATTCTTGCCGACTAACACCGCCGCTTCTGCCGGCGCACTGCCACCGCTGCCAATGGTCCCTGCCCGAATAACTCCGGATGGCGGCATTTGTACTCTGGAACCGTGATCGCCTGACCTGGATTGTTGTCCCGGAGCCGGGAATGGCCCGGACCGCACCAAATGGCCCCCGCTTTCCACGGTTCCGTCCCTACAATTAAGTGTGGCCTCCATGGCATTCACGTCGCGGGGGCGACATAAATAAGGAGGTTCATCATGGGCCTGAGTGACAAGATCCACAATGCCGCCGAGAAACTCCACGGCAAAGGCAAAGAGGCGGCCGGCAAAGCCACCGGCGACGACAAGATGAAGGCCGAGGGCAGGAGCCATCAGGTCAAAGCAGACCTGAAGCAGGCCGGCGAAAAGGTCAAGGACGCTTTCAAGAAACACTGAAAACAGGCCGCCGGAGGGCGGAGGTGCGGCCCGGATCGCGCCTTCGCCCCGGCATTTGCCCACACGCCCCAGGGACTTCCCTAGCGACGCAGGTCGAATGCCTCAAGGAGCCGGCTGACCGAACCGCCGAGGTTCCATTCTGTGGCGAGACGCTCAAGCTCGGCCCGCGAACCGCCGGAGACAGGGTGCAACTGCGCGCCTGCGTCCTCAAGCGTCGGCAGTTCCAGGTCTCGCACGATCTTCACGACGGTGGGCGCGACCGTGAGGTAGTCCGCCGCCGCGGCGAGTTTGGACCGCACTGCGGTGGACAGCCCACTCGCTGCGTCCGCGGCAGCCGCGAGCAGCCCGTCGAGCGTGCCGTACTCGCCGAGCAGCGACGCGGCGGTCTTCTCCCCGATGCCGGCGACGCCTGGCAGCCCGTCGGAGGTGTCGCCGCGCAGGGTCGCGTAGTCGGCATACTGCACGGGCAGCACACGGTACTTGCCGACGACGTCGGCGTCGGTCAGGACTTCGAGGTTCTTCATGCCGCGCGCGGTGTAGACCACCCGCACCTGACGGGCGTCGTCGACGATCTGGAAGAGGTCGCGGTCGCCCGTCACCACGTCGACCGGAAGCTCGGCGTGGCTGGCGTAGGTGCCGATGACGTCGTCGGCCTCGTGGTCGGCAGCCCCGACGACGGCGATGCCGGCGAGCTCGAGCACGCGGCGGATCATCGGAATCTGCGCCTCGAGCGCGTCCGGCACCACCTCCACATCCGGGGCGCCTGCCACCTCCTCGGCGACCCGATGCGATTTGTAGCTCGGGATGAGGTCTACCCGCCACTGCGGGCGCCAATCGTCGTCCCAGCACGCGACGAGATGCGTCGCACCGTAGTCGGTGGTGAGCCGTGCGATCATGTCGAGCAAGCCGCGAACAGCGTTCACCGGGGTGCCGTCGGCGCGGCGGATCGTATCGGGCACGCCGTAGAACGCGCGAAAGTACAGCGACGCGGTGTCGAGGAGCATCAGGCGGTCGGTCATGACTGATCCTGACACGGATGCGCCCGCTGGCGGTGGAACGTCACGGTCCATCTTCGGAGGGCACAAAGTAATGCTGGCGTCGCTGAGGTCCCCCAGGCACCGGGCATGGACGAACACGGCCGCGAGGTCCTCAGCTTCATCGACGGCGATGCAGCACTCGACGCTTGACGCGTCCAGGGTCAGGGTCGCAGCCGCAAGCGGCGAAGCTTCTTCCCTGCCTTGCGGGCTTTGTTCTCCGTCTTCCGGGCAATGCGTTCTTCCATCTCCAGCAAACCCTCGAAGCCGAGGTCGGTATCGGCGGGCCGGTCCGGGGTGGCCGCGAGTCTGCGCAGGAGGGCGGTCGCCATGACGCTGTCCTGATGGTCGCCGAGTACTGTCTGGAGCCGTCCGGCCGCTTTGGTGAGTTTGGCGGCGCGCTTGCCGTGGATCTCCAAGACCGACTCACCCGCGTGGCGGAGGCGCTTGGCGTCTTTTCGGACCTCGTGCAGCGCTGTGTCGCGCGCGGCCGTGTCGGCCGAGCCTTTGACGGCCTTCCGGGCACGCTCCACCCGCTTTGCCGCCTTGTTGACCAGCTTGGCCGTCACCTTGCGCGCGGGCCGGAAGGCGCGTGGCTTGGCAGGCGGGTGGTCCCGGAAGTCCTCCAGGGAGCCCAGGAGACGGAAGTAGCGGCCGGTCCGGAGGGTCTCCAGGACGTTTCTGTAGCCTGCGTCGTGGGCTGCGACCAGCTCCTGATCGATCATCTGGGCCAAGAGGCCGGACCTCTGTTCTTCCGGGAGCTCCAGGATGTGCTGGCGAAGCCGCTCCAGCATGACTTCGGCATCGCGGGCCGGACCCAGGATCTGGCCCAGCCACTTCAGTTCAGCCTGGAGTTCCCGCACCGCTGAGCGTTTGAAGAGTTTGCGGTAGGTGGCCAGGGCGGAGCGCGCCCGGCGGGTCGCGGACCGCATCTTGTGGACGGAATCCGGTGTGCCCATCCGCACACCCGGATCATTGGCGATGAAGTCGCCAATCCGCGCGTCTAAATAGGCGGTCACGACGTCGACCGCCGGTCCCTTCTTCCGGGGCTTTGGAGTCCGGGGACTGAACTCGGCCGGCCAGGCATCGCCCAGGGCACGGGCGATCTTGGAAGGATAAGCGGAGTGGCTGGCTCCGGTAGACGTCAGAGTTGCGGCGGCAGCCTCAAAGAGCCCCGCTGTACCGTGGACGAGTTCGAGCTCCCATTCACGCCAGTCGACGGCCGGCCCCGGCGGCCGCAGGGCCTCGGCGTGAACGTGGTCGTCGGCGAAGTCGGCCAAATGCTCACCGCCCGGCCCGTAAATCCGGTAGGTGGTGCGCCGCGTACTCAGCCGGGCGACGGGCACGAGTTCGTCGCCCCGCATGAGGACCTGCAGATGGTCGGACAGTTCTTCCGGAACGGTCTCCGGCTGCCCCAGCGGCGCATGGATCTCCTCCCGCTGGTCCGCCCCGGCGGGAAGCTTGAGGTGCCAGCCCTCGTCCGCCCCGCCCGTGCGGCGCCGCAGGGTAATGCGCCGTGCCGCGAGGACCAGGGCCGGAGTATCGAAGTACACAGCCTCTAGCTGATCCGTCACAGGCTCCGCGACGTGGTCCACACCCTCGATTTCCTGCAGATCCGGCAGCGCCGCAGAGGTCCCGGCGTCGTACTTTTGTTCCGTTTCAAGTTTTCCCATGGTGTCCATGGCGGTCAGGACTCCCCGCGGGACGCGCGTTCCCGCGGCAGCGAACTGATGGTCCTGTTGATGACTGCCATGGCGGGCCTCCCCTATCGGCACCGCTGGAACATGGACGTGATCTCCGGCGGGCGTGTCCGGCCGGTGCCTTGGCCCGGTGCGCCTAGCCCGATTCTAGGCTCTGCTCGAATCGGCGACCAGACCGCCTATGGCGTGCCGGCCGTTGACAACGTCCGTGGCGGCTTCACCTAGGGCCAGAGGCTCGCAACACCAGCGAGACCGGGGACCTCGACGGGGGTGCTCGTGCCGGAAGGACATTGGCGGGGGTTGACGGCCGGGAGCCGCACCCGTAATCTAGTTATTAGACGTCTGACGACTTACGCAGATGGTGATGGCTTCGGGGGAAGGCCGCTGGGATACAAAGGAGTATTTCATTGGGATATGTAATTGGCTGTGATCTTGGCTCGCAGAGCGCGAAGGCGGTGCTGATGTCGCCGGAGGGCGTGATCGTCGCGACCGCAAGCAGCGGGTATGCGATGGCGCACCCGCACAGCGGCTGGGCAGAGCAGGATCCGGCGCACTACCGGCACGGGATTGCCTCCAGCGTCCGTGCCGTGCTGGCCCGGACCGGTGTAAAGCCGGCCGAGGTGACCCATATCGGGCTCTCGAGCCAGGTGGACGGCGTCGTGCCGGTGGACGCCGACATGCGTCCGCTGCGGCCGGCCATTATCTGGCTGGACCGGCGCGCTACCGAGCAGGTTGCCCGGCTCGGGAACGCAATCGATCCGGACCGGCTGTTCGCCCGGACGGGGCTGAACCTGGACGCCAGCCACACCGGACCAAAGCTCATGTGGCTGGCCGACAACGAGCCCGAGGTGTACCGGAGGGCCGCGTCGCTGCCCTCGGTCGGGGGCTACGCCGTCGCGTGGATGACCGGCCGTTCAATCCAGGACCACGCGAATTCCTCCTCCTCGCTGCTCTATGACGTGGTGGCCCGGGACTGGAGCGATGAACTCATCGACGCCGCCGGGCTGGACCGGGCCAAGCTCCCGGAGATCGGCCGCGCCACCGACGTCGCCGGGACCCTGACCGCGGAGGCGGCTGCGGCGCTGGGGCTGACCACGGGCTGCGCCGTCGTGGTCAGCACCGGCGACGACCACGCCGCATGCCTGGGCGCCGGCGGAGTCCGGCCCGGGGTGGTCGTCGATATCCTCGGCACGGCCGAACCGGTCGGGGTCTCCAGCGCCTTCCCGGTCTTCGACGAGACCAAACTCGTCGAGACCCACGCGCACGCCGTGGACGGCACCTACCTGATCGAGAACCCCGGGTTTGTCTCGGGCGGCAACACGCTGTGGTTTGCCCAGAACGTCCTCGGCGTCAGCCAGCAGGAGTTCTTCGACCGCGCCGCCCGCTCAGAACCCGGCGCCCGCGGGGTCCGCTTCATCCCGGCACTGACCGGCTCCATGGCGCCCCGGTGGAACGACTCCCTGCGCGGGACGTTCGCCGGGCTGTCGATGAACCACGACTCCACCGACATGGCCCGGGCGATCATCGAGGCGAACTGCTTCGCGTTCCGCGACATCTACGACCGGATCGACGCCATGGGCCTGGCCCAGTCAGTCCGGGTCGTCGGCGGCGGGGCCCGCTCCGCGCTGTGGCTCTCGGCGAAGGCCACGCTCTGCAACACCCCGATCCAGAAGGTGCTCACCGAGGAGACCAGCGCCACCGGCGGGGCCCTGCTCGCCGCCGTCGCCGCCGGCACCTTCGCCAGCCTCGAATCCGCCGTCGATGCCGTCGTCGAACTCGACCCGGTCAGCATCGACCCCGACCCTGCCCATGCCGAGGCCCTTGAAATGGCCTACCAGGACTACCGCTCCCTCTTCGACGCCGTCGAATCCATCCCGCAGAAAGAAACACGCCATGACGCTCTCGTCTGACCTCGACCGCTACCTCTCCCACCCCCTGGTCGGCCTCGACCAGGTCGTCATCGGCGCCGACGTGCTGGACTCCGTCCACGACATCGTCGCCGCCCTCCCGGCCCATAACAGCATCGCCGTCCTCACCGACGAGGACGTCTACACCACCGGCTCGGGTACCCACCTCAAGCCCGCCGTCACGGCCCTCCTGGAAACCCTGGGCACGGTCACCACCGTGGCCCTCCCGGGCCACGTCCACGCCGACGAGACCACCGTGAGCGCTGCGACCGCCGGCTGTGCCGGCGCGGACGTCATCGTCACCATCGGCTCCGGCACCCTGTGCGACATCGGCAAGGTCGCCGCCGGGACCCGGCCGCACGTCGTCGTGCAAAGCGCCGCCTCCGTCAACGGCTTCGCCGATGACCAGTCCGTGCTGCTGATCAACGGCGTCAAGCGCACCGCCCACTCCGGCTGGCCCAACGCACTGGTGGTCGACAGCAACGTCCTGGAAGGGGCGCCGGCACTGCTGAACCGCTCCGGACTCGGCGACATGATCTCGATGTTCACCGCCCCCGCGGACTGGTACCTGTCCTCCCTCGTCGAGATGGACCGCGGCTACTCCGCCGAGGCCGCGACCATGACCCGCCGCCACGGCGCCGAACTCCTGGGCCTTGCCCCCGGCGTGGGGACCTCTGACCCGGAGTCCTTGTCGACGCTGGCCAAGTTCGTGACCCTGTCGGGCATTTCAATGGGCGTCGCGGGACAAACCTCCCCGTCCTCCGGCATGGAACATGTCATCAGCCACCTCCTGGACATGGCCAGCACGGCCCGCGGCACAGACACCGCCCACCACGGCGCCCAGGTGGGCGTCGCGACCGTCATCGTCGCGATCCTCTGGCGGAACATGAACGAGAAGCTCCGCACCGGAAGCCTCGGCGCCCTCCGGCTCCCCGAGCCGGACGACGCCGAACGCACCGTCCGGGAGGCCTTCGACTGGATGGACGAGGCCGGTTCCACGAGCAACGAGTGCTGGTCCGACTACTCCAAGAAACTCGAACACCTCCGCGCTGTCGATGCCGGGGCCAAAATCCGCGACGCCGCCGCAGCCTGGCCGGCCCACGCCGAGGTGCTCTCGGGCCTGCTGGGCGAACCGGAAGCCATCGTCGCGGCACTCCGCGCCGCCGGCGCGCCGACCCGCTTCTCCGAACTGGAAAACCCCAGCAAGGAAGACGACGTCATCTGGGCGCTCACGAACTGCCACCTCATGCGCAACCGCTTCAACATCGCCGATCTCGCCTACCTCACCGGAGCCTGGACCAAGACCGACGTCCTGGCCGCCCTCGCCGAGGCAGAACGGATCGGCGCCGGACTGTAAACGCCGGGCCCCACCGCAAGCGAAGCCAATTCCCGAACCAACAATACCCACTTTTATTCGTCAGACGTCTAATGACATCCCACGCTGATGACGCCTGGCCACGAAAGGCAGGCAGACCCATGGAGGCCACAATGAGCAAGACCGCCACTTCCGCCGGAACCGGGCGACTCAACACTGCGCAACGCGAATCAGCCCGCGCTGCGATGAAGTCACAAGTACTCGACGTGCTTGTTATTGGCGGCGGCGTTGTCGGCGCCGGCGCTGCCCTCGATGCGGCATCGCGGGGACTTACGGTCGGCATTATCGAGAAGAGCGACTGGGCCAGCGGCACCTCCAGCCGGTCTTCCAAGTTGGTGCACGGCGGAATCCGCTACCTTGAGCAGCTCAACTTCAAGCTGGTCAAGGAGGCTCTTGTGGAGCGCGGCCTTCTCCTGCGCGCAATCGCACCCCACCTCGTCAAGCCTGTCTCGTTCCTCTACCCCGTCACCGCGCCGCTGGCCGAGCGGTTTTATGTGGGGGCCGGGATGGCCCTGTATGACCTGTTCAGCTATGCCGGCGGCCGCCACCCGGGCGTCGGCCTGCACCGCCACCTCAGCCGCAAGCGCGTCAGGGCTGAACTGCCCGGCCTGAACCGCGCTGCATGCCGTGGGGGCATCAGCTACTTTGATGCCCAGGTCGATGACGCCAGGCTGGTCGCAACGATCGTGCGCACTGCGGTGTCGCGGGGCGTCCATGCGATGAATCGCGCCGGCGCAGTGGAGATCATGCCCGGCACCGGCAGCGCGGACCACACAGTACTCGTCTCGGATGAAGAGACGGGTGAGCGGTTCGAGGTGCGGGCCCGCTCCATCATCAACGCAACGGGTGTGTGGACCGCAGAATCGCAAACCATGATCGGCGTCGACTCGGCAGTCGAAGTCACCATGTCCAAGGGGGTTCATATCCTCGTTGACCGTGATCGCTTCCCGTCCACCATGGGATTGATCCTGCGGGCAGGGGCAAGTGTCCTTTTCGTCATCCCCTGGGGCAACTACTGGATCATCGGCACCACCGACACGCCATGGGACCTGGGAAAAACGAATCCCTCCGCCACCTCCGCGGACGTCCAGTACCTGCTCGATCACGTCAACAAGGTGCTCGAGGTCCCGATCGTCCACGAGGATATCCTCGGTGTCTACGCCGGACTCCGCCCGCTCGTGAAAGGCAAGGCAGGCTCGACCGCGCAGCTGAGCAGGGAACACGTCGTTGACGTGCCCCACGAGGGCATCGCGGTGATCGCCGGCGGCAAACTCACCACCTACAGGGTCATGGCAAAGGACGCTGTGGACGCCGCGACACAGGGGCGAAGCACTGCCCGCCCCTCGCAAACACTGGACCTGCCCCTCCTCGGTGGCGAAAACTTCGTTGCCGCCGAGATTGAAAGCGTCTGCGCCTACATGCTCGAAACCCTCGGACTGCCGTCCAGCCACGCAGCACGCCTGGTCGGTCGATACGGAAACATGGCCACTGAAGTCTTGAAGCCTGTGGCCGAGAACAGGGTGCTCGGGCTGGAGATCTGCGGCGGCGGCGGCGCCCTTCTGGCTGAAGCGCTGTACGCAGTGACGCACGAAGGGGCCCTGCATTTGGAGGACGTCCTTGAGCGCCGCCTGCGTATTTCCATTGAATCCAAGGATTTCGGCGAAGAAGCCGCATCCGAGGTTGCCAGGGCCGTGGCCCCGGCCCTGGACTGGACTGCGCAAGACGTCGACGACGAACTGGAGCGCTATCAGGAATTCGTGCGCCTCCAGCGGGAAGCGATCTCCGTACCCGATGACGCCTCTGCCGATGCTGTCATGAAAAGGGCAGTTCCTGCCGCCCGCGCGGCGGCCGGCCTGCACGCTTAACCGTCCCGGAAAACAACAAAAACTTTCTCTTGTCAGACGTCTAACGACTTGGTATGCTTGATGAACAAGGTCGCGAAAGCCCCTTCCGGACACTTTCCCTGCCGAAGACGCCAGAGAAAAGCCAGGCCCGCCGCCCCCGCGGCGGCCGTTCGTAACACCCCTTCGAAACACCCGGTCCCGGAGCGCTGATTTCAGCCCGGCACCCAGCCACCGGAGCAATCCCGCAGCTTCCTCGTCAAACATCAGACGGCCCGCCTCCCGTGGCGCCGATGATGGATACAACCCGCAAAGGAGCAGGTCAGTGTCACAAGCCACAATTTCGCCAGTGCAGGCGGAGCACAAGAAGAAGAATCTTCACAAGGTTGCAGGGCCCGTCCTGCTCTGGGGCATCGGCGTCGGCGCCGTGATCTCCGGTGATTACTACGGCTGGAACGCGGGCCTGGGCCTGACCGGCTACTGGGGTTACCTGATCGCAATCGCGATCATGGGCCTGCTCTACGCCGGCCTCTCAACCGTGATCGGCGAACTGTCCGCAGCAGTACCCCACGCCGGTGGAGCCTACGCCTACGTCCGCACAGCACTGGGCCGGGTCTGGGGCTACCTCGCCGGAGTCAGCGTCCTTCTGGAATTCGTGTTTGCCCCGGTCGCGGTGGCGCTGACCGTCGGCGCCTACGTGCAGGTCCTCTTCCCCGACGTGCCGGTCCTGGTCAGCGCCGCAGTCCTCTACATCGGCTCGACCGTGGTCCATCTCCTGGGCGCCGGCAACTCGATGAAGATCGAATTCGTGTTCACCGCCGTCGCGGTCGTCGGCCTCATTGTCTTCATGGTGATCGGTGCGCCGAAGATGTCACTGGATAACCTGAACGCCTACTCGGGCGGAGCCATCCTGCCCAACGGCATCGGCGGCCTCTGGGCCACCCTGCCGCTCGCCGCATGGTTCTTCTTCGCCATCGAAAGCCTCCCCATGGCTGCCGAAGAGACCAAGAACCCGGCCAAGGACATCCCCAAGGCCCTGATCATGGCCTTCATCACCCTCGCCGTGATCGGCCTCGGCACCCTCACCGTCGCCGCCGGCGTCGGCGGGTCCGACTTCCCCGGCGCAGCGGCCCCGCTGACCGTGGCCCTGTCCAACGTCGTGGGATCCCAGACCTGGATCGTCCCGGTGATCGCGATCTTCAGCCTCGCCGCCCTGGTCGCCTCGTTCCACGCGATCGTGATCGCCTACTCACGCCAGACCTTCGCCCTGTCCCGTGCAGGCTACCTGCCGGCATCACTGTCCAAGCTCAACAAGCATCACGCCCCGGTCGGCTCGCTGATCGTGCCCGGCGTCATCGGCTTCGTCTTCGTCATCCTGGGCGCCACCATCCTCCCGGACGCCATCCCGGTCCTGGTCACTCTCTCCGTGCTCGTCGCGGCCGTGTCCTACATGCTGATGATGGCCGCAGCCCTGGTGCTGCGGAAGAAGCGCCCCGACCTGCACCGCCCCTACAAGGCACGCGGTGGACGCGTCACGATGTGGATCGCCCTGATCCTGGCCGGGATCCTGATCCCCGCAGCCCTGGTCAGCTTCCCCCTCGCGTTCGTCATCGCCGTGATCATGGTGGCCCTGTTCATGGCCTACTACTTCGCCGTCGGCCGCAAGCGCGTCGGCAACTACACCGCCGAAGAAGAACTCGCCCTCACCGACCAGGCCCTCACCGCAGACGCCTGACCAACCCAGCCCCACCAAAGAGCCCGACAGCCCGGCCAGCCCGGCAGGCTGATCTGGCCGACCGCCCGGCGGGGGCGCCGCGACCCGGCAGCCCCCGCCCGGCACCAGCACCACCGGCACCACACCGCGAAACTTTCTTCCAGAGATTCCATCACCGACTTGAGTCGTTAGACGTCTAACGTTAGACTTGTATTGTGCCCCGCAAGGGGCCGAAAGGAGGGCAACGATGCCCGTTGAACTACTGGCCAAAGAAGCCGGCCGCCGCGAAGCGGCCCCGCTCTACCGGGGCTACGCCTTCGACCTGGACGGCACGCTGTATCTGGGCGATGACCTGATCGAGGGCGCGGACACCGTCGTGGCGGCGCTGCGCAACTCCGGGGCCCGGGTGGTCTTCGTGACCAACAAGCCGCTCGAGACCGCCGAGGCCTACGCCGCGAAGCTGACCCGGCTCGGCATCCCGGCCCAGGCCCAGGACGTAATCTCCGCGCTCGACGCGCTCACCCTGTACCTCGCCGGCCGCCACCCCGGGGCCCGTGTCCTGGCCGTGGGCGAACCGGTCCTGATCGAATCGCTGCGCGGCGCCGGGTTCACCCTGACCGATGACCCGGCCCAGACCGACGTCGTGGTGGTCTCCTTCGACCGGACCTTCGACTACGACAAACTCACCCGCGCCTACCAGGCCGTGAACGCCGGCGCCGTGATCGTGGCCACCAATCCCGACCCGTACTGCCCCACCCCCGACGGCGGCCTGCCCGACTGCGCCGCGATGCTTGCGGCCATCGAGGCCTGCACCGGCGGACGCGCCGAAGCGATCGTCGGCAAACCCAGCGTCCATATGGCCAACGCCTTCCTGCACCGCCTCGGCGTCCCGGCCCACGAGGCCGTGATGGTCGGGGACCGGCTCCTGACCGACGTCGCCATGGGCCTGAATGCCGGCATGGCCTCGGCCCTGGTGATGTCCGGAGCGACCACCGATGACCACCTCGCCGCCTCCGGCATCCTGCCGACCCACGTCCTGGACGACGTCCGCGGACTCCTCCCCGCCTGACCCACACACGCACCACCCCACCAGCACCAGCACCCACCCAGCACCACCCACCACAAGCGAAAGAACAAGAACAATGTCTGAATTCATCTTTATGCTCACCCACAACGACCGCACCGTCGACAACGCCCTGGAGGTCCTCGAGCAGGTCAAGGACACCGGGCTGCGCCACATCGGCTTCAAGGACGTCGGCGCCACCGCCGAGAAGGCACGTGAGCTGACCGCCGCCGCGCACGCCGCGGACCTGGTGGTCTACCTCGAGGTGGTCTCGGTCGACAAGGCTGATGAGATGGACTCCATCGACGCCGCCATCGCCGCCGGCGTGGACTGGATCGTGGGCGGCAAGTTCGCCGCCGAGGCCGTCGAGAAGCTCGCCGGCACCGGAATCAAGTTCGCCCCCTTCCCCGGCCGCGTCGCCGGGCACCCCAGCGCACTGCTCGGCACCATCGAGGAGATCACCGCGCACGCCGCCGAACTCTCCAAGCTCGAGGGCGTCCACGGCGTGGACCTGCTCGCCTACCGCCACGCCACCGTCGATCCGCTGGAACTCACCGCCGCCGTCGCCCGCGTTGTCGATGGGCCCACCATCGCTGCCGGCTCGGTCGTCAACGAGGACCAGATCCGCGGTCTCGCCGAAGCCGGCGTCTGGGGCTTCACCATCGGCGCGGCCATCTTCGACGGCAAGCTCCCCGGCGAAAAGGACGTCGTGTCCCAGGTCCGCACCGCCCTGTCCTACGCCGACGCCGCCGCCGGCGCCCGCGTCTAACCAGAACCCGCACCGCCAGTACACTGGATTTATTGCCCCAGGGAGGACACCATGTCAGGTCGCCGGCCAAATCTTGCAGAACAGGTTCGAGATGAACTCACCGAGCTCATCAGCAACGGCACGTATAACGTCGGCGACCGGCTCCCCAACGAAGACGAAATGTCGGTCAAGTTCGCGGTCAGCCGCGCCACGGTCCGCGAAGGCTACCGGGCACTGATCGACGCCGGGTACCTTTCCCGCCTCCATGGCAAAGGCACCTACGTCACCAGGGTGCCGCAACGCCACGCGCTGGACCTGAACGTCAGCTACACCGCGATGATTCAGGCCGCCGGGTTCACCCCCAGCATCAAGATCATCTCCCAGCGCGTGGCACCCGCCGATGACGGCGACCGGGCCCGGCTCCGCCTGGACCGCGGGGCCGAGGTCGTCATCGTCGAACGGGTCCGGTTCGCCGATGCCCGGCCCGTCGTCTACAGCCTCGACCGCGTCCCTCTGGCCCTCGTGCCCGAAGCGGCCGGGTCCGACCTCGGCCCGTCCCTGTTCGACCTGCTCGAGACCCTCAACCACGGCGTCCGGAACGGGCGGGCCAAACTGCTCCCCGTCCTCGCCGGACCCGCTGAGGCCGCGCAGCTCCAGGTCAACGAAGGCGTCCCGCTGCTCTACTTCGACGAGGTCGACTACGACATCAACGGCACCCCGGTGCTTGCCTCCTTCGAGTGGCACACCAGCGACGTCTTCGAAATGTGGCTCAACCGCCGCGCCCAGCCACCCGCCCAGCAGGTCCAGGCCGCCCCGGCCCTCTCAGAGTCACGGACCTGACCGGGCAACAACCACAAACACCGGACAGACGGCCGGGCATGCTCGCCAGCGTGCCCGGCCGTTCCCGTTGTAGAGGTTGTTCGGCTCGCAACCGGCCGATCACTTGAAGATCACCTGGAGATCACCGGCGGTATTCGGACCAGATCCCTTCCACTGCCGCTTCACGGGCGTGCAATGAGGCCCCGGCCAGGGGCCCTTCTGTACCGAGATCACTGACAGTCACCATGGTTGAGGGTTCCAGCAGGTGCGGCAAGAGGCTGGCGCGCAGTCGGTCGACAAACGCCGGGCAGTCCACCAGCGGTCCGCTCAGCACGACCGCCGCGGGGTCGCTCAGGGTGGCCGTGTTGCCGATGGCTTCGCCCAGAAGTTCGAGGAAGTCTACGGCCGCCGGGGAGCCAGGCTGTTCCGCAAAGAGACCGCGGTATCGGTCCATGTCGAGGGAAAGCCCGCCGGCCGTGGTGATCCCGAGACCAAGCAGGCGCTCCATCAGGGTCCGGCCGTTCTGCCGCAGGTAGGCGATCTCTCCGGCGATGCCGTGCGATCCGCGGCGGACCTCGCCGCCCATGACGAGGGCTGCGCCGATGCCGGCACCGACGTAGACCACCAGGAAGTCGTCGACGCCGCGCATCGCCCCGGACTCGCGCTCTGCCAGTGCCGCCCAGTTGACGTCGTTGTCGACCCGGACCGGTCCCCGGCAGTCGCTGAGAAACCGCTCGGTCAGATTCCACTGCCCTTCGGGGAACGGCGCGTTCGGCAGACTCAGCACGGCCTGCCCGGCGGCCGCCACGGGGTTGGCCTGGGAGACGCTGGCGGCCAGGCATGGTGTGGACACCTCGCGCCGGTACTCGGCGAACAGGCCGGAGAGGGCGGACTCGAGCTGTTCCCGGGTCTGAGGCGTTCCTGACGAGGCCCGGTACTCACCCACGACGCTGCCGCGCAGGTCAGTGGCGCGCAGCTGGGCGCGGCCGGTGGCCACCGCGACGGCAAGAGTATGTCCGTAGCCGGAGGCGATGTCGTAGATCGCCGCGGTGCGGCCGCGCGACCCCGCCGACTGGCCCGTCTCGCTGATCAGGCCAGCTTCCGTCAACCGCGTGGCCGCCTCGGATGCGGTGGGCTTCGACAATCCGGTGGCGGCTGCGATGGCTGCCCGGGAGCTTGGCCCGTGGCGGCGCAGGTGCTCGAAGAACCGCCGGTCGGTGACCGTGGCCAAAGCCTGCGGCGTCGATGCAGCCGCGGCCAGGGAGTGCGGGGAACGGGTCAAAGCGGGGGTCCTCCAATAGGGGTCTTCCCCATCGTAGCGGAGTGCCTTACACTGGAAATCGGAATTAGTTAGGACTCTTTACTATAGGAGCAATGGCCGTGGATCAGATGCCCGCTACCCCACAGAACCCGGCTGATGTCCCCGGCGGGCCCCGGGCATTCACGCCCGGGGCGCCCGGCGACGTCGGTGATGTTGGGCGGACGCAGGAGTCTCGCGACGGTAACCACCGCCGCGACCTGGGGCTTCGCGGCGTCCGGGATCACGACGTCCCAGGGATGTGTCACGGCCAGTGCCCTGGAGCGGGCGGCTTCCCCAGCACATCGCAGTGCCCGATGAAAGCAATCGCAGTTTAGGAATGACGACGCAAGGAACGATGAAAATGAGCGAGCAAGACACTGTCCACCAAGCCCCACAGGTCCCCGCCGATGTCCCGGGCCAGATCCGCGCCCTCAAGGCCCAACTTCGCCACCGGATCGGTGACGTTGAAGGGGTATTCCGCCGGCTCGAGGACCGCATCCGGGTACAGGTCGAGGAAATCGAGGCCATCCGGGCCGGCGGGGAGCAGGTCTGGCCCGTCATCGACTACGCGGACATCGAGTCAGGTCAGGTCAGCGAGGCCCAGTTGGCCGCGCTCAAGCGGCGCGGCTGCGCCGTCGTACGCGGGCACTTCCCCCGCGGGACCGCCTTGGACTGGGACCGGCAGCTCGTGGACTATGTCGAGAGCAATGACTTTTATGCCAAGTACCGCGGCCCGGGAGACGACTTCTTCGGCACCCTGTCAGCCTCCCGCCCGGAGATCTACCCGATCTATTGGTCCCGCCCCCAGATGGAGGCACGGCAGAACCCGCGCATGGCAGCCGTCCAGTCGTTCCTGAACCGCCGCTGGACCTTCGAATCGGAGGGCGAGACCTGGTTCGACCCGGACCAGGACTCGATGTACCCGGACCGGATCCGCCGCCGCCCGCCGGGCGCCAACTCCAGCGGTCTGGGCCCGCACACCGACTCCGGCGCCCTGGAAAGGTGGCTGCTGCCGGCCTACCAGCAGGCGTTCCGGCATGTATTCAACGGCGAACCCGAGAAATATGACCCCTGGGACGCCGCCTACCGCACCGAAGTCGACGAGTACGAGGGCGGATCCACGATGTGCTCGGCCTTCCGCACATTCCAGGGCTGGACGGCGCTGTCGGACATGGACAACGACCAGGGCGTGCTCCAGACTGTCCCGATCCCGGAAGCCATGGCCTACATCCTGCTCCGTCCGCTGCTGGAAGACGTGCCGGAGGACGAGCTGTGCGGCGTCAGCCCGCGGCACGTCCTGCCGATCAGCGAGCAGTGGCACCCGCTCCTGATGCGCGCGCTCTCGTCCATCCCCGATGTGCAGGCGGGAGACTCTGTGTGGTGGCACTGCGACGTGATCCACGCCGTCGCGCCCGTACAGGACCAACAGGGATGGGGCAACGTCATGTACATCCCGGCAGCCCCCCGGTGCGAAAAGAACACCCGCTACGCTGCCGTCGTGGCAGAGGACTTCAAAGCCGGACGCTCACCCCGGGATTTTCCCGAAGAGCACTATGAAGCCGACTGGGATAACCGGTTCCATGAGAAGGAACTCAACCCCATCGGCAGGCGCGGACTCGGGCTGGAGACATAGTCACGCCCGCTCGAACGTGACTGGGCCGCTTCCGCCAGCGGAAACGGCCCAGTCACGCGCCAAACATCAGCAGAATGCTGCTACCCGATCAGCGCGAGCACCGCGCCGGCCGTGACAACCCCGCCCGCTTTGGTGCGGACGTCGGTGACGGTGCCGTCCCGGTGCGCGGAGACCTGGGTTTCCATCTTCATGGCCTCAAGGACCACCACCGGGTCCCCGGCCGAGACTTCGGCTCCCGGCTCGACGAGCCATTTCACGACTGTCCCTGCCATGTCCGCGCGCAGCTCCCCAGGGTCGCCAGCGGCGGCGGCACCGCCGTCGGACGCTACCGACACCCCGGCGGGCGCTGAGCTGCCCGAGCGGGCCCAGGCGTCGAGCAGATCGGCCGGAAGGCCGACGGCGAGGCGCCTGCCGTCCACGTCGACGGTGATGGTGCGGCGTTCGCCGTCGGGCGCGGTAGTGCTGTAGTCGGGATCGGCAGGGATGCTGTCCGCGAAGTCGGTTTCGATCCAGCGGGTGTGGATGCCGAGGCCGTCCTCGGAGGTGAAGTCCGGGGATTCCAGCACGGCCCGGTGGAAGGGTAGCACGGTGGCGACGCCGGTGATCCGCATTTCGGCGAGGGCCCGGCGGGCACGGCGCAGGGCCTGCTGGCGGTCCGCGCCGGTGACGATCAGCTTCGCGAGCAGGGAATCGAACTGCGGCGCGACGAAGGACCCGGAGCGGACGCCGGTGTCGAGGCGGATGCCCGGGCCGGTGGGACCGGCGAATTCGCCGATGGTGCCGGGCGAGGGCAGGAAGCCGCGGCCCACGTCCTCGGCGTTAAGCCGGAATTCGAAGGCGTGTCCGTGCGGTGCCGGGTCTTCGGCCAGGCGCAGCGGCTCCCCCCCGGCGATCCGGAACTGTTCCTGGACGAGGTCGATCCCCGTGGTTTCCTCGGTGATCGGGTGCTCCACCTGGAGCCGGGTGTTGACCTCCAGGAAGGCCACGGTGCCGTCCGCCGCGACGAGGAATTCCACCGTGCCGGCGCCGGAGTAGCCCGCTTCCCGGCAGACGGCCTTGGCGGCGTCGTAGATCAGCGTGGTCTGCTCGTCGGTCAGGAACGGCGCGGGGGCCTCTTCGAGGAGCTTCTGGTGCCGGCGCTGCAGGGAGCAGTCACGGGTTCCGACGACCACGACGTTGCCGTGCGCGTCCGCCAGGACCTGCGCCTCGACGTGGCGCGGACGGTCCAGGTAGCGCTCCACGAAGCACTCGCCCCGCCCGAAGGCGGCAACGGCTTCCCGGACGGCGGAGTCGAAGGCTTCCTCGACCTCGTCGATGACCCGGACCACTTTCATGCCGCGGCCACCGCCGCCGAAGGCGGCCTTGATGGCGATCGGCAGGCCATGCTCTTCGGCGAAGGCGCGGGCCTCGGCCGCCGTGTCGACGGGACCGTCGCTGCCGGCCACCAGGGGTGCGCCGGCCCGGACGGCCGCGTCGCGGGCCGTGATCTTGTTGCCGAGCAGCCGGATCGCGTCCGGCGTCGGACCGATCCAGGTCAGCCCGGCGTCGAGGACGGCCTGGGCAAAGTCGGCGTTCTCGGAGAGGAAGCCGTAGCCGGGGTGGACGGCGTCCGCACCGGACTGGGCCGCCACGGCGAGGAGCTTGGGGATGTTCAGGTACGTGTCCGCGGGCGAGTTGCCGTCCAGGCTGAAGGCCTCATCCGCGGCCGAGACGTGCAGGGCGTCGGCGTCGATGTCGGCGTAGACAGCGACGGACGCCAGCTGCGCGTCGTCGCAGGCCCGGGCTATGCGGACCGCGATTTCTCCACGGTTGGCGATCAGGACCTTGCGCATCAGTTACTCGCTTCTTCTGTGGTGGTGGCGTGTTCAGTAGTGCCGTGTTCGGTGGGGTGTTCGGTGGTGGCGGATTCGGCCCAGCGGAAGCGGATCCTGCCGCCGATCGGGACCTGGGCGGCGAGGTCCAGCTGGGAGTCGACCACCACGGCGATCACCGGGTAGCCGCCGGTGATCGGATGGTCGGCCAGGAAGAGCACGGGCAGGCCCTCCGGCGGGACCTGCAGGGCTCCGGCGACGGTGCCTTCGCTGGGCAGTTCGCCCTGGCGGCTGCGCTGCAGCGGCGTACCGTCCAGCCGCATGCCGACGCGGTTGGACTGCGGCAGCACGGCCCAGTCCTGGGCGGTGAAGGAATCCAGTGCCGCCTGATCGAACCAGTCGGCGCGGGGGCCGGGGACGACGTCGAGGACGGTCACCCCGGTGCCCGGGTAGTCCGGCTGCAGTTCGGGATTTCCGACGACGCCGGTCTCGGCTTCTCCGCCGGCGCCCAGTTGCTGCCCGGCGGCCAGGGGCGCAGGACCGATCCCGGACATGGTGTCCGTGGAGCGGCTGCCCAGTACCGGGGCGGCATCCACCCCGCCGCGGACCGCGAGGTAGCTGCGGAAGCCGCTGTGCGGCGCACCGATGCTGAGCGTTTCGCCGTCGAGCAGCGCGAAGGGAGTGGCCACCGGCACGGTGCGCTGCCACGTATCGCCGGCGTCGTCCGGTGCGGACGCGATGCTCAGTTCCGCCGGCGCCCCGGCGACGGCGAGGACCTGGTCCCCCACGGCCTGGACCTTGAGTCCGCCCGCGACGGTCTCGATGCCGGCTGCGCCGGGGGCGTTGCCGACGAGGCGGTTGGCCCGGCGCAGCGAGGCCCGGTCCAGCGCGCCGGCGGCGGAGACGCCCAGGCCGGAGTGGCCGTCCCGGCCGAGGTCCTGGATCAGGCTCTGAAGGCCCGGTGAAACGATCCGGATCCCGGCCATGACGTCCTGCCCGGCAACCGGTTCCGGCGCGGTGCCCTCGGCCGCAGGCGCCGCGGCCGGCTCGACAGCTGGCTCGGTGGCTGGCTCGGCCGCGAGGACGAGTGCATCCCGGACCGGACGGAACTGCACCCGGTGGCCGGGGGCGGCCAGGGCGGGCGGCTCCCGGTCCAGGTCCCACATCTTGGCGTTGGTGCGCCCGATCAGCTGCCAGCCGCCCGGGGAACGGCGAGGGTACACGGCCGAGTAGTTGCCGGCCAGCGCCACGGAGCCAGCGGGAACTGCGGTGCGGGGCGAGCTGCGGCGCGGCACTTCCAGCTGCTGGTTCTCCCCGATCATGTACCCGAATCCGGGGGCGAAGCCGGCGAAGGCCACGGTCCAGATCTGCCCGGAGTGGGCGGCGATCACGCCGTCGGTTCCCAGGCCGGTGAGCCGTCCGACTTCGGCGAGGTCCTCGCCGTCGTACACGGTGTCGATGACCACCAGCTCACCGTCGCGTTGCACGGGTGCGGTGAGGTCGAGCTGCATCAGGCGGGCGGCGATGCGCCGGGCCGAGGCCGGGGATTCGGCCTTGACCAGAACGGTCTCGGCCGCGGCCAGGATGTCCTGCTGGCCCGGCAGCGGTTTCTCGAGGAGCAGTGCCTGCAGGGCGAGCACGTCCTGCGTGCCGGAGAGCTCAGCGAGGACCGCGCGCGTCCCCACGGCCCGCACGGAACGGACCTTGTGAACTGCGGCTTCGCCTGCTGCGGCGGCTTGTACCTTCAGGGGTTCCCCTGCTGTCTCAATCACGGGTTGCCTCAATCATTGTGCCGGTGAAATCATGCCGGCGGACAGGATCCGCCGAAGAAGATCCGCGCCGCTCAGGCGCGGGCTTCCTGCAGGAGCCGCTCCTCCTCGTCAGTATGCGGGTTGCGCCCGATGGCCAGCCCGATCACGGTCACGATGGAGGCGACCGCGAGGTAGCCGGCGATCAGGAACCAGTTGCCGCTGACAGCGAAGAGGGCAGTGAAGACCAGCGGTGCGATGGCGCCGCCGACCACGCCGGCCAGGGTGTAAGCCAGCGAACTGCCGGCGTAGCGCAGCCGCGCCGGGAACTGTTCGGTGATGTAAGCCGCCTGCGGGCCATACATGAAGGCGTGGAAGGCCAGCCCGATCACGATTCCGATGGTCAGCGTGAGGACCGACTTGTCCTGAATCATGAGGAAGAACAGCGGAATGTAGACGGCGGTTCCGACGGCGGCGATGCCGTATACGAGTCGGCGGTTGACGCGGTCCGTGAGGGCGCCCGCCGCCGGGATCAGGAACAGTTGGAAGGCTGAGCCGATCAGGATGGCGGTCAGTACGTTGCTGGTGCTCATGCCCAGTTCCTTGGTGGCGTACACGGCCATAAAGACGGTGAGCAGGGAGTACAGCACGTCCGGGCTGATGCGGGACAGGGCGGCCGAGACGAGGGCGCGCGGCTCCTTGGTGAAGACCTCCTTGATGGGGGCCTTGGGCTGTTCGCCGTGGGCCTGGATGGCCTTGAAGACAGGAGTTTCCTCGAGCTTCAGCCGGATCAGCAGGCCGAAGCCCACCAACACCGCCGAGGCGAGGAAGGCCACGCGCCAGCCCCAGGAGAGGAACTCTTCGTTGCTGAGCGTCGCGGCGAGCACGGCCAGAACGCCGTTGGCCATCAGGTTGCCGGCGGGCGGGCCAATCTGCGCGGCGGAAGACCAGAAGCCGCGCCGCTTCGCGTCGCCGAATTCGCTTGAGAGCAGCACGGCCCCGCCCCACTCGCCGCCGACGCCGATGCCCTGCGCCAGGCGCAGCAACACGAGGATGATGGGTGCGGCTATACCGATGGTGGCATAGCCCGGGAGCGCGCCGATCACCACCGTAGCGATGCCGATCAGCAGCAGGGTGGTCACGAGGACCTGCTTGCGGCCGATCTTGTCACCGAGCCGGCCGAAGATCACGCCGCCGATGGGACGGGCGAGGTAGCCCACCGCAAAGGTCGAGAAGGACAGCAGCAGCCCGACGTATTCGTCGTTACCCGGGAAGAAGACCTTGGGGAACACGAGGGCCGAGGCCACGGAGTAGATCGCGAAGTCGTAGTACTCCAGCGAAGTGCCGGTGAGGCTCGCGACATAGGCCTTGAGGGCACCAGGCGGGATCCTCCTCTTGCCGGCGGCCGGGGTGGCCTGATGCGGTGCTGCAGTCATGGTTTTCCTCCAGGTGTGCGGGGTGCTGCCTGTTGCTTGGGTTTAGGTGCGGGTGGTCCCGGCAGAACCGGGGTGTGAAGCGTGAAGCTGCGGCCTAGACGAAGGCGGCGGTGGTGATGTCTGCGGCGTTGAGCGCTTCGCGGACGGCAGCGGCCATGGCGACGGCCCCCGGGGAGTCACCGTGCACGCAGATGCTTTCGGCGCGGATTTTCAGGATGGAGCCGTCGATGGTGCGGATGGCGGAATCGGTGGCCATCCGGAGGACATGCTCAGTGACGAGAGCGGGGTCCTCCAGCACGGCTCCGGGAAGCGTACGGGACACGAGGGTGCCGTCCGGGTTGTAGGCCCGGTCCGCGAAGGCTTCGGTCACCGCGCGGAGGCCGGCGGCCTCGGCCAGGCGCAGCACTTCCGAGCCCGGCAGGCCCAGGATGGGCAGGTTCGGGTCAACGGATTTCACGGCGTCGACGACGGCCTTCGCCTGGCCGGTGTGCGAGACGATCGCGTTGTAGAGGCCGCCGTGCGGCTTGACGTACTTGACCGTGCCGCCCTCGACGGCAGCCAGCGCCTGCAGCGCACCGATCTGGTAGACGACGTCGTCGGCCAGTTCGATCGGGTCGATGTCCAGGAAGCGGCGGCCGAAGCCGGCGAGATCGCGGTAGCCGACGTGGGCGCCGATCACGACGCCGGCGGCAACCGCCTCGCGGCAGGTCCGGCGGATGACGCTGGGGTCGCCCGCATGGAATCCGCACGCCACGTTGGCGCTGGAGACCGAGCGGAACATCGCCGAGTCGTCGCCCAGGGTCCAGCGGCCGAAGGACTCGCCAACGTCGCTGTTCAGGTCAATGGTTGCCATTTGTGATCCTCGTCTCATGATAGCCCCCTACTAGGATGCATCAATTTTTCGGATTGTTCAACAATCCGACGATTCAACATTGGGACAATCGTGTAGATTCGGCACTATGACCACTCCCGATGCAGCTGCCGGCTCTGCCCTGGGCGCAGCCGCGGCGCGGCTGCGCGTGGCCGTCCCCTCCGTGGCGGACCGGGTGGCGGCCGAGCTGCGCCTGCAACTGGCGGAGGGCCTGCTCCTGCCGGGAGTCCGGCTCACGGAGTCGACCATCGCCGAAGACCTGGGCGTCTCCCGCAACACGGTCCGCGAGGCCTTCGCCGAACTGGCGGCCGAGCGCCTGGTGGTCCGGCACCCCAACCGCGGCGTCTTCGTGGCCAGACTCGAGGCCGGCGACATCCACGACGTCTACACCGTGCGCCGCGCCATTGAAGTCAGTGCGATCCGCGGCGGCGGCAGCCCGGAGCGCGTGGCCGCGGTCCGCGCTGCCGTTGAAGAGGGCAAAGCCGCCGCCGCCGCCAATGACGAGGAGGGCCTGGGCAGCGCCAACCAGCATTTCCATGGTGCGATCGTGGCCCTGGCGGGCAGCCGGCGGCTGGACACGATCATGTCCCAGGTGCTGGCCGAGATGCGGCTGTTCTTCCACAAGGCCACCGTGGACGCGCACTTCTACCGGGGCTACCTGCCGGACAACGAGGAAATCTGCACCGCCCTGGAAGCCGGAGACCTGGACCGCGCCGGCGCGCTGCTGCTGGCCTATTTGAACCGGTCCGAGGAGCGCCAGGCCGCCGTCCACGGCGAGTGAACGATTCCATGGAATCGATTCCATGAATTGGTTTGAGCGCGGGAGGCGGCAGCAGTGACGGGACCATCCATCACCATCAAGGACGTGGCGGCATTGGCCGGCGTCTCCCCCGCCACGGCGTCCAGGGTGCTCTCCGGAAACCCGGCGACCTCCGCCGAGTCCCGCCAGAGGGTGGCCGCCGCCGTCACAGAGCTGGACTTCCGCCCCAATGCCCAGGCGCGCGCTCCGTTCCACCAGGACCAACGTCATCGGACTGCTCGTTTCAGATGTCCGCAACCCCTTTTTCGCCGATCTGGCCCACGCCGCCGAGCAGGCTGCCCTCGCGGAGGGGCTCGTGACCCTGCTGGGAAACGCCAACGAGAGCAATCCGCAGCAGGACCGGTACCTGGACACCTTCATTTCGCAGCGCGTGGACGGCGTGATCGCCGCACCACAGGGCGAAGGCAATTCCAGCCTGCGCGCGCTGCTGGAACGTGAGATCCCCACGGTGTTCGTCGACCGGACCGTCGATGGCATCGACGTCCCCAGCGTGACCACGGACAGTGATTCCGGCATCCGCCAGGCTGTGGAGCATCTCGCCCGGCAGGGTCACGAACGCGTCGGCTATATCGCCGGGCCCCAGACCACGTCCACCGGGCGGGACCGGCTCAAGTCCTTCGCCCGCGCCGCCGGTGAGTTCGGGCTCAGCACCGATCCGGCCCTGACGTATTTCGGCGACTTCCAGTCCGCCAGCGGCTCGGCGGGGGCGCACCACCTGCTGGGTCTCGCTCAGCCGCCGACCGCCCTGCTGGCAGCCGACAGCCCCATGGCCGTCGGGGCACTGGCCACATTGAACCGGAAAGGCCTGCGGATCGGCCGCGACATGGCCCTCATCGCCTTCGACGACATCGAATGGTTTTCCCTGCTAGATCCGCCGCTGACCGTCATCTGCCATGACGTGGAGGCGATGGGCCGCACCGCGGTCCGGCTGCTGCTTGAGGTGATCGACGGGCAGAAGCCGGCATCAGTCGTCCTCCCGAGCGAGCTCATTGTCCGTGCTTCCTCGGGCACTGCCGACGCGAGCCTGGGGCGGCCGTGACGGCAGCGCCCCTCAATTCCGCCCCTATGTACTGCGGCTTCGGGCACCGTCCCGCACCACCGAAGGAGCAGGTCCAATGAGCACGGTTTTTGTGGTCGGAAGCCTCAATATCGACCAGAACATCCGCGTCAGCGCCCTGCCCCGGGCGGGCGAAACCGTCCGGGGCTCGGACGCCACGTACAGCCCCGGGGGCAAGGGCGGCAACCAGGCCGTCGCGGCCGCCCGGGCCGGCGCCGCAGTGAAGTTCACCGGCGCCGTCGGCGACGACGCCCATGGCCAGCGGATTCTTGAGGTCCTCGCCGAGGCCGGCATCGATGCCGGCCACGTTCGGGTCAGCGGCACCGCCGCCACCGGAACGGCGGTCATCGCGGTCGATGACCAGGGCGAAAACCAGATCATCGTGAGTCCGGGCGCGAACGCCGGGCTTACCGCCGCCGACGTCGAAGCGGGACTCGCCGGCGTCCAGCCCGGCGACGTCCTGGTCCTGCAGCTGGAAATCCCGACGGCGCTGGTCCGGCAGGCCGCGCGGACCGCGAAGAATCGCGGGGCATTCGTCATCCTCAACGCCGCGCCGGCCCCCCGGCAGATCGAGGCGCTGCTCGACGACGTCGACCTCCTGGTGGTGAACGAACAGGAAATCCAGGTTCTCGCGGGCCTCACCGGCCTGGCCGGAATCCAAGGAAACCACCGGGAGCTGGTCGTGTCGCTCCCGCCCGTCCTGGGGCCCGCCATCGTGTGCACCGCCGGCGCGGAAGGATCCTTCACCGTCGTCGACGGCAGTCCCGTGCACGTGCCGGCAACGAAAGTGGACGCCAGGGACACCACCGGAGCCGGCGACACGTTCGTGGGCTACCTCGCCGCATCCCTCGCCGGCAGCGACCGCGAGATGCCTGCGGCAATGCTCCACGCCACCCATGCCTCCGCTGTCGCCGTGACGCGCCCCGGCGCTATGGAATCGATTCCATGGCGCGATGAAGTACCGGCATAGCCGCCAAACCCCGCAACACCCGGCCTGAACGTCCCGCACTAAGTCCCACACGAAGGAGACCCATGAAAATCGCACTCGGGCAACCCGTTCCTGATCGTGCTGGCGTTCGTGATCGGCATCGGCATCATCCACGCGACCTTTACCGGCACGCAGGGCGCCTGGTTCGCGGAGCTGTTCCGGACCAACACCAGGACGTCCGGCGCCTCCATCGGATACCAGGTCGCCGCCTCCATTTCCGGATTCGCGCCCTTCCTCGCCGTGCTCCTGGCCTCCATCTTCGGGTGGGCCAGCGGCGCCTCGCTGTACGTCCTGGTGGGTGTCATTGGCCTGATCGGCGTGCTGAACACCCGCGAAACCTGGGGCGCCAAGGAAAAGGCTGAAGTGGACGCCATCATCGCCGGCGAGCCGGCCGCCGCCGCGGAGGACCAGACGGCGCCATCGGCTGCCCGGTAGCCGCACAGCAAAGACCCGCAATAAACGTCCGACCGGGGCCGGCCTCTTGGAGGCCGGCCCCGGTCGCAGCAGTCTGAAGTATCCCGTGCTACTTTCCGGCCGCAACCGGCGCGGCGGGCCCGGGCGCGGCAGGCACCGGCGCGGCAGGCACCGGCGCGCAGCCGCAGGACGCGCGCAGGACCAGCTCCACGGGGAAGATCCTGTTCCGGGTGGGAGAAACGCCGTCAAAGCCAATGAGCGCTTCGACGGCGGCCTCGGCCATGGCCTGGACGGGCTGCGCGACCGTGCTCAACGGCGGCCAGCTGAACTCCGCCTCAGCCGAGCCGTCGAAGGAGAAGACCGCCAGGTCCTCGGGGACCCGCAGCCCGGCCTCGGACATGGCGCGCAGCAGGCCGACGGCCTGCAGGTCGGAACTGACGAACACGGCGGTGGGTCGGTCCGCGGCCGCGAGCAGCCGCTGCCCGGCCCGGTAGCCGCCCTGCCGGTCGAAGTCACAGCGCAGAATGGGTCCTTCCGGGAGGCCGGCCTCCGCGAGCCCCTGCTGCCACCCGACCTCGCGGGCATCGAGATCATTGCCGGCGTTCATGCCCATGACCAGTGCGATGTTGCGGTGGCCGTGGCCCACCAGGTGCTCGACGGCACGCCGGGAGCCTTCCAGCAGCTCCACGCCGACCGAGTTGAAGCCCGGCACCTCGGTGCTGTGGTTGAGCAGCACGGCGGGGATCTCCGAATGCTCCAGCTCGGTCAGGTCGGGTTCGAACAGCACGCTGGAGAGGAAGACCCCGTCAACGCGGCGGCTCGCGAGGTTCCTGACCTGGCGCCGCTCATTGGCCGCCGATCCGCCCGAGTTCGCCAGCAGCAGGGCATAGCCGCGCGCCGCCGCGGCTTCCTCCACGGCGCGGGCCAAAGTGGCGAAGAAGGGGTTGGTGGTGTCCGGGACCACCATGCCGAGCATCTCGCTGGAGCCAAGTTTCAGTGCCCTCGCCGCGGCGTTCGGACGGTACCCCAGGGCGCTGATGGCCTCGCGGACTTTCGCAGCGGTCACCGGGGAGACCCGCTTGGGGCCGCCGTTCACCACATAGCTGACGACGGCGGTGCTGACGCCCGCCAGCCTGGCCACGTCTTTTCGGGTGATCGTGGGCCTGGCGGAGGCGGGCGAGTGTGGCACAGTGACCATGCTACCGCCGGAGTTCCCCGGCTAAGCCTTCCTCGTTGGTTCCCTGCGCAGGCAGCAGGACGGGGGCGTCGCCGTGGTCCGGCACGGGCAACCGCTCCCCGCCGCGGAGGGCGGACTCGTGCGCCACGATCCCCGGCAGCGTGTAGCGGGCGGCTTCCCAGGCGTTGACGGGCGGGAGCGTTCCCGTGTCGACGGCCGTGGCAAAGTCGTCCACCAGGAAGTGGTGGCTGCCCTCGTGCCCGTTGTGAAGTCCGCGGAACTCGGCCGGAAGCCGGCCGGCGTCATGCACGGGTGCCATTCCGGAGCTGAAGGCGTCCCGCAGTGCCGGTGCGACACTGGCCAGCGAAGGATCGTCGGCAGCCAGCGTGGCCCCGGTGGCCAGTTCCGCGCTGACGTCGGTCACGGACTCCTTGTCCTGCCACACACTGACCGTGGCCAGCTGCTCGAAGCTGGCGTCCGTGCCGAAGTACCGGAAGCGGCTTTCGCGCAGGTGGGAGGGGTAGCCGACGCGGCGCATCTCGTTGATGCGCATGGACCCGCCGGTTGAGAGTTCGAACAGCGCGGTGGCATTGGAGAAGTCGTTGCCGAACATGCTGACATCCTTATCGAACACGCCGTCGCCGCGCTCGTCGGAGACGCCAATGCAGCTGACGCTGACGGCATGGCCGCCGATTGCGCCCAGTACCCCGCCGGTGGAGTGAGTCGGATACAGCATGGGCGGGTAGCTGGCGGTGCGTTTCCAGTCCTCCCCGCCGCTGTACTGGTAGGCCTCGTAGAAGCCGAGATCCATGTCGTGGACGTAGTCGCCCTCGGCGTAGAAGATGCGGCCAAAGGCGCCTTCAGCCTTGCGCTTGCGGGCATAGACGGTGGCGGGGTTGTAGTAGCTTGTCTCGCCCATCATGTAGGTCAGGCCCGTCTCCCGGACAGCCTCGATGATCCGGGCGATCTCGTCCTCGCTGATGGCCATCGGCACTGCCGAATACACATGCTTGCCCGCCCGGAGCGCCTGCAGCACCAGCGGCCCGTGCGTCCAGCGCTGGGTGAAGATCGCCACGGCGTCGAGGCCGCCGTCGAGCATGGCCTCAAAGCTGGGATAGGTCCCCGCCAGGCCGAGCCGCTCCCGGAGGGCCTCGGCCCGTTCCGGCAGGACGTCCGTGACATGGACTTCTGAAATCGCGGGATGGGCGTCGAAGAGTTTGGCGAAGGCGCCTGCGAACTGTCCGGCGCCGACAATGCCTAGTGAGAAAGTCATGCACGCAAGTTTTACACCAGTTTCTACTCGAGTCAATAGCAGAAGATGAGCAGAAAGATTCCTCCCGGAAACATAAAAGAAACGCTTGCGCATAAGAAAGTTACTCGTGTAGATTCAGGCCTCAGTTGTAATCCACGTCACAGCATCCACGTAACTGCGGAGGACCCACCAATGACCACCACAACTGCCCGCGGAGCCGTTCCGGCCCGCAAGGCGCCCGGCACGGGAACGGGCAATGCTGCCCCCCGCGGCCGGCGCCGAACCCGCAGCGACCTGAGGGTCGCCCTTCTCTTCATCGCCCCGGCCTTGCTCGGCTTCGTTGCCTTCTACCTGGTGCCGAGCATCCGCGGCGTCTACCTCAGCTTCACCGAGTACAGCGTTTTGGGCGATCCCACCTGGATCGGCACCAAAAACTACACCGCGATCTTCGCGGACGATCTCTTCTGGAACGCCATGGCCGTGACGGTCCAGTACGTGGCACTGAACATCGGCTTCCAGACCGTCATCGCGCTCGGACTTGCCCTGCTGATGCACAACGTCGCCAAGTCCACGCTAATCCGCGGCGCCCTGCTGCTGCCCTTCCTGGTGGCGAACGTGATCGTCGCGCTGCTCTGGTTCTGGATGCTCGACTACCAGCTGGGAATCGTCAACGAGGTCATCAACTGGCTGGGCCTGCCGCGCATCGCCTTCTTCGGCAGCGAGCAATGGGCCATCCCCACCATCGCCGGCGTCAATGTCTGGCGGCACATGGGCTACACCGCCCTGCTGATCTTCGCCGGCCTGCAGTCCATCCCCAACCACGTGTACGAGGTCGCCTCGCTCGACGGCGCCTCCCCGACCCGGACCTTCTGGAGCATCACGATGCCGCTCCTGCGCCCGGTGCTGGTGTTGGTCCTGGTGGTCACCGTCATCGGCTCCTTCCAGGTCTTCGACACCGTGGCAGTGACCACGGGCGGCGGCCCGATCAATGCCTCCCGCGTCATCCAGATGTACATCTACCAGAAGGCCTTCGGTGAATCCGACTTCGGCTACGCCTCGGCCCTGTCCGTCATTCTCTTCGTCATTCTCGCTCTCGTGGCCTTCGTCCAGATGAAGTTCCTCAAGGGCAACGAATCGGATCTGGACTAAGGAACCCCAGCCATGACTACCCTCGCCCCTTCCCGCAAGAAGCCTGCCACCTCCGCTCCCGCTCCCAGGAAGCCGGTCAACTGGCGCCGCGTCGGCGCCTGGACCCTCGTCGCCATTGCCGTCGCCGTGACGATCGCGCCGTTCCTCTGGATGCTCCGCACCGCACTGTCCAGCAACGCCTCCCTGGCCTCGAACGCCAGCAACCTCCTGCCGGCCGATTTCAGCCTCGGCGCCTTCAAGCGGGTCCTGGGGCTGCAGAGCCCCGAGGAAGCAATCGCCGAGGGAGGCTCCGGCGCCGCCATCAACTTCTGGCTGTACCTGCGGAACTCCGTCGTCTTCGCCACCGTCACCACCGCCGGGCAGGTCTTCTTCAGCGCGATGGCCGCCTACGCCTTCTCCCGGCTCCGCTGGCCGGGCCGGAACGTGGTGTTCGGCCTGTTCCTGGCCACCATGATGGTCCCGCCGATCTTCACAGCCCTGCCCAACTTCCTGATGATCAAGAACCTCGGCCTGCTCAATACCTTCGCCGGTCTGGCCCTGCCGTTCCTGTTCATGACCCCCTTCGCCATCTTCTTCCTGCGCCAGTTCTTCCTCTCCATGTCCCGCGAGGTGGAAGAGGCCGCCATGCTCGACGGCGCCAAGCACGTGCGGATCTTCTTCCAGATCGTGCTCCCGAACGCCGCGGCCCCCCTGGCCACCCTTGCGCTGCTGACCTTCATCGGCCAATGGAACGAGTACTTCTGGCCGCTGCTGGTGGGCCAGGACGAAAGCGTCCGCGTCCTCACCGTGGGCCTGGGCGTCTTCAAGTCCCAGTCCCCGCAGGGCGCCCCCGACTGGTCCGGCCTGATGGCCGCCACCCTGATCGCGGCCCTGCCCGTCCTCCTGCTCTTCATCGCCTTCGGCAAGCGGGTGGTCAACTCCATCGGCTTCTCCGGCATCAAGTAACCCCGGCCCAACACGCAGTGCCCCGTTAACAAACCTTCCCCTCAAAGAAGCACTTCCATGAAAGGTCCACCATGAAGAAGACCCTCGGCGCCGTCGCTGCCGCTGCAGCCATCGCCATCTCCCTCTCCGCCTGCGGCGGGTCCGCCCCGGCATCCTCCGAAGCCAAGGGGGAGATCAACTACTGGCTCTGGGACGCCAACCAGCTCCCGGCCTACCAGCAGTGCGCCGACGATTTCACCAAGGCCAACCCGGATATCAAGGTCAAGATCACCCAGCGCGGCTGGGACGACTACTGGACCACCCTGACCAACGGCTTCATTGCCGGCACGGCGCCGGATGTCTTCACCGACCACCTCTCCAAGTACCCCGAGTACGCGGCGAAGAAGCAGCTCCTGGCCCTCGATGACGCCGTGGCCAAGGACGGCATCAAGCTGGACAGCTACACCAAGGGCCTGGCCGAGCTCTGGGTCGGCCAGGACGGGAAGCGCTACGGGCTGCCCAAGGACTGGGACACTGTAGGCCTCTTCTACAACAAGGCCATGACCGACTCCGCCGGTCTCACCGCCGAGCAGATGGCTACCCTGGACTGGAACCCGCAGGACGGCGGCAGCTACGAAAAAGCCATCGCCCACCTGACCGTGGACAAGCGCGGCAAGCGCGGCGACGAGGCCGGCTTCGACAAGGACAACGTGGCCGTCTACGGCCTCGGCCTGGAGTCCTCCGGCTCGGGCCAGGGCCAGACGCAGTGGAGCTTCCTCAGCGCCACCACCGGCTGGACCCACACCGACAAGAACCCCTGGGGCACCAAGTTCAACTACGACGACCCCAAGTTCCAGGAGACCATTGCCTGGTGGGCCGGCCTGGCGGACAAGGGCTACATGCCCAAGCTTGAAACCACGGTAGGCGCCAGCATGTCGGACAACTTCGGCGCCGGCAAGGCCGCCATCAACACCTCGGGCGACTGGCTGATCGGCCAGTACACCGGATACAAGGGTATCCAGACCGGCTTCGCACCCACCCCGACAGGACCGGACGGCAAGCGTGCAAGCATGTTCAACGGCCTGGCCGACTCCATCTGGGCCGGCACCAAGAAGCCCGCAGCAGCCACCAAGTGGGTTGAATACCTCGCTTCCACCGCCTGCCAGGACGTCGTAGCTTCCAAGGCCGTCGTGTTCCCGGCTCTCACCAGCTCCTCCGAGAAGGCAGCCGAAGCGTTCAAGGCCAAGGGCACCGACGTCTCCGCCTTCACCACCCACGTCAAGGAAGGAACCACGTTCCTGTTCCCGATCGCGGACAAGGCGGCCAAGGTGGACGGCATCATGAAGCCGGCTATGGACGCCGTCCTCTCCGGCAAGCAGCCGGCCAGCTCCCTCTCGCAGGCCAACGAGCAGGTCAACTCACTTTTCAACAAGTAAGCCTGTTCAACAAGTAAGCCCCTGAAGCCACAGCCGCCCGCAACGGCGGCGCCCGGTGCGCGGGGTCCCCAACCCGGGATCCCGCGCACCAGCACCTGACTTCCGCACTACTGAAAGCGAATCCCCATGCACCCCGTGCACCTGCGTTCTGCCGGCACCAGCGTCCTGCTGGCCTTCGACTCCGGCGAGGCCGAGATCGTCCATTGGGGCGCCGACCTCGGGGAGAACCTCCCCGATCTGGCGATCCTCCACGGGGCCGTCCAGCACTCCGCCCTCGACCTCCCCGTCACCGCCGGACTGCTCCCGCAGGCCTCCTCCGGCTGGGCCGGGCGGCCGGGCCTGCGCGGACACCGGAACGTCGACGGCGGCCCCGGCCTGGACTTCTCGCCGGCCCTGCGGGTCGTTGCCGCCCAGATGCAGGACGGCGGGCGCACCGTGGTGATCATCCACCGGGACTCCGAGGCCGGACTTGAGGTCAGTTCCGAACTCACCCTGCACCCCGGCGGCCTCCTGGAGCTGGCTCACACGCTGACCAACAGCGGCACGGCCGAATACCAGCTCGACGAACTCGCCACGGTGCTGCCGGTGCCGCGGGACGCCACGGAACTGCTCGACCTCACCGGACGCTGGTGCCGCGAAAACCACCCGCAGCGGCACGCCGTCCAGCAGGGCACCTGGGTCCGCACCGGCCGGCACGGCCGGACCGGCCACGACTCGTCCCTGCTGGTGGCAGCCGGGACCGCCGGCTTCGCCAACCGCACAGGCCAGGTCTGGGCCACGCACCTGGGCTGGAGCGGCAACCACGAGCAGTACCTCGACAGCCTCGCGGACGGCCGGCGCATGCTCGGTGCCGCCGAGCTGCTCGGCTCCGCCGAAGTGGTGCTGCGCCCCGGCGGCAGCTACCGGACGCCGTCGCTCTATGCCGCCTACTCCGGCCGCGGCCTGGACGGCATCACCGAGGCCTTCTACCACTGGTTCCGTGCCCGGCCGCAGCATGTGGACACCACCTCCGGCCGGGTCCGCCCGGTGGTGCTGAACACCTGGGAAGCGGTCTACTTCGACCACAGCCTCGAGCCGCTGCTCGAACTCGCCGAAGCGGCCGCCGGGCTCGGCGTGGAACGCTTCGTCCTCGACGACGGCTGGTTCCGCGGCCGCCGCGATGATCACGCGGGCCTTGGCGACTGGTACGTCGACGAGGGCCTGTGGCCCGAGGGCCTCACGCCGCTGATCGACGCGGTCACCGGCCACGGCATGGAGTTTGGGCTGTGGGTGGAGCCGGAGATGGTCAACCTGGACTCCGACGTCGCCCGCGAGCACCCGGACTGGATCGTGGGCCCGTCGCTGCTTTCCCACAAGGACGGCGGCCGGCTTCCGCACGCCTGGCGCCATCAGCACGTCCTGGACCTCGCCAACCCGGAGGCCTGGCAGTACATCTACGGCCGCCTCGATGCCCTGTTGCGCGAGAACAACATCGCCTACCTCAAATGGGACCAGAACCGCGACCTCACCGAGCACGGCCGCGGCGGCCGGCCGTCCGTCCACGAGCAGACGCTGGCCGCGTACCGTCTCTTCGACGCGCTCAAGTCAGCCCACCCGGACGTGGAGATTGAAAGCTGCTCCTCCGGCGGGGCCCGCGTGGACCTCGGCATCCTGCAGCGCACCGACCGGGTGTGGGCCTCGGACTGCAACGATGCCCTGGAGCGCCAGACAATCCAGCGCTGGACCCAGGCCGTCCTCCCCCCCGAACTCGTCGGATCACACATCGGCCCCACCACCTCGCACACCACGGCCCGCACCCACGACATCTCCTTCCGCGCCATCACGGCCCTCTTCGGCCATTTCGGCATGGAGTGGGACATCCGCGCAGCCACGGACGAGGAACGGGCCACGCTGCGCCGCGCCATCGCGCTCTACAAGCGCCACCGCGCACTGCTTCACTCCGGCAAGCGCGTCAACGCGGACACCGCCGAGCCCACCCTGAGCGTCCACGGTGTAGTTGCGCACGACGCCGGCGAGGCCCTGTTCGCTGCCGTGTCCCTGGCCTCCGCCCCGGCTGAGGTTCCCGGACTGGCCTCACTGCCGGGCCTTGACCCGAAGCGGAACTACCGCGTCCGGGCCGAACTGCCTACCCTTCTCGACGGCGACTACGCGCACACCTTTACCCAGATCCGGCCGCCGGCCTGGCTGGACGACGGGGCCGTTGCCACCGGCGCCTTCCTGCAGCACGTCGGCCTGCCCCTGCCGGTCCTGAACCCGGAGCACGCCCTGCTCCTCCACGTCCAGGCCCTCTGACCGTCCGGTCCCGCCCCCTGCTTCCGGGTCGGGCACCGCACGTCCCCTCACTTTCGAAGGAACCCCATGACCAGCATCATCAGCCGCAGCGACGCCCCGGCGTCGGTGTCCGCGGTGACCAGTACGCGCCTCGCCGACGGGCGCGAACTCCTGTATTTCGACGACACTTCCCATCCCCTGCAGCGCCCGTCAAGGGACCGCCGCGACCTTGCCGAGCGCGGCCCGTCCGGGGAAATCCGGTACGACGCGCTGACCGGGGAATGGGTGGCGGTCGCCGCGCACCGGCAACACAGGACGCATCTTCCGCCGGCGGACGAGTGCCCGCTGTGCCCGAGCACCGACGCGCGGCCCTCGGAGATCCCGGCGGATTACGACGTCGCCGTGTTTGAAAACCGCTTCCCCTCGCTCGGTCCGGATCTCGCCGCCGCCCCGGCAGCGCCGGGCTGGGGTACCCGCGGGACCGCCGGCGGCCGGTGCGAGGTCGTAGCCTTCACGCCCGAGCACACCGGGACGTTCGCCGCCCTCAGCACCCGGCGGGTGCGCACCGTGATCGACGCCTGGGCGCACCGCACCGAGGCCCTGAGCGCGCTGCCCGGCGTGGCGCAGGTGTTCTGTTTCGAGAACCGCGGCCAGGACATCGGCGTGACACTGCACCATCCGCACGGCCAGATCTACGCCTACCCCTACGTCACGCCGAGGACCGCGGTGATGGCCGCGGCCGCCCGGCAGTTCCATGAGGCGGCGGGCGGGACGGCCACCCTGACCGGGGCGATTTTGGCGAGCGAACGTGCCGACGGCGCCCGGATGGTGCTCGAAGGCGATTTTTTCAGCGCCTACGTGCCGTTCGCGGCGCGCTGGCCGCTGGAAATCCATCTGGTCCCGCACCGCCAGGTTCCGGACCTCGCCGCGCTGACCGGCGCCGAGCGTGACGAGCTCGCCGTCCTGTATCCGGACCTGCTGGGCCGCCTCGACAGCCTCTACGGCAGCCCGACGCCGTATATCAGCGCCTGGCACCAGGCACCCCTTGACCCGGTGCTGCGCCGGTCCGGGTACCTGCACCTGCAGCTCACCTCCCCCCGGCGGGCCGCGGACAAACTCAAGTTCCTGGCCGGCTCCGAGGCCGCCATGGGCGCCTTCATCAACGACACGACTCCCGAAGAGGTTGCGGCCCGGCTCCGGGACGCCAGGGAAGGAACGGCATGACCACCACCGACACCGCAGGAACGGCCCTGGCGGACGCGGTGACCCGCGCCTTTGCCGGCCACTTCGGCCATGACGCCGACGGCGTGTGGCAGGCGCCGGGACGGGTCAACCTGATCGGCGAGCACACGGACTACAACGACGGCCTTGTCCTGCCGTTCGCCATCAACCGCACCACCACCGTGGCCGTGTCGGCCCGGGCGGACCGCACCGTGCGGCTGGCCTCGGCGTTCGCGGCCGCTGACCCGGTCGAATTCGATCTCGATACCTTCGCCCCGGACCAGGCGGCCGGCTGGTCCGCGTACCCGGCCGGAGTGGCGTGGGAGCTGGAACGTGCCGGCATCACAGTGCCGGGCTTTGACCTGTACGTGACCTCCGATGTCCCGGTCGGCGCCGGGCTGTCCTCCTCCGCCGCCCTGGAATGCGCCGTCGCGTTGGCCCTCTCCGACCTCACCGGAGCGGGCCTGGGCCGGGCCGAACTGGCGGACATCGGGCGGCGGGCCGAAAACAACGTCGTCGGCGCCCCCACCGGGATCATGGATCAGTCCGCGTCGATGCTCGGCACCCGGGACTGCGCGGTCTACCTGGACTGCCGCGACCTCAGCTCCCGCCCGGTGCCGCTCGGCCTGGAGGAGTCCGGGCTTCTCTGCCTGGTGATCGACACCAAGGTCTCGCACGCCCATGCCACCGGCGGGTACGCCGAACGCCGGTCCTCCTGCGTCCGCGGCGCCCGGGCCCTGGGCGTCGGCGCCCTTCGCGACCTTGACGCCGCCGATCTGCCGCGGGCCGGGCGCGTCCTCGACGACGTGACGTTCCGCCGGGTCCGGCACATTGTCACCGAGAACGAACGGGTCGCCCGGACCGCGGAATGGCTCACGTCCCATGGGCCGCTGGCAATCGGAGACCTGCTGGACGCCAGCCACCGCTCCATGCGGGACGACTTCGAAATCTCCTGCCCGGAACTGAACCTGGCCGTTGACACCGCACGCGCCAACGGGGCCATCGGGGCCCGGATGACCGGCGGCGGGTTCGGCGGCTCCGCCATCGCCCTGGTTCCAGTGGACGACGCCGATCAGGTCCGGTCCGCGGTCCTGGCCGGCTTCGCCGCCCGCGGGCTGCAGGCACCCGATGTCTTCGCCGTCCTGCCGGCAGAGGGGGCGCGCCGGCTGTGATCAGGCCGCCGGCCGGGTGGTCAGCGCCCGAAGCCGGCGGAGCGCAGTCCTCTGCTGGGTCCCGGCCATCAGTACTTCCTCAGATCCAGCGGATCCTGGCCGTACCAGCGCTTGCGCAGCAGGGCGGTGGCGGCTCCCAGAACACACCTCAGTTCCTCCGTGCTGTTCGAGAGCGACCTCAGCACCAGCCCGGCCGTTCCCAGCACGGCGGCGGTGAGCGAGATGCCGGTATGGGCGCCGAGCCCGGCCGTGATCTCGTGGAGTTCGTCGGCAAGGGCTTGGTCCACCCGCGGGTCCACCACGATCAGCGACCCCAGATGGCTGAAGCCCTCCATGAACGCCAGGCCCGTCACATCGCCCAGGGGCGGCCGGATGAGCACGTTGTCCAGGGCCAGCAGCCCGCCCGCCTCCCCGACGGACGCCTCCGACTCGACCCGGATCTCGGTCCGCAACCGCAGCTCCTCGTACCGGAACGAGGCCCCGTCCGGCGACCACCCCGGGGTCACAATTTCGGCCATGATGAGGCTCGACGACGGCCGCACCGTCACGTGCGTATTCTGCCGGTAGCTGGCCTCCCGGTAGGCGATCACCTGATCCGGGGCGAGCTCCAGCCGGGCCCCCTCCCCGAGCCGCAGCCGCATCCGCTGTTCGGCAAAGGATCCCGGAGTCCGGTAGATCTTGGTGGCCGACTGCGTGGCGAGCAGCAGCTTCGCCCCATCGGCCACCTCCACGTCAATCACATACAGGTCAGCGCCCAGATAGGCACCGCCAGGATTGACGAGCACATAACAAACCTGCCCGCTGCCATCCAAGTAATGCGGCCGCAAAACCCTCAAAGCCCCCCGATGGAACTGATGCGTGGCAACAGAACGTCCGTCCCGATTTTCGACGACGAGTTCCAGCTCCCCCATCGGCGACTTAACCGCTGAGGCGGCGAGGCCGGATTTTGGGGCCGCGGCGTGGCGGGCACCGCGGGGGGCCCACTGCCGCGAGGGTCCCGACTCGAGCTTGCGAGAGTCGGGAGCGGCTGGGGACGGGCACGGCCCCAAATCCGGCGAAGCCGCCGGACTCCGCACAATCGCCGTCACGACGCCAGGTCGAGCATCAGGACGTCCCGCCGCACCCATTCGATCACGCGGTCCAGCCCTTCGTCGGTCTTGAGGTTCGTGAAGCAGAACGGCTTCTCGCCCCGGAATTCCTTGGAGTCCCGCTCCATGACGGCCAGGTCCGCGCCGACGTGGGGGGCGAGGTCGGTCTTGTTGATGATGAACAGATCGGACTTGATCATGCCCTGGCCGGCCTTGCGCGGGATCTTCTCACCCTGGGCCACGTCGATGATGTAGATGGAAAAGTCCACCAGTTCGGGGCTGAACGTTGCGGAGAGGTTGTCGCCGCCGGATTCCACGAAGATCACCTGCAGGTCAGGGTGCCGCTTCTTCAGCTCCTCGATGGCGGCCGTATTCATGGACGTGTCTTCGCGGATGGCCGTGTGCGGGCAGCCGCCGGTTTCGACGCCGATGATCCGGTCGATCGGCAGGATCCCATTGGCGGCGAGAATCTTGGCGTCCTCGATTGTGTAGATGTCGTTGGTGATGGCCGCCATGGAGATCTCCCGGCTCATATGACGGGTGAGCCGCTCCACGAGCTGGGTCTTGCCGGCACCCACCGGGCCGCCGATGCCGATTTTGACGGGCTCAGACATATTCTTCTCCAGACATATTTTGTGTGTAGCTGGGTTAACTCATGAACATGCGGGCGCGCTGGCGTTCGTGCCGCATTTGCGAAATTTCCAGCCCGGGGCTGACGGCCCCAAAATCGTCAGGCGTGAGGTGACTGGAGCGCTCGGCGGCGGCAGCTACGCCGTCGGCCGCCTTCCGCAGGATCCGCTGGCCGGCGTTCTGCCCCAGGGGGATCGCCCGGACGGCGTTCTGCGTCAAGGACGTCACCGCGGCGAACAGATAAGCGGCGAGGGCCTCCGGGAGCGGTACGTTCAGGGACCGTGCGACGACGGCGAACGCCAGCGGCTGATGCCCGGCGGCACGGCCGGAACCCACCAGCTCCCGGTACTCCGCCAGATCTGCGGACGGAAAGATCTCGGCGCCGATCTCCAGCAGACGCCCGCCCATCTTGGTACTGGCCTCGCGCAACTGCCGGGGTAACAACTGGGCGGTCAACAACGCATCCAGTTCGGCAACCGGAACGTCCTCATAGAGGAACCGGATTGCCAGGGCGTCCGAGTACGTCAGCTGCTGTGAAATGAACGCCGCCAGCCACACCCCAAAGGACTCCTCGTCGTGCACCAGCCCGCGCTCCACATACGTCTCAAACCCCAGCGAGTGAGCAAACGCCCCGGTAGGCAAAGCGGAATCCGTCAGCTGCTGCAACGCAAGCTGGTACTGGGTCATGACCGCCCCCGAATGCGCGAAGCTGGGAAGGGGGCTGCGGTGTGGTGGGCACCGCGGTGGGCCCACTGCCGCGAGGGCCCCGACTCGAGCTTGCGAGAGTTGGGAGCGGCTGGGGACGGGCACAGCCCCCTTCCCAGCGGAGCGCCCAGCGCGGCCGCGGCGAAACTAGTGCGAGTGTTCGGCATGGCGGAAGGGGACGGGCATCACGCGTTCCTGGCGGTTGTAGGGCGCTCCGGCGTGTTTGAGATAGTCCTCCACGGTGTGGTCGTACTGGCAGACCATCACCTCCGCCCCGTACTCCGAGGAAGCGTCGAAGAACTGGGCCTGCAGGTGCCGGTTGCCCAGGGAGTGGGCCACCACCCCCATCTCGTGGATGGAGCGCGGGGCGATCACCAGGACGTCGGTGGGCAGGACCGACACCACGATCATGTTGGTGCCGGCCACGTGCAGGATGTCGCCGTCGCGCAGGTCGCCGGAACCGGCGGGGAGGCGGATGCCGAGTTCCTTCCCGTGGTCGGTGGTGACGCGCTGGATGCGTTTGACCAGCTGGGCACTGGGCAGCACCACCTTCTCGCGGTGGAGCCCAAAGTAGGGGTCCGGACCGGGAGGGAGGTCGTGGGTGTTGCCGAGGACCTTTTCGATGATCATGGTGGTCTCCTCTGGAAGCCTAGAAAAGGAAGTAGCGCTGCGCCATGGGCAGCACGTCTGAGGGCTCGCAGGTGACGTCCTCGCCGTCGACGCTCACCTGATACGTTTCCGGGTCCACCTCGATATCAGGGGTGGCGCCGTTGTACTTGAGGTCCGCCTTGGTAAGGTTCCTGATTCCGGACACCGGCCGGATGACCTTCTCCAGTCCGAGCTCGGCCGGGACCCTGGCCTCGATGGCGGCCTGGGAGAGGAAGGTGATGGAGGACTGCTGCAGCGCCTTGCCATAGGCGGCGAACATCGGCCGCATGGTGCGCGGCTGCGGGGTGGGAATGGAGGCGTTGGCGTCACCCATGAGGGCGTAGGCGATCTGGCCGCCCTTGAGCACAAGGTCCGGCTTCACTCCGAAGAACGCGGGGTCCCAGAGCACAAGGTCGGCGAACTTGCCGACCTCCACGGAGCCGATGGAATCGGCCATGCCCTGCGCGATAGCCGGGTTGATGGTGTATTTCGCCACGTAGCGCTTGAGCCGGAAGTTGTCGCTCTCGGCGCCCAGGCCTGACGCGGCCCCGTGCGCACCCCCGGCAGGATCCTTCAGTACGCCGCGCTGTTTCTTCATCTTGTCCGCCACCTGCCAGGTGCGGATGACCACCTCGCCCACCCGGCCCATGGCCTGGGAGTCCGAGGACGTGATCGCGAAGATGCCCAGGTCCTGCAGGACGTCCTCGGCGGCGATGGTCTCGGCGCGGATGCGGGAGTCCGCGAATGCCACGTCCTCCGGGATGTCCGGGTTCAGGTGGTGGCAGACCATGAGCATGTCCAGGTGCTCTTCGATGGTGTTGCGCGTGTACGGCAGGGTGGGGTTGGTGGACGCCGGCAGGACGTTGGGCAGCCCGGCGATCTTGATGATGTCCGGGGCGTGGCCGCCGCCGGCGCCTTCGGTGTGGAAGGTGTGGATCACGCGGCCGTCGATGGCCCGGATGGTGTCCTCCACGAAGCCGCACTCGTTCAGGGTGTCGGTGTGGATGGCCACCTGGACGTCGTACTGGTCCGCTACCTGCAGCGACGTGTCGATCGAGGACGTGGTGGAGCCCCAGTCCTCATGGACTTTCAGCCCGATCGCGCCGGCGCGGATTTGCTCGGCCAGGGGTTCGACGGCGGACGCGTGGCCCTTGCCGAACAGGCCGATGTTGATGGGCAGCCCTTCGGCGGCCTGCAGCATCCGCTGGATGTGCCATTTTCCGGGGGTGACGGTGGTGGCCTTGGTGCCTTCGGCGGGGCCGGTGCCGCCGCCGATCATCGTCGTCACGCCGCTGCACAGGGCGGCGGGGACCTGGTCCGGGGAGATGAAGTGGATGTGCGAGTCCACCCCGCCGGCGGTCAGGATTTTCCGTTCACCCGCAATGATCTCGGTGCTCGCGCCGATCACGATGTCCACGCCGTCGGTGATCTGCGGGTTGCCGGCCTTGCCGATCCGGAAGATGTGGCCGTCCCGGAGCGCGACGTCGGCCTTGTAGATGCCGGTGTAGTCCAGCACCACGACGTTGGTGATCACGGTGTCCGGGACTCCGCCGCCGGAATCGGTACTGCCGGAACCAATACCGCCGGAACCGTCACCGTCCCGGGTCACCTGGCCGTTCTGGCCCATGCCGTCGCGGATCACCTTGCCGCCGCCGAACACCACTTCCTCGCCGTAAACGGTAAGGTCCTTCTCGATCTCAAGAAACAGATCCGTGTCGGCCAGGCGGATGGCGTCGCCCGTCGTCGGGCCGTAGAGGTCCGCATACTGCCTGCGGGATAGCTCGAAACTCACTGTGCGTCACCTTCCCCTTCGGAAACAGGGAGTCCGCTCTTGCGGAGTGCGCCGTTGACGGCGTTGCTGAGGCCGTACACTTCCCGTCTGCCCGCGAGCTCGATCAGCCGGACGGTCCTGCTGTCCCCGGGTTCGAACCGCGCGGCCGTGCCGGCCGGGATGTCCAGCCGGCGGCCGTAGGCGGCCGCCCGGTCAAACTGCAGCGCCGAGTTGGCTTCGGCAAAGTGATAATGCGAGCCCACCTGGACGGGCCGGTCTCCGGTGTTGGTCACCGCGACCTCCACCGCCTCACGGCCGGCGTTGATGACCAGCGGCGCGGAACTGAGAACGTATTCTCCCGGAATCATCGAAGCTCCTAACGGATCGGGTCGTGAACGGTGACGAGCTTGGTGCCGTCCGGGAAGGTTGCTTCGATCTGGACGTCGTGGATCATTTCCGGCACGCCCTCCATCACGTCGTCGCGGCCAAGGATGGTGGTTCCGGAGCTCATGAGCTCCGGAACGGTCCGGCCGTCCCGGGCGCCCTCGATCAGTTCGTAGCTGATCACCGCGACGGCCTCGGGGAAGTTCAGCTTCAGTCCGCGCGCCTGGCGGCGGCGGGCGAGATCCGCCGCGACCACGATCATGAGCTTTTCCTGCTCACGGGGCAAGAGGTGCATGACGGTATCCCTTCAAGAACCAGCCGACTGGCGGACCGCAGAAGCCGCGGTGTGACCAGAGTAGGCCGCGGAGATTTCCTGCAGGTTTCCGGGACCCGTCATCATCTCAGGAGCTAACCGCTGACGGCCCTATCCGGTGATCCGCCAGTGCGCCTGGAATTCGGGGTGGTCCGCATACGGCAGCGCCAGGGTGTGCAGGGAGAGCGTGGTCCATTCGATGACGTCCGGCACCCATCCGGCCTCGGCGGGTTCCTGGCTGACCAACATGGCCAGCACGGACTGGCGTGCGGATTCAATGATGCCGATGAGCTGGCGCTTGGCCTCGCACTCACGGAGCAGGCGGCGTTCATACCACTCGCCGGAGACGGCAAGCGTGGGGTCGCCGAGCAGCTTTAGGGCGACGGCTTCGTCTTCTCTAATGCGCGCGGTCAGGAACTCGACGATGTCCACTCACCGAGCCTATGCGCGCCGGTGCCCACACGGCTACGGCCTGGCGTTTGCCCTTTTTCCTCAGGCCGGCACAAGCCGCGCTTGTTAGGGTGGGTGGATGAAACGACGTCTCGCCGCCCTTGCCGCTGCCGCCTTCTTGATCGGACTTACCGGCTGTGGGCAAGTGCAGGACGCTACCGAAAAGGCCGTCAACGACGGGGCGTCACGGGCTGCGACGGCGGCCGGCAATGAAGTGAAGAAGCAGGCCTGCGCCATCGTGAAGAACGGCCTGGTCAGCGCCAAGGACAAGGAACTGCTGGGCGGTCTTGTCACCAGCGCGGAAGCCGCGGGTGCACCCGCTGAGATCACCACCCCGCTGCGCCAGATCGCCGACTCCGGCGACCAGGTTCCGGCCGAATCCGTCAAGGCCCTTCAGGACGCCTGCGCCAAGTAACCCACGTCATGCGCGGCATGGGTTTCGAGGCACCGGGGTTATGAGGCAGGCCGCCCGCAAGGGGACCGTCAGCGGTCGGTGTCGGAATCGGTCCGGTTTGTTGGCCAACGCTAGTCGTGGATTGGCTTGCGGCCAATATCCGCACGGTTCGGGGCGTCTCGGGTTCGTTCAGGAGAGTCCCGGCGACGACCCTGTTTTCGAACACTCTGAGTGTCGGCGATGTTGCGGGATCTCAAGGGCGGCGATCGAGAGGGCGGCGAGCCGAACCTGACGCCGTCGTGACCAGCCCGTGCGAACCCAGCGTCAGCCGCCGGCCGGCGGGACCGTCTTGCGCATCACGGTCTTGCTCTTGCCGATGTGACGCTCGAACGTGAATCCAGCCTTCTCGAACATGGCCCTCGTACCGTTGTGGAGGAATGAGGACGACGTCCTCTTGCCCGGGGCGAGCTCGTTGGGGAACGAGACCACCTCGCCCCCGCCGGCCTGCGCGATCAGCTCGAGCGCGCCATCCAGCGCCTCCCGTGCCACTCCCGAACGTCGGTGGTCGCGGTCGACGAAGAAGCATGTGATGCGCCACGGTGCCGGCTCGGTCTCGCCCGCGTCGTACTCCTTGCGGTGATAGATGCGCGGCAGCTCGACCGGACTGCCGTACTCGCACCACGCGATCGCGTCGTCGCCGTCGAAGACGAGCGCGGCGTGCGCGACGCCCTCCGCCACGAGCCTCTGCTTGAACGTCGGCCCGTCGTACTCGCTCTTGACGGTGCGCTCCGTGTCGTCGTGGAAATACGAGCAGTAGCACCCACCCCAGACCCCGTTGTGCTTCTGCGCGAGCGCCAGCCACGCCGGGAAGGTCTCGGCCGTGAGCGGCTTGATCACGTGCGAAGTCGTCACGCCCACCTCAGGGGTTGTCTCGGGAACGAGTTGAAGAGAGTCAGGAGGTAGCTCTCGTCGCGGGGACTCAGCGACGCATAGGACTCCTGTGTTGCCGTCCTGGTCGGCGATCACGGTGAGCGACGGCGCGCCGGTGTCATCGACGACAGTCCCGCCCGCGGAGACGGCAGCGGCGATTCGTTGCTCGGCCACTTCGGGCGCCACATAGATCTCGACGTGGAACCGCTGACTCGGGGTCTCACCGGCGTCCCCAAACCACAGGTTCGGTACACGCCCTGTGGCGTCCCGGATCTCGTCGCTGGGCGACCCGTGACCCTGGGCCTCGGCGTTCCCGGTCAACAGGGCGGCCCACACTGGGGCGATGGTCGCGGAGTGGGCCGTATCGAGACCGAGCTCGATGACGCTGACCGAGGCCGGGTCGGCGTCGACCTCGTGGTCGGCGGCGATCTCGGAGATCCGTCGCGCGAGGTCGACGTCCTGCTGGGTTACCCATTCGACGACGTGCTCGGTGCCCTCGTCGTCGCGGTAGATGGCGTCGGCGCTGACCATCTTGAGGTCGACGTACCCATTGCCGATCGACACGCTCGGGTGGTGTCCGAGCGCATCGCCCGCCTCGCCTACCGCGGTAACGAACCGTGCACCGGTGCCGAAGTCGTCGACCAGGTAGCGGGCATGGAGTCCCTGGGCCAACTTGCGCCAGTCGGTCAGCCTGGCCTCGGCGATCTCCTCGCCGTTCAGCATGTCCATGTTCGGGACCTCATCTGTGATTCAGTCTCAGCGCTGGAGCTCGTCATTTGTAAGTGCCTCCCGCCCCTTTGCCAACAGTTAAGCCGATACCAAGGGCATCTTCAAGGGAAGTCTGCGCCTGCTGCCCAAGCAAGGGCGTCTCCACGAGCGCGGATACTGGGCAACCGCCCGTAAGCCGGTCCCTCACCGGCCGCTTTCCTAATATTTCCACTACGGTGGCAGGATGATCGCTGACTTCATGAGAGACGATGCTCGGTCACTGCCTGCGCATCCGGCCCCAGCTGAAGTGACTGCTCTGCGGGTGTGGCACTGCAAATACAAGTCCCTGGCGGGCCTATCGGAATTCGTCAATCTGAAGACCCTTATCATTGCAACATATCCGGATATGGGCCTGGCGTCCTTGGGAGGTCTGGGCCGGCTCGATTATCTAAGCATCATGCACTTGCCTAACGTGTCGGACCTCGGCCCGCTCAGTCAACTGCCACGTCTAAGAACGATCAGACTCAGCACACTGCCTAGTTGGGACGCATCTGGGAAGAAAACAATCGTTCAATCGCTGGCCCCGCTAACGGAGTTACCGGTTCTGGCGCACATTGAGCTCTTCGGGGTGCTCCCCGAAGACGGCACACTCAACGTCTTGGAGAACTGTCCGTCTCTGGAAACAGTCCGCGTGAGCAAGTACAGGAAACCTGAGACCGAACGCTTCTACCAAGTCACGGAACTTCCCAATTCATTCGCGCCCTCACCAGACATACCTGGCTGGTCCTGATACGCAGATATTTGACCGCATAGGACGGCGATCAGGATTCGTGCGCCATATACAGACGTGAGAATGGGCTACCCCGGCTTTCGTTAGCTCTTACCTGAAGCGCCCGATGACTGGAGGTGTCCAGTGAAGAATCGTTGACCGGGACACGTCAAGACCGGTTTCGACGCTCCGCAACGTGTCCGTAAGCCGACCCCTCATCGGGCAGCTCAGTTGAAACGTGGACCGAAGGCTATGGCATCCAGACCATGGGCGGTTACGGTGGCTCCAAGAGGGACAGGATGCTGCCGATCATATGCGGGACGACAGAGTTCAATGATGCCCTCGACCACGACAAGACGGAAGGCTGGCGCCGTGCGGAAACTGATCTACGGCATGAATCTGACCCTGGACGGCTACATCGCCGCGGCCGGCGACGACATCGGCTGGAGCGCGCCGAGCGACGAACTGTTCCAGTGGTGGCTCGACCAGGAGCGGGCTAGCAGCCTGTCACTGTACGGCCGCAAGCTCTGGGAGACCATGAGCTCCTACTGGCCGAGCGGCGACCAGCAGCCCAACGCCACCCCGGCGGAGATCGAGTTCGCGCGGAACTGGCGGGACACGCCGAAGGTGGTGTTCTCCTCGACGATCGACAACGTCGACTGGAACACCCGACTGATCACCGGCGACGCGATCGCCGAGATCACCCGGCTTAAGGCCGGCGACGGCGGCCCGATGAGCGTCGGCGGCGCAACGCTCGCCGGGGCGGCCATGCGGGCCGGGCTGATCGACGAATACGCGCTGGTCACCCATCCGGTCGTGGTGGGCGGCGGCACTCCGTTCTTCACCTCGCTCGACAGCTGGGTGAGCCTGAATCTGGTGGAGACGCGGACGTTTCCCGGCGGCGTGGTCCTGACCAGGTACGAGACGAGGCGCTGAGCGCTATTCCTCCGCGCGGTCGGGGAAGCACTTCACCACCCGCGGCCCACGTCGACGGGCAGCAGATAGTCCGGAATGTGCCTGCGCACCGCCCCGGCGAAAGCTCCGGCTGAGCAGAATACAAACACCAGGCGAGATGTCTTTAAGGTCGCGTTGTCGCATAGAGCAGCATGTCGCGCCGGGTGTTACCAATCTCCTGGTGGCTGCGGAGCAGGCCCTCCCGCTGGAAACCAGACGCCTCGGCAACGCGACTTGAGTTGCTGTTCCACGTCTCGATGTACAGCTCGATCCGGTGCAGAGTGGGGATGGTCCAAGCGAACGCGGTCAGTGCCTTTAACGCGCTGGTGGCGATCCCGCGACCCCGGTGCGCGGGGGCAACCGAGTAGCCGACCGTTGCGCGGCCGGCCGACATGTTCTGAAGCCACAGTCCGATCGCACCGACGGCGTTGTCGGACTCGGCATCGGCGATGGCGAAGGACAGCCCTTTTCCTTCGGCGAACCGGCCGCGCTGCCGGTAGATCCACTCCAGAGCCTGCTGTGCCGTGGGGAGTGCGGGAAGGCTGCCAATGAGAGGGATGTAAGGATCGTCTCCCAACTCGGTGGCGAGATGTACGTCGTCGTCGGTGAACTCGCGCAAAACGACTGAACCGTAGGTCGGTGGTGTGGTCGGCCAGGACGGTAAGTGCTCAGTCATGCGTCGATTATCGTCGTGATCATAGTCCCGGGCTGCTCAGATTCACCCGATCATGCCGCTTTCTCGCGTGATCGCGGAGACGAAAACTGGATGTTTCTCTGCGCCCAACCAAAAACCACAGAACCGAGCCAAGTAGCGGTACTGCAAGAACGATGAGGGCCCAAACGACAGTACCGCCAGTGGTGTGAGTCCTATTGCGCGCAATGCTCACGAGCGCTGCAATGAACAAGATTGCGTTCAGGGTCAGCGGGAATCCCATGATGCCCCATGACGGCACCAGTGGATTTACTTCCGATGTAGAAAGCGCCAATATCATTTTTCCCCAAGGTAGTGCGGCTACTGATGCTCAACCATATCGCCAGCTCTTGGCACTATCTGGGAATACCAACAGCGCAACAGCCACGGCGCCGCGGCAGCCTTAGCCCCTCGCCAACGTTTTGTAGGGGGTCTCCTCAAGTGATTGGAAGCGTCTCATTAGCCGGTCCTCACCGGCCAGCTCGCCACTGACATGATTTCCTTCGAGTGTGAATCGCAGCGATAAGTTGCGGCATTTTCGCAGCGCTAAATACAAAATCGTTGCGAAGGGAACGTCCGATGCTCCGTCGGCAGTTTCCGAGAAGACCCTGAACATGTCTGTATCCAGGACGAGGAAGCCCGTTCCGATGGTTTACCAGCCGTATACGAATGCTGTCGAGTACAAGACCTTTATTCCGGACAACAGGGTCACTCTGGACGTCGCCGGGGCGATCAGCTGCGGCGTAGTAGGCCAGGATGGCTGGAGCTTTGGCGGCGACAACAGGAGCTACCGGGCGCCGTCAACAGCAGCGACCGCCGGAGCGGTTCCTATGCTCAGGTCAAGTTCAAGCACAACGTTGGAAACCCTTACTGCCGGATCGGGTCCATCCAGTACAACGTAATGAACCGGATCTACCGCTCGGGTCTCATTGAAATGGTTGGCTGGCGGTTCCAGGCTCCCGCGCACGAAGCGTATGCTCGTTTCAACACGACAGGATCTGACACTTGGAAGACAATGATTCAGCGTCCCAACGGCGGGTTCTCTTGCCAGTCCGAGCCGGCCTGCGCCACTGACAACATCAACGTCTCTATGGCTGGATGAGAAGCCTCATCAAGATTCACGAGCTGAAGGTTTATGCAGCCTTCCTCGGCGCATCACTGGTTCTGTGCTCGGTGTATCTCTTCGTCATTCTGGCCAAGCCGGTAGAGCCCGGAAGTATCTTGCCGTCCTACGTGATTGCGCTGGCCGCGGCACTGGCGATGACCCAGATTCTGTGGGCCCCGACATATTCTCTACTAAAACGTTCCGAAACTCCGAAAATATTGATTCCGGCGGTCCTCACGGCAGCAACCGTGACTGTCGCCCTGATCTTCGGTGTTCTTGAACTGGCGCTCCTTCATTCGGCAGCAGTTGCCATTCTCGTGGGAATCAATTTGAGTTCTGTTGCCCTTTTTGGAGGATGTATTTTGATGGTGATAGAAACGAACCTGTCCGCATGAGCGGGCCAATCTGACGGCCTATCTTCGCCGTTCCCGCAACGGCAGAACGCCGCCAGGAGCGTCCAACTCCACAGGCCTAGCGTTTCCCCTTTTTCCGGGATCCCTTGCCGCGGCCCTTGTCCGGGTTGGGCGCGTAACGCTGCGCCACCTTGGGCTTCTTGGCGGCTCCGGTGCCGCGCCGGTCCGGCTTGGGCTCGCGTTTGGGTTTCTCCTGCTGCGCCGAGGGCTGGCGCGAGCTCGCCGCGGTGCGGCCGCGGACAATACCGATGAATTCCTCGATGACCTCGTCCGTGGCGTCGCTCGGCCAGGCCAGGGCAATCTCCGTGCCGGGCGCGCCCGTGAGCTTCCGCGCCACGGTGTCCTTGACGTTGAAGTGCCGGGCCACGGACATCGGCAGGATCACCAGCCCGGCACCGGAGGCCACCACCTGCAGGGCCATCGCGGGTCCGCCGAGGTCCTGCACATCGAGAAACGTCTCGGCAGACAGGTCCGCCAGGTCCACTTCTTCAAACAAGGAGACCTCGTGCCCCTTCGGTGCCACCACCACCGGCTGCTCCTCGTAGAGCGGGATCACGCTGAGGCCCTCGCGTTCCACCGGGAGCCGGACGAAACTCAGGTCCGCGGTACCGTCGCGGATCACGGACAGCTGCGCGCCGTCGTCGGACATAAAGGAGTGCAGCGGAACATCGGGCATCCGTTCCTCCCAGCGGCGGATCCATTTGCCCGGTGTCACACCGGCCACGTACGCGAAGCGCAGCTCCCGCCCGACTGCGACGGCTGGGACGACGGCGGTTTCGTCGGGGGTCTGGGATGGTTCTTCTGCTGCGGACACATGTTCACAGTACCGCCCGGGGTGGCGCGGGGGTCCGCCTCGATGGCGGCACCGTGCTGATCCCGCGCTGGTTTGGTACTGGGTTGGTGCTGGGTTGGTGCCCTGCGGGCGTGCCGCCGGATACCCTTGGACTATGACCTCTGCAAACTCCCAGTCCATGAAACCGGCCACCGTTGCCAAGAAGCTTGGCATCTACCTGCCGGCGACACCCCAGGAGTTCCAGGATTCAACCATCACCCGCGCTGATTTTGCCGATCTCCAGGCCAACCCGCCGGAGTGGCTCGCGGAACTCCGCCGCAACGGCCCGCACCCGCGCCCCGTGGTCGCGCAGAAGCTCAACGTCTCCATCGCCGGCCTGGCCCGCGGTGGTGTTGAGGAAGCGCTGACGACGGCGGAAATCACCGCACTGCTTCAGGCTCCCCCGGCCTGGCTGGTGGCCGAGCGCGCCACCCACGCCGCCGTCCGCGTCGAGGCCCAGCGGGTCAAGGACGAGGCCGCCAAGAAGGACGCCAAGAAAGCCCGCGCCAAGGCCGAATAGCGGCACGCGCTTTCTCCCGGCCCCTCTTTTCAACCCGCGGACGCAGGACTACGCTCGCGGAATGGGTCGGGGCCGCCGGTCCGATCCCCTCCGCATCCCAATTCACCTGCCTCCGGCGGCGTATCGGGAAGGAACAAGGCCATGGGCTTCAAGATCGGATATTTTGTCGGGAGCCTCTCGAGCAATTCCATCAACCGCACTTTGTCCAGGGCGCTGATTCGGCTTGCACCTGCGGAATTGGAGTTCACGGAGATCCCCATCAGGGATTTGCCGTTGTACAGCCCGGATTTTGATGCCGCTTTCCCACCTGTTGGGCAGGCCCTCAAAGATGCCATCTCGGCTTCCGACGGCATCCTGTTCGTCTCGCCCGAATACAACCGGTCCATCCCCGGAGCGCTCAAAAACGCCATCGACTGGGGATCCCGGCCCTGGGGCACGAACTCCTTCGCCCGCAAGCCCACCGGGATCATCGGCGCCTCCCCCGGCGGCATTGGGACGGCCGTGATGCAGTCCTCGTTCCGCAGTGTGCTGAGCTTCCTCGACGCGCCGCAGCTGAATGCGCCGGAGGCCTACATCCGCTTCGTCCCGGAGGCCTACGGCGAGGACGGCGAGGTCAAGGACGAGGCTACGGCCGGGTTGCTGCGCCACTATATGGAGGAGTATGCCTCCTTCGTGGCGCGGGTCCTGGCCGCCAATGCACCGGGCCATATCGGCGACGAGCACCCGGACAAGGACAAGACGAGCCGTTAGGCAGAGTCAGGGCGCGGTTCTCCGGCATCTAGTCCTGGTGCAGCTGCACGAAGTTCCCGCAGCCGTCATCCAACACCACACTGGTCCCGCCGGGCCCCTCGGACGGTTCCCCCTGGAACATCACGCCCTTGGCCGCCAGCCGGTCGTATTCGGCGCGCACGTCCGGCACGCCAAAGACGATCGCGGGAATCCCGGCGTCGTGCAGACCGTTCATGTAGGCCGCGCCGATCGGGTTGTCACTGGGTTCCAGCAGCAGTCCGGCGCCTCCGGCACCATCCGGATCCTTGATGATGAAGAGGTTGTGCTCCGGCATGGCCATCAGCGTTTCGAAGCCCAGCGTGCCGGTGTAGAACTCATGGGCCGAGGCTGGATCCTTGACGTGGATACTGCACATTTTCAGTCGCATGGCCCCTAGGCTACGCCGGGAGGCTCGGCGTAGGAACCGCGACGCGGCCTCCGCACCGGCCCTGGCGCCTGGGTTTGCGTCCGCGCTGGCGCCGGGCATTGCCCCGGCCCGGCAGGCATTGACGGCCCCGCCGCCAGGGATTCCAATGGAACTAGCGGAACAGCGCCCGCCCGGGACCGTTCCGGGGAGGTGTGCAATGACGCTTTCACTATCCGGCGCCCTCGCGGCCTGGCAGTTCCTGGCCCTCGCCATTCTGGTTGCCGGGGCAGCGTTCGCCTCGGTCTATTTCGCCCGCAAGCACCTGGCGGCCGACGACGGGCCTTCCGAAGGCGCGGACGGCGCGTTTTGGGACGCATTCGCCGGACTCGCCGTCATTGTGCCCGCCATCGTCCTGGCCTCTTCCACATGGCCCTGGGCCGGCCTGGCGCTCGGGATGCTGGCCGCGGGGGCTGCCCTGGCGGCCGTCGCTGCGGCACCCCGGCTGCTCCGCCGGCAGGAAGCCCGCCGGGCCAGCCGGGAAACCCGGCTCTTGAACGAGGCGGCCGCCGCACGGCACCGGAGCGCCCTCGCCCGGTGGCAGCGGTACGAACTGGATCCGGGGTTCTCGATTGACTATCCCGCGATGAGCGATACCCGGCAACCGGAAACCGCGGCACTGATCCGGGCGATCAAGGCCGCCGAGGGCCTCGGCGGCCGTACGGACCGCGCCTGCACCGATGCCGCCTACGCCCCGGCCGTGGAACGGCTGGAACATGCCCTCGCTGCCGCCGAACGCGCGGCCGGCGTCAGCGCCGCCGGGCCGCCTGGCCCGGACCACGCGCACGGCTGATTCCCCGGAATTGCCGATCCGGCAGTTCGCGGCCACCTTGGAAAGGTTCCATCATGACTGACATCACGATCATCGGCAGCGGCAATATGGCACGGGCGATCGGAACCCGGGCTGTCGCCGCCGGGCGCTCCGTCCAGATCCTGGACCGGACGCCGGAGAATGCCGCCAAGCTCGCTGCTGAACTTGGCGGCACCACCAGCTCCGGCGGCCTGAGCGAGGTTCCCGAGGGAGACATCGTCGTCCTCGCGCTGTACTTCGGCCCGGCCAGGGAAGTTGCCACGCATTTCGGCGACACGCTCAGCGGCAAGACGGTGGTGGACATCAGCAATCCGATTGACACCGAAACCTTCGACTCGCTGGTGGTCGCCCCGGGGACGTCGGCGGCGGAGGAAATCGCCGGACTGCTCCCGGGCGCACGGGTGGTGAAAGCCTTCAACACCACCTTTGCCGGCCCGCTCGGGTCCGGGGCAGCCGGCGGCCAGCCGATGGATGTCTTCATCGCCTCGGACTCCGAAGAGGCCCGCAACGAGGTTGCGGTCTTCGCCGAAGCCGCCGGGCTGCGTCCGCTCCAGGTGGGCGGACTGCGTCACGCCCGAGAACTCGAGGGCTTCATGCTGCTGGTCATGGCGCTGCAGGCCAACCCCGCGTATCCAACCTTCAACTGGGGCACCGGCCTGAAAATCACCGACTAGGAGCAGTCCGGTCCCGATCGGCCGTCATCGGCCCAGAGCGGTGATATCGAGCGGCAATATCCACCGGTGAGACCGGGCGGTGGCCCGGGTTCGGCGCGCTACAGCTCGACCGTTCCGCTGTTGCCCACGCTCATCCGACTGTTGGTCACCTTGGACTTGATCCACTGCAGCACGGTGGCCGCCGTGCCGCCCGGGCTGGTCCAGTACTCGGCGGAGTCCGAGTCGACGTGGAGCAGGACCACCTCAGGGGTGTCCGGCCCGTCCGGGAACCAGGCCTCCACCACCTGATTCCACATGTCGTGGATCAGTTGCCGGTCAGTGACCACTTCAGCGGTCCCGGCCACCGAAACCCACTCGGTGCGCTTGCCGAAGGAGACGTTCACCGCCGGGTTGGCGCGGATGTGGGCCACCTGAGAGGTGGTCGCCGACGTGAAAAACCACATGTCGCCGTCGTCCTTGACCTCCTGGACGGCCAGCGGCCGGCTGACGAGCGCGCCTGCTTCGTTGATGGTGGTGAACATTCCGATGTGCGAATCGTTGATGATGTCCGTGACCTTGCTGATGCTTTCGGCATCCGACATGCTCTCACCTCGTTCTGGTTCCAACGGAGGAAGGTTCCCCTCCGGACAGCCTATTGGTAAGTGTGCTTACTTTCCAATGGCTGCCGGCCGGAGACCTTCCCGGGACCTTCCCTGAACCGGCAGTGGACTCAGTGCCCGCGGGTCAGGACCTGGCCCCTGAAGAACTCGGGGCGGAGCTTGGCCATGACCAGCATGAGCACCACGCCCAGCAGGAGGACGCCCATGCCCAGGATGAAGACCAGCCCCACACCGCCGATCGACGACCCTGATCCGTACGCGGGATCCATGGAGTCGTAGGCGGTCTTGACGAACATGACCAGCAGGATGACGCCGCCCAGGAGTGGCGCGAGGAACTTGAAGAAGAAGGCCCTCGCTCCGCTGAACGCCTCGGCGCGGAAGAACCAGACACAGGCCAACGCGGTGATGCCGTAGTAGAAGCAGATCATCATGCCCAGGGCCGTGATGGTGTCCCACAGTGCGTTTTCCGACGTGGTCCGGGTGATGACATAGAACGCCGCGGCCGCGATGGCAGAGGCGATCGTGGCATAACTCGGCGACTTGTATGTGGGGCTGATCCTGCCGAACTTCTGCGGCAGCGCCCGGTAATGGCCCATGGACAGCAGGGTGCGCGCCGGCGAGACAAATGTGGACTGCAGAGACGCGGCGGAGCTGCTCAGGATAGCCAGGGACATCAGGATGGCGAACGGGCCCATTACCGGTCCCGCCAGAACGGCGAAGATGCTGCCCTGGTTCTCCGGGTTGCCGGTGCCCAGCCCCGTGTCGCCGACGCCGGCGTAGCTCAGCGTGGCCAGGGCAACCGTCATGTAGATGATCACGATGACCAGCACGGTGATCGTGGCGGCACGTCCCGGCGTTTTCTCCGGGTTCTTGGTCTCCTCGTTCATGGTCAGCGTGACGTCCCAGCCCCAGTAGATGAAGATGGACAGCGAAACGCCGGCGGCGAAGGCGGAGAAGGATCCCACGGCGAACGGGTTAAACCAGTCCGGGGAGATGGCCGTGGCGTCAAAGGCGGTTCCGTTGGCGACGTGGCTGAACGCTGAGATCGAGAACCAGGCGAGGACCAGCAACTGAAATCCCACGAGAACGTACTGGACGGTCTTGGTGGTTTCCATGCCGCGGTAGGAGATCCAGCACGCGAGGGCGATAAACACCAGTGTGGTCGCGATATTCAGCGGCAGGTTGGTGGTGAGGTCGGCGAGTTCGGGATTGCCGAAGATCTGCGCCAGCATGAGGTAGAAGAAGTCCACCGCTACGGCGGCCAGGTTCGAGAGCACGATGATGGTGGCGGCGATGAGTCCCCAGCCGCCCATCCAGCCAATCCAGGGGCCGAACGCCCGCGACGCCCAGGTGAAGGAGGTCCCGGCGTCGGGCATGGCGTTGTTCAGCTCCCGGTAGCCGAAGGCCACCAGCAGCATGGGGATAAAGCCCACCAGGAAGATCGCCGGCAGTTGCACGCCGACCTCGGCCACGGTGGGACCCAGGGCGGCCGTAAGGGTGTATGCCGGGGCGATACAGGAAATGCCGATGACGACGGCGCCAATGAGCCCCACCGATCCGGCTTTCAGGCCCTTCTCACTGAGTCCGTGCTGCTGTTCGGTGTGCTGTCCTGTCTGCTGTCCTGTCTGCGACGGCTTGGACATCGCATGGTCTGCGCTCATTGTTGTGCCTCTCGGGGGGTGTCACTCGACGCTGAATGATTGAGGTGCTTGAGTTCATAGTCGCTGGGGACCACGATCATCGGCACCGGCAGGGCGCGCAGAATGCGGCCCGCTGTGCTGCCGAGGAAGATGGACCGGCCCTTGGCAAGCCGGCTGGATCCGATCAACAGGACCTCGCCGTCTTCCCAGTCCAGGCGGTCCACGGCTTCCTCGATGCTGCGCCCGTGGGCGACGACGATTTCCGTCTTCGCCTCTACCTGGGCTTCCGTCTTGGCCTCCCCCGGGACCTCCGCCTTCGCCTCCCCCGGTACTGCCGGCCCGCCGGCAGCCAGTGCGTCGGCAAGGCACTTGGCCGCATACTCCCGGGCCGCGTCGGCTGAATCGGCCGCATCGCCGTCGAGGGCCAGAAGCGACACCACCCGCAGTGGCACGTCCCGGTTCGACGCCATGCCTAGGGCGAATTCGAGCAGCTTCTCCGCACCGGCCCGGGTTCCGAGCCCGCAACTGATCCGGGTCAGAGCCTCCTGGCGGTGATAGCCGTGCGGTGCCAGGGCCACCGGAACGGTCGAGGCGTGGAGCAATGCACTGGCCACCGACCCGATCGTGAACCGTTTGAAGAGTCCGGTGCTGGTGGCCCCGATGATGAGCATGTCCGCGCCCAATTCCTCGGCCGCCTCGATCAGTGCGTGCGCGTCGGAATCATGGCTGCGGATGTGTGCCTGCGCCGGGACACTGGATGGAACCAGCGCCAGGGCCTGGTCGAGCCACTCCTGGGCCTGCTCGGTGAGCAGATTTTCGAAGCCGGCCTTCGGCGCGAGGGCGTGCCCGGACTGCTGCACTTCGGGCACCACCAGCACAAGGTCCAGGCTCGCCCCCCGCCCGAGCGCCAGGGAGACGGCCAGATTGACCGCATCATGGCCCCTGGCATTGGCTGAATACCCCACTACGTAACGCATCTGGCCGCTCTCCTAACTGAACTGGACTGCATTCAACTGAATTGTTGGGATTCTCTACGAGGCGACGGACGCACGGTCCGCAGCAGCGACGATCCGGGCCGCCGTGAGCTGCCCCATCCGGACGGCGCCGTCAACATGCTGGTAGCCCTCGGCCGCAAGATCCGAGCAGGACCAGTAGATCGGCCCGACCGGCGTCAGCTGGTCCTTGCCGTAGCGGTGCAGTCCGCCAAGGTCGTAGCTGGCGGCGTAAGCCCCCCGGGTCCATTCCTCCGAACCCCAGTCGGACTCGTAGTAAACCTCGGGATCCAGGGCCTTTTCGCCGAGGAAGGACGCAATCGACTCGAGGATGGCGCGGCGGCGGTCCTCCGCGCTGAGCTCGAACATGGCGTCGGCCTTCTCATCCGAGACAAAGCCCACCAGCGTGCCGCGCGGGTCCTCGTGGTTGGTGTTGTCGTAGACCTCCTGCACAATGGCGCCGGCGCCGAAGGCCGTCCCGGACAGGCCGTCTTCGCGCCAGAACGGGCTGCTGTAGACGGCGTGGACCTTGATGACCAGGCCAAGTGACTGGTGCTGGTGCATCTGGTGCTGGCGGCGGGGCAACGGCGGGTTAAAGGACACCCGGGTGTAGAGGTTTGGCGGCACGGCCATGATGACGAAACGTGCGTTCACCGTGGCCCGGTCGGAGACGGCAGTGACACGGTAGCCTCCGCTCGCGTCATTGGCCCAGTTGATGGTGCGGACCGGGCTGCCGAGGACGACGTCGTCGCCCAGTTCCGCGGCCTGCAGCAGCGAAACCTGCTGCATCCCGCCGACAACCCGCTTGTCCAGGATGAAGTCCTCATCCGTGAGGTTGGTGAAGGACCCCGCCGAGGCAGCCATGAGGACGGCCTGCAGGGCGGAGAAGGCGTGGGCCGGTTTGGTCAGCATGCCGCCGGCGATGAACAGGCCGATGTTGTTGCAGGCTTCCTCATCTGTTGAGTTCTGCCGCAGCCAATGGTGAAAGGAGATGGTGTCCAGCTCGCGGGCCTTGGGGTGGGCCCACGGCTCCTCGGGAACCATCTCCGCGGCCAGGGAGTCCAGCAGTGCCGTGAGCTTGTCCATTTCAACGGCGGTGGTTTCGCTGACCGGGAAGGTGTCACCGGTGTACAGGGTGCGCCTGCCGTCCGCGCCAATGTAGACGGATTCGCCGTCGCGGTAGCGGGAATAGGTCTGCAGTCCGAGCTCATCCAGGAGCCCCAGGAGCCCGGTCTGGTCCGGCGAAACCCACTGGCCGCCGATCTCGAGCATGGCCCCGTCAACCGTGTCGGTCCAGGTCCGGCCGCCCACGCGGTCCCGCGCCTCGAGCACCGCCACACTGAGTCCGGCCTTTTTCAGCTCGCGGGCGGCGGTCAAGCCTGACGGGCCGGCTCCTACGATGACGACGTCGCGGTCAAGTTCCAGCATGATGTTCCTCCCCGTGGCCGCTAGAGTGATGCGGACCACAAAATGAATGGCGTTCATTTAGAATGATAGACCTTCCACACGCTTCGGGGAAGACCCTCCGCCTAATGAATTTCGCCCGTAAAGTAGGGGCAGAACGGGCTCACCCCGAACCCGCCAGCCAAACTGAGAAGCCAAGCAGAGAAGAAAGGCCCGGAATGACGGCAGCAACCAGCGCCCCCGCCGATCCGCACGGCCCCGCAGCCAGGCCCCGCCGCCGTGCGGGACGGCCCGCCGCGGCAGTGCTGGACCAGAACGGCATCACCGTGGCGGCCCTGCAGCTGATTGGCAAGAGCGGCTACGACGGGTTCACCATGGCTGCCCTGGCGCGGACCCTCAACGTGGCTCCCTCGGCGCTGTACAACCATGTCTCGTCCAAACGGGACGTGCTGGTCCTCGTCCAGGACCACTTGACCTCGTTCGTGGACGTCACCGCCTTCGAGGCCGGGGACTGGGAACAGGCCGTGAGGGATTGGGCCTGGAGCTACCGCGACGTATTTTCCAAGCACACCCCACTGATTCCCGTCATTGCCGTACTGCCCGTGACCGACGCGCCCAAGACACTGGCCATGTATGAGGCCGTCAGTGCCGGTTTCAGCCGCGCAGGCTTTCCGCAGGAGCGCATTGTCCCGGCCATTGTCGCGATCGAATCGTTCATCTTTGGCTCCGCCTACGACGTCACCGCACCCGCGGACATCTTCGATTCCGGCACCATGGCCGCGTCGACACCGCATTTCACCGCCGCCGTCCAGCGCCTGGCCGAGGAAGGCCATGAAAAACCGGCCGACGTCGCCTTCAAGCTGGGACTCGAGGCACTCCTCGCCGGGCTCGGGGCGCTGCGGGCAGCCTAGCGGTCTTGCCGCGTGGTCCGCTGCTGCGGAGTCCGCTGCTGCGGAGTTTCCCCACTTTTGACGGACCGGCGCCGCCCCACACCGGCGGGTCGGCGCAACACGCCGGGCCAAGCCTTCGAATGTGGGGAAACCGGGAAACCCCGACGCCGGCTGCCCCCGCGCGGGTTAAACAAAAGAACCCCGGTCCAAGACCGGGGTTCTTTCGATTGCGTGCGCGAGGGGGGATTTGAACCCCCACGCCCTTTCGGACACTGGCACCTGAAGCCAGCGCGTCTGCCGTTCCGCCACTCGCGCGCAACTTCTTCCACTCGGATAGGGCCGGTTTCCCGGACCGCCAACCTCGTAAAAGCAGCGAGATCAAGCATAACGGACAATTGCCGGAAAACACCAATCGAGCCCCAGAGCCCCCTGAATGGGGTCGTTTGCCGGCCACGTTTGCCCCGCCGCCGGGCGTCACGCGGGGACCCGCCTCGGCAGTCCCGGCGGCGGTGTCCGCGCACGTCAGGGCGCGGCGGGCACTCATTTTGACGTCGCCCCGGCGGCGTCCGTTGAGGCCATTCCCAGACACGCCCAGTAGTATCTGATGTAGGAGTGTCCGCTGAGCGCGGGCTCGCAAAAGTTGGAAACCGAGTTCCGGAACGAACGCTGCCCCGCAGCCAACAGGAAAGGAGAAGGACCATGGGATTGCTGGACAAAGTCGAGCGCGGCATCGAAAAGGCCGTCCGCGGAGTCTTCTCCACCGGTTCCCGCGCCCAGGTTGAGCCTGTCGAGATCGCGAGCCGCCTCCGCACCGAGGTGGACAACAAGGCCATCACGATCGCCGCGGGACGCACCCTGGCCCCTAACGTTTTTGACGTACTCCTCAGCAGCGAGGACTTCCAGCGCGCCCAGGAATGGGGCACACCGCTCGCGGAGGAACTGTGCGACGTCGTCATCAACCATGTCCGCAGCCAGGGCTACACCCTCCAGGGCCCGGTCCGGATCAGTTTCCGCCGCGATGAGGAGCACCGCGCCGGGAATTTCGACATCACCTCGCGGACCGAGAAAGCCTCCGCCCCTTCCGTCCCGGCGCAGCCGGGTATTCACGGCAACGTACCCGCGGCTCCGACACGCCAGCCGACACAGCTTCAGCCTGTACTGGACATCGACGGCCAGCGCTATTCGCTGAACGCGCCCTCAATCGTCCTCGGACGGTCCTCCGAAGCAGACATCCTTATTGACGACACCGGCGTTTCGCGCCGCCACCTGGAAATCCGGACTGGGCCTGGTACGGCCCAGGCGATCGATCTCGGCTCCACGAACGGCAGCTACGTCAACGGCCAAAAGATCGTGGGCAGTTCGGATCTTGCTGACGGCGCCACGATCATGATGGGACGAACCAAAATCATCTTCCGCCTACTGCCCGCCCACCCAGGCGGCCACGCATGAGCGAATTGACCATCACGGCCCTGCGTTTCGGGTTCCTCATCCTCCTGTGGGTGCTGATCTTCAGCATTGTCTCGGCCATGCGCCGCGACCTGATGATCGGCCGCAAGGCGGCGGCCGGTGCCCCCACGGCACGCCAGGTGCGCAAGAATCCTTCCCTTGCTGAACCGCCGCCCGCCCCCGTCAAACAGCAGGCCCGCCAGCTGATCGTGACCGAGGGACCGTTGAAGGGCACCACCATCGCCCTCGCGGCGAGCCCGATCCTCCTTGGCCGGGCACAGGAAGCCACCCTGGTCCTGGAGGACGACTACGCCTCGGGCCGCCATGCCCGCCTGTTCCCGCAGGGCAGCCGCTGGTTCATCGAGGACCTCGGCTCCACTAATGGCACATATCTGGCAGACCAGCAGCTGACCCGGGCCCTCCCGGTGGAGCTGGGCGTCCCCGTGAGAATCGGCAAGACGGTCATCGAATTGAGGCCGTAGCCGTGGCTGCCCCGGAATTTCCCGCAGACAGGGCCGAAGGCAAGCCAACTGCCCCGAAGCGGCCGCTCATCATGCGCTACGCCGCGCGGTCAGACGTCGGCCGCATACGCGCCAAGAATGACGACTCCGCCTACGTCGGCCGGCACCTCGCCGTCGTCGCCGACGGCATGGGTGGCCATGCCGGCGGCGACGTCGCCTCCGCCGCGACCGTCCTGGACATGATCCACCTGGACCACGACGACTACGACGGCGACGCCGGGACCGTGCTCGCCGACGAAATCCAGACGGCCAACTCCCTGCTGTCCGAACTGGTGCACATGAATCCCAAGCTCGCCGGGATGGGCACCACGGTCACGGCCCTGCTCCTCGCCGAAGGAAAGCTCCACTTCGCCCACATCGGCGACTCCCGGGCCTACCGGCTGCGCGACGGCGAGTTCGAACAGGTCAGTGTCGACCACACCTTTGTCCAGCGGCTCATCGATGAGGGCAGGCTCCGCCCCGAAGAGGCCGAAACGCATCCGCACAAGAACGTCCTCATGCGCGTGCTGGGCGACGTCGATGCCAGCCCGGAGCTTGATCTTGACACACTGGCAGTCCAGGCCGGGGAACGATGGCTGCTCTGCTCGGACGGCCTGAACTATGTGGCCGGCCACGTCGTGGAGCGCACCGTCCGGGAGACGAAGGACCTGGGCGAATGCGCCGAACTGCTGGTTGAACTCACGCTGGAGGCCGGCGCCCCGGACAACGTGACCGTGGTGGTACTCGACATCGCCGAGCCGACACGCGATGACGTCCGGACCGCCGCCGTCGACGTCGTGCCCGCGCCCGCAGCGGCCGCCGGGACGTCAGCGCCCGCCGCCCCGGCCGGGCCCCTGGCCGGCAGCACCGTTGGTGCCGCGAAAACCCCCGGCGAGTCCGTAAACGAGTCCGTAAAGAAGGACAACTCCGCCCAGGACACCGGGCCTGCCGCGCTGGCCGCCGCGGCAGGAGCCTCGGGGCCGCCGGCCGACCCGGCCGCAGGGTCCCCGGCCGACGGCACATCGCCGGCCGCCGCCACACAGAAGGCCGCCGAGGGCAAGGAACCCGAGACCACCACCGACCCGCATCTGGGCGAACACCTCTCGGCCGAAGTCCTGCGGGAAGAACTCTCCATGCGCCCGCACGAACTTGTCGGGGCCGCCGCCGCAGCGGCGGAATCAGGGTCCATTCCTTCCATCGCCGGACGCACCGTGGCCCGGCGCGCGGCCACGGTCCTCACGCACAAGTCCGAACAGGACCGCGAGGAGGCAGACGACTTCAGGCCCGCCGGACGGCCGCGCCGGTGGCTTACCGTATCCATTGCCGCCGCGATCGTCGCGCTGCTGGCCGTCGGACTCTGGCTTGGCTACGCCTGGACCCAGACGCGCTACTACATCGGCGAACACGATCAGCATGTGGCCATCTTCAACGGCGTCTCCCAGCGTCTCGGGCCCATCCAGCTTTCCACTCTCGAAGCGGTAACCGATATCAAGATGTCCGACCTTCCCGAATTTTCGCAGCAGCGGGTGCGCCAGACTGTGCCCGCCCGCGACCTCTACGACGCGCAGCGGATCGTCAAAAACCTGGAACGCACCGGCACGACCGCCCCGGCCGATGAATGCCTCACCCCGTCCCCCGCAGCGACGTCCGCCGGTGCCACCCCCTCCCCCGGCACCACGGCCAAGCCGGGCTCCACGGCGTCGCCAAGTGCCACAGCCTCCCCTGGAGCGGCCAAGCCGTCGCCATCCGCCACCCCGACTACGAATTGCGAGGGGGCCAAATGACACCCATCGACCCCGTGCCCAGGCCACGACGAAACGTGGAGCTTGTCCTCCTGGTCCTCGCCCTCGCCGTAGGGATTGGTGCCCAGGCACTCGTGGGCGTGGACCGGCAAAAAGCGTTTGACACCGACTTCTGGTTCCAGTCCGGACTCCTGGCGTTGGCCGCCCTCGCCTTCCATGTGGTGCTGCGGCTCCGCGCAAAATATGCCGACCCGGTAATACTTCCGCTCGTGGTCGCCCTTAACGGGCTGGGCCTGGCCATGATCCACCGGCTGGACAGGGTGGGCGAAGACACCGGCAACAACCAGCTGCGCTGGACCCTGGTGGCCATGGCGGTCGCGATCGCGGTCATTTGGTTCCTCAAGGACCACCGGATCCTGCGCCGCTTCACCTATATCTCCCTGGCCATCAGCGCCGTGCTCCTCATCCTGCCGCTGGTTCCCGGCGTCTCCGCCGGAGAGGTCCTGGGTGCCAGCGTCTGGATCAAGATCGGTTCCATGACCTTCCAGCCGGGTGAAATCGCCAAGATCACGCTGGCCATCTTCTTTGCCGGCTATCTGTCGTCGAACCGGGACCTCATCCTGCTGGCGGGCCGCAAGATCGGCCCGGTGCAGTTCCCGCGGTTCAAGGACATGGGCCCCATGATCACCGCCTGGCTCGTGAGCATCGGCGTGCTGGTCTTCCAGCGTGACCTGGGATCCTCGATCCTGTTCTTCGGCCTGTTCCTCGTCATGATCTACGTCGCCACGAGCCGCATCAGCTGGGTGATCATCGGCCTCGTGCTGATTGCCGTCGGCGGCGTCGTCGCTGCCCGCGTGTTCTCGCACGTGGCCCTGCGGATCGACGGCTGGCTCAACGCGTTCACCGATGAGGTCTACGGCCGGCAGTTCGGCGGCAGCCTCCAAATTGTCGAGGGCCTGTTCGGCATGGCCAACGGCGGCCTGGTCGGCACCGGCCTCGGCCAGGGCCGGCCCAACCTCGTCCCCTTCGCCAACAGCGACATGATCATCGCCTCCTTTGGCGAGGAACTGGGCCTGATCGGCGTCTTCGCGATCGTCCTGATGTACCTGCTGCTGTTCACCCGGGGATTCCGCGCCGCGCTGGGCACCCGTGACGCGTTCGGCAAACTGCTCGCCACCGGGCTCTCCTTCGCGATCGCGCTGCAGTGCTTTGTGGTGATCGGCGGCGTGACGCGCCTGATCCCCCTGACCGGACTTACGACGCCGTTCCTCGCCGCCGGGGGGTCCTCGCTCCTGGCGAACTGGATCATTGTGGGTCTGCTGCTCATGATTTCGCACTCCGCGCGCGGCCCGGTGGATACAACGCCGTTGCCGCCCGGCCAGGAACCCGGTGCGCGCAAGAACTTCCCCGTGCTGCCTGCCAAACCGGCGCCGGATCCCCGTAACAGTCCCGACGCACCCACCGAGGCGGTGAAACAGCTGTGAACCAGGCCATCCGCAATTCATGGATTGCCGCCATCGCGATGTTCGTGCTGATCTTCGGCGCGCTCAGCTATGTGCAGGTGGTTGGCGCCGACGAGCTTAAGGCCAACGCCTGGAACAGGCGCGCCATCCTGCAGAACTACTGCAACGACCGCGGTGCGATCATTGTCGGCGGCACCCCGGTGGCAGAGTCCGTGCCCGCCACGGAAAGCTGCAAATTCCAGCGGACCTACTCCCAGCCCGAACTCTACGCGGGCGTCACCGGCTACTTCTCCAAGAACTACGGCCTCACCGGACTCGAGAAGTCCATGAACGATGTCCTGGCCGGCAGCTCGGACCAGCAGTTCCTGGACCGGGTGGGCCAGTTGTTCCTCGGCAACCAGCCCAAGGGCGCGTCCGTGGAGCTTACCTTGGACCCCAAGCTCCAGAAGCTGGCGTACGACCTCATCCCGGACGGCATTCGCGGGCACATCGTGGTCACCAACCCGAAGACCGGCGCGGTCCTGGCCATGGTGTCCAAACCGTCCTATGACCCCAACCTCATTGCCACCCAGGACGCTGCCGCCGAACAGGCCAACTACACCGAGCTGAACCAGGTCCCCGGGATCAACCTGAACCAGAACGTCTCTGGACCCACGGGCGAGCTGCTGGCACCGGGATCGGTGTTCAAGCTCATCGACACCTCTGCGGCGCTGAAATCGGGCAAGTACAACAAGGACAGCGACCTGCCCAACCCGGCCGAGATGTCCTTCCCCGGCATCGACTACAAGCTGCCCAACTACGCGGGCGGCAACTGCTACACGCGCACGACGGCGTCGTTCGCGTTTGCCCTGCAGCAGTCCTGCAACACACCGTTCGCCAGCATCGCCCTGGACCTGAAGCAGAAAGCCATCGCGGACGAGGCGGAGAAATTCGGCTTCGGCCAGGACTTCGGCGACCAGCTCAAGCTGGACAGTGCCCCAAGCTTCTTCCCGACCGAACCGCTGGACGACGCCGGGCTGGCGCAGTCCTCGATCGGCCAGCGCGACGTCCGCGCCACGCCGCTGCAGATCAACACCATGACGGCGGCGATCGCCAACGACGGAGTGCAGATGCAGCCGAACCTGATCAAGGCCGTACGCGCCCCCGACCTGCGGACGATCAACGAACCGAAACCCCAGGCCCTGCGCACCGCCACGACTCCGGAGATCGCACGGCAGATCAACGAGTGGATGGTCAGCGTTGTCGACGACGGCATCGCACACCGTGCGGCCGTGCCCGGTGTCCAGGTGGCCGGCAAGACCGGTACCGCGGAACTCGGCAACGGCCTGAACAATTCTTGGTTTACCGGGTTTGCCCCGGCAAATGACCCGCAAGTGGCCGTCACCATCGTCATGGAAGGCGTAGATATCACCACTGGCGCAAACCTAACCAGTCCGAACGCGAAGAAGATTTTTGAGGCGGTGTTGAATAAGTGAGGCCTACTTCGGGAATCACCCTCGGCGGCAGATTCCAGCTGACCACGCGCATTGCGATCGGCGGCATGGGAGAAGTCTGGAAAGCCAAAGACCTGATCCTTGGCCGCATCGTCGCCATCAAGGTGCTCAAGGAGGAATACACGGGCGACCCCGGTTTCCTGCAGCGCTTCCGCGCCGAGGCACGCCATACCGCCCTGCTGAACCACGTGGGCATCGCCAACGTCTTCGATTACGGCGAGGAAGAGGGTTCCGCCTACCTGGTCATGGAACTGGTTCCGGGCCAGCCGCTGAGCAGCATCATCGAGCACGAACAAGTGCTTTCCCCGGACCGCACCCTTTCGATGATCGCCCAGACGGCGCGGGCCCTGGCAGTCGCCCACGCCCAGGGCCTCGTGCACCGCGACATCAAGCCGGGGAACCTGCTCATCACCCCCGACGGCCGCGTCAAGGTCACCGACTTCGGCATCGCGCGCCTGGCCGACCAGGTTCCGCTGACCCAGACCGGCCAGGTGATGGGCACCGCCCAGTACCTGGCGCCCGAACAGGCCACGGGGCAGACTGCCACCGGAGCCTCGGACATCTACTCCCTCGGCGTCATCGGCTACGAGTGCCTCACGGGCCACCGGCCGTTCTCCGGGGAATCCCAGATCGCCATCGCGCTGGCCCAGGTCAACGATGCGCCTCCGCCCCTGCCGGACACACTGCCCAGACCCGTCCGCGCCCTGCTGATGTCCATGCTGGCCAAGGATCCGAAGAACCGCCCGGCCGACGCCATCAAGCTGTCCGAGGCGGCCGAGGCCATCCGCAACGGTGATATCGCCGCCGCACACGCAGCCGTACCGGGCATGCTGCTTTTCGAGGCAGCCACCGGGCCCATCACGGCCCCCGTCGACGTCCCCACAGCGGCCACCAGCGTCATTGGCTCCAGCGCCGCAGAGGACAAGTCGACGTCGGCGACGTCCGCGCTGCCCGTAGTGGGCGCCGCCGGTGCAGGTGCAGCCGCGGGCCTGGCAGCAGGCGCTGCCGCAGCCAGCGGCTACGGCGCCCGCAACGCTCTCAACCGCGCCGATGCCCTGGCGGCCGAGCGAAGCTGGGTGCAGGAAGAGGAGGAAGAAGACTACGACGAGCCGGAGGAGGAGCCGAAGCGCCGCGGACGCAGCCCGTGGACGTGGCCGCTGATTGCGCTGATCCTGCTGGTGGTGTTCGCCCTGGTCGGTGTGGTCCTGAGCCAGGCCGGCAGCCTCTTCCCCTCGCAGGGTCCGGCCACGAGCAGTGCCACGTCCAGCATCGCGAAACCGAGCAGTGCCACGCCGTCGGCGTCCTCGGCTTCCCCGACCGAGACCCCCACCCCCACGCCCAGCTCCGCGACACCCACCGAATCCACCCCGGCCGCGGTCAACCTGATCCCGGACGCCTACCTCGGGCGGCCGTACAACGATGTCCGCAATGAGCTGATCGGCAAGGGGCTGCAAGTCACTGGTGTCGAGGTCGTCAACGACGCGACGCCAGGCACCGTCACCAACATCGATCCCTCCGGTGCGGTCCAGCCCGGCACCACCATCACGGTCAGCTACTCCAAGGGCCCGGAAATGGTCGACGTCCCGTCCATCAAGGCGGGCGCCAGCGAGGCTGAAGTCCAGCAGGCAATCCAGGACGCCGGGCTGCGCTGGGCCAAGGGAGCCGACGTCAGTCCCACAAACAAGAAGGAAGATCCGGGCACTTTCGTGAGCTCGCAGCCTCCTTCCGGGTCCAAAGTGACCGCGGGAAGCGTCGTGACCTACCACCTCGCCAAGGCCACGGCCGCATCCCCTTCACCTTCAGCTACCAAGTCCGGACCCTAAACGATCATGAGCAATACACCCCGCACTCCGTCGCACAGGGAGGAACGCCCGGCGAACACGCAGCGCGTCCTCAGCGGGCGCTATGAGCTGGGTGAGCTGATCGGCCGTGGCGGCATGGCGGATGTTTTCCGCGGCCTCGATACCCGGCTGGGACGTACCGTGGCCGTCAAGCTGCTGCGCCCGGACCTGGCCCGGGATCCGCAGTTCCAGGCCCGCTTCAAGCGCGAGGCCCAGGCTGTCGCGGCACTCAACCACCCCTCGATCGTGGCTGTCTTCGACACCGGGGACCACGCGGTCCCCGGTGACCACGACGACAGCGTCCGGGTGCCCTACATCGTGATGGAGTTCGTTTCCGGCAAGACCATCCGCGACATGGTGCGGGCCAAGGACGTCACCATCGACCAGGCGATCGACTTCACCCTGGGCGTGCTGTCCGCGCTCGATTACAGCCACAAGGCCGGGATCGTGCACCGCGACATCAAGCCCGCCAACGTGATGTTTTGCCCCGATTCAAACAGCGTCAAGGTCATGGACTTCGGAATCGCCCGCGCCATTGCGGATTCGTCCGCCACCATGACACAGACGCAGGCCGTCGTCGGCACGGCGCAGTACCTGTCCCCGGAACAGGCGCGGGGCGAAGCCGTCGACGCGCGCAGCGACCTGTACTCCGCCGGATGCCTTCTCTACGAGATGCTGACCGGCCGGCCGCCCTTCATCGGCGACAGCCCCGTCTCCGTGGCCTACCAGCACGTTCGCGAGATCCCCGAGCCCGCCAGCAGCCTCAATCCCGAAGTCTCCGCCGCGCTGGACAGCGTGTTGATGAAGGCCCTGCAGAAGAACCGCGCCGACCGTTTCCAGGACGCCGCCGCCTTCCGCCGCGCCCTGCGGGCCGCGCGCAGCGGCGTTCCGGTGACGGCGCCGTCCGCCAGCGAGGCCCCCACCGACCCCACCAACGAGGTTCCCCGGCACGACCCCCTGGCGCCCACGGCAGCTTTCTCCCTGACCGGCGCCAAGTTCCTCGACGATTCCCCCGGCGGCCGGCTGCGGCCCGCCGAAGAAATACCCGACGACGAGGAAGTGCTGCAGCCGGCTGGCACCGAACTCTATGGCATTGCGGACACCGGCAGCCTGCCGCTGGCGCTGCCGGTCGAACGCGAGCACACCCCGCGCCAGAAGACGCGCCGCCGCACCTGGATCGCGACGCTCGTGGTCCTCACACTGCTGGTGCTGGCCGGCGGCGGCCTGTGGCTGTACAACCTCATGAATCAGGCCCCGCCGCAGGCAACCAAGGTACTGGTTCCCACGGTGACGTCCCTGACGGAATCAGAGGCCCTGCAAAGGCTGTACAACGCAGGTTTCAAGCCACAGCTCCAACGGCTGCAGCACGAGAGCATTCCCAAAGGCACCGCGATTGGCACCGTGCCGACGTCGGGGAGTTCCATGGACGCCAACTCGGACATCATCCTCAACATCTCCGAGGGCCCCAGCGCGATCACCATCCCGACGGACCTGCCCGGCCGGACCGAGGCGGCAGCCCGCGATCTTCTCCACCAAACGGGGCTGACTGGCGCCCTCACCACCAAGATGTCCAACAACCCCACCGTTCCGGTCGGCATTGTCATCACCACCAACCCGGCCCCGGGCCAGGTTGTGGCCGTGGCGGACGCGGTCGAAATCGTCGTCTCCACCGGCAAGGTGGCTGTGCCGCAGCTGATCGGGCTGCCGCTGGCGGAGGCGGAGGCGAAACTGAAGGAACAGGGCCTGGTGCTCAAGGCCACCGAGGTGGAGAACTCCCAGGTGGCTCCGGGCAAGGTGACAGGCCAGGCCGATGCCGCGGATTCGCTCGTCGAACAGGGCAAGACCATTACCGTGACCGTGGCGAAGGCACCGGCGCCGCCGCCGCCCCCGCCGTCGCCCACGCCGACGCCGACGAAGAGCGCGTCCAAAGAGGACGCGGCCCTGGGCGGACTGTTCCCCTAACCCGGTCGGGAAAAACCTAAGGTGCCGGCTACCGCCGCGCCCGAGCTTCCAGTGCCTGCCGGGTCAGTGCTTGATGAGCGGGCTCAGGTCCGCTGCCCGTTCGGCAGCGCCCGCCATGCCCAGCGACTCCAGCCAGTTGCCGAGCATCTGGTAGCCGCCTTCGGTCAGGACGGATTCCGGGTGGAACTGGACGCCGCACAGCGGAGCGGTGCGGTGCTGCAGGCCCATCACCACACCGGTGCCCGTTTCCGCGGTGATCTCCAGGACCTCCGGGATGCTCTCGCGGACAGCGGCCAGCGAATGGTAGCGGGTGGCCGTGAGGGGCGACGGGAGCCCCGCAAAGACGCTGGTTCCATGGTGTTCGACGAGGGAAGTCTTGCCGTGCATCAGTTCGGGAGCGTGCGTCACGGTTCCGCCGTAGGCCTCCGCCAGCGCCTGGTGCCCCAGGCAGACACCCAGCATGGGCTTGTCGTGGCTGCCGCACCACTTGATCAGCTCAATGCAGACGCCGGCCCCGGCTGGATTCCCCGGACCGGGAGAGATAAGGACCCCGTCCCGCGCCTCGGCCATTTCGATCGCCTCGGCGAGCGTGACGTCGTCGTTGCGGACTACGGTGGTCTCCGCACCGAGCTCCTGGAGATAGCCGACCAGGGTGTAGACAAAGCTGTCGTAGTTGTCTACGACCAGGATCTTCGTTGTGCTCATGGGTGCCTTGCCGAACCAATCGTTGAATCTGTTAACTGGGTGAATTGCGCCAGCCAGGGAAAAAGGAACTGAACCATCAATACCAGTGCTCCGGCCGCCAGCACCAGCGCGGTCGCAATCCTGAGCCACAAGGGCCCGGGAAGGCGGCGGAAAAGCCAGCCATACATTCGTCAGCCTTCCCCGGCCGCGCGGGCCGCCCGGGAAATTTCGGCCGGCGGTCCAGCCGAAAGGGACTGCCACCGCTCCAGCAGGGCGTAGGCCACAAAGCGTTCCTCGGAGCCAAACCGCGGATTGCAGCTCGTCATGGTCAGGTAGCTCTCCGTCGGCGCGGCGCCCGGCCGCATCGGCACCGGCAACAGCACATCGGTCCGCGAGGGGAGGACTGTCTGGCTGTTCCGGAACACGTAGACATAGTAGCCCTCACGGGTCTGGACGTAGATCCGGTCCCCGGGCACCAGGGCGTCGATATGGTCCAGGACGGCGCCGTGGGTCTGCCGATGCCCTGCCACGGCGAAGTTTCCCGCAGCCCCTGGCATAGCCGTGCCCTGATAGTGCCCGATGCCCAGCGTGTCCAACACCGCCGGAGTGGTTCCCTGAACGATTGGACGCGTGTATCCGGCGCCGAAACGGGGAACATACAGGATGCCGATGGTCGCGCCCTCGGCCGGTTCGGGCGCGACGGCGGGATCCGGGGCAACAGCCGACGGCAGAGGCGGCGCTGCGGGAGCGGCTGTTCCAATCCCGCGGGCAAAGTCGTGCACCGCCTCGCGCTGCCGGGCGTCGGAGGCCACATTCGTCCACCACAACTGCCAGGCTACAAAGAGCAGGACAATGACGCCCACGGTCAGGAGCAGCTCGCCCGCGACGTGGATGGAGCGCAGGAGCAGCCCGCGGCGGCTGCGCGCCGTCCGGCCGGATTCCTGCTCCAACTCCAGCACTGCGGGTTCTCCTCCAAGACGGTTGCGCGGGTCCACGGCGTGGCCGGAACTACAGCTAGAATTGTGCGACACAAGAATTCAAGCTCGACCAAGAGCACGTTGGCCGGCGGGGGCTCGCTTCCTGCAGGATACCAAGCCACGTTGGCCGCTCTTGTTCCAGCCCGCCAAGGAGGATCAGTGCCCGAGTCGAAGCCGCGTAAAAGGACTGCCCGTGTGGCCCCGCAGACTTCTGCCGCGGAGGCCCACAAGCCCAATCCGGTCTGGTTCAAGCCCGTCATGTTTGGCCTGATGATCATTGGCCTGCTGTGGATCATCACGTTCTACATCACAGAGGGCGCCTTCCCGGTTCAGGCTTGGGGCTCGTTGAACATCGTCGCCGGCTTCGGAATCGCGATCATCGGCTTCCTGATGACCACACGCTGGCGTTCCTGACACCAGGCCCGCGCGGCGCAGATCCCTGACGGGCCGGTACACACAGTGTGCCGGCCTTCGCCGTTAACCCACAGCATTAGTCCCGGCCCAGCGAAGGAATCCAGATGACCCCGGCAGTAAACGGCTCGACCATTGGCGACGACGGACTGGCGCGGCCGGCGTGGGCCGCCGTGGATCCCATGCTGCGCGAGTATTACGACTCCGAATGGGGCATGCCCGTCCGGGACGAACAGGGCCTCTACGAACGCATCAGCCTCGAGGGATTTCAGGCGGGGCTTTCATGGGCGACAATCCTGCGCAAGCGGCCCGCTTTCCGCGCGGCGTTCAAGGAGTTCGACCCGGAACTGGTGGCGCGCTTCACGGACGCCGATGTGGAGCGGCTCATGCTCGATGCCGGGATCGTCCGGAACCGGCTGAAGATCCAGGCAACCATCACCAATGCCCGCGCTACTCTGGCGTTGAGGGACGACGGCGGCCTGGCTGACTTCGTATGGGCGTTCCAGCCGCCCGCCACACCCCGGCCGAACTCCCTGGATGAGGTCCCCACCACCTCGGCCGAGTCCGTCGCGCTCTCCAAGGCGCTGCGCAAGAAGGGCTTCGCCTTCGTGGGGCCCACCACGATGTTCGCGCTCATGGAGGCCATCGGAATGGTGGACACCCATCTGCTGGACAGCCACCGGCGCGGGTCATCGGGCGTCTGGCCACATTGACCCGGCGGCGACCCGGCGAGGTCCCGCCTCATTATCCACAGCTGTGCACAAGTCTGGGGAAACTTATCCACACTGTTCATAAGTTTCCGGGTCTTCATGCGGTTCAGTCGGGTTCCGAGGCCACAGCGGGGCGCAAAGCCACTGTTGAGATCCCCGGCCGGTCCTGAATTACACGGCTGTAAGTTATTAACAGTGTGGATTTCCTGTGGACAAGTTCCCTGATCCCGGCAACAGGCCGCGGATGGCACCGCGGTCCCGCCGCACGGCCGGCTCACGGCAGCCTCGGGGCCGCCTCGGGGCAGGCCGGCCGCGCGCCGTTGTGGCCCGTCCCGACCACAGCTGCACCGGACGAGTTATCCACTTAATAACAGCCCACTACCCACAAGTTATCCACAGCTGGGGATAACAGCCGGCGCATCGGAGCCGCAACCCCCTCTGCCGGGCCATGAGCCGGGTTAAATCCCGCGGATGCTCAGACCATCAAGTTATTAACACTGTGAATAACCCTGTTGAAACACACACCGCGGCCGTCCCACGGCCCGTCGCGACCTGCCGCCGCCGCGCGCGGGCCCTGTGGGGGCGACGGCGCTGGGAGAACGTCGGGGAGACGCGGCGCCGCCTGGAGGTCCTGAGGCACCGGTCCCTGGTGTGCCCGTGGCACCGTTCTGTGGAGTACTCCCTGGGGTGCCCGCGGCGCACGGCCGGAACAGGGCTGGTGCCGCCCGGCGCCAGGCAACAGGGCCTGGGCGGGCACAGTTGTCCACTTACTCACAGGGCAACCCACAGAAGTTATCCACAGGTGTGGAGATCGGGTCGGCAGCATCGCCTGCAAGCTGGATAATCGCCAGCCCGGGCGGTCAGAACCGGGTCGTCACAGTGAACTACACGCTTGTAAGTTATTAACAATGTGGATAACCGCTGTGGAAAACTCTCGGATCCGCACCTGTGAATTCAGGTTCGGGGCGCGGCCCGGGTGTACAGGGGGAAAGACCCACAAAGCGGAGGGAACAGCCAAGGAACACCAGCGAGGGAAACACTGCAAAAGAGTGAAGGGGCCGGGCGTTCAGTTCCGGCCGGTTACGGCCGATTGCGGCCGGGGACTTCGGCAGGAGCGGGCTAAGCGCCGGCGCCGGCCATCCGCACGACGGACACGGCGATCACCAGGGCCAGGACCACCGCGAGGCCGATGGCCTGCAGCAGGGTCTGCCGCGGGCCGCGGGGGGTGTAGGCAATCACGGCGGCGCTCAGGGCGCCGGTGACGAGGCCGCCAAGATGGGCCTGCCAGGCGATCTGCGGGACCATGAAGCCGATGACGCCGTTGATGGCAATCAGGACCAGGAGCTGGCGGACTTCGCCGCCGCGCTGGCGCTGGACCACCAGCAGGGCGCCAAACAGGCCGAAGATGGCGCCGGAGGCGCCGACGAGGCCCACCGGGCCGTTCAGCGGATACACCGGGGTCAGCAGGAGGAAGCCGACGGAGCCTCCGACGGCCGAGAGCAGGTAGATGGCCAGGAAGCGGGCGTGGCCCAGCAGCGGCTCTAGGATCTGGCCGAATATCCACAGCGTGTACATGTTCAGGACGATGTGGAGCAGGAATCCCTGCGAGTGCAGGAACGCCGAGGTGAGCATCCGCCACGGTTCAACGCCGGTCAGGGCGGGAGCGTAGGCCAGTTGCTGGTAAATCCCGTCGTTGGGGACTATCCACTGCAGCGCATAGACAAGGGCACACAGCGCGATGATCACGTAAGTGACCACGGGTTTGCCGGCGGTCACGGCGCCGCCGTAGACGGTCCTGACGGCCGGCGTCGTGCGCTTGGTTTCGTTGACACAGTCAACGCATTGGAATCCGACGGCGGCCGCCCGCTGGCAGTCGGGGCACGCAGGGCGCCCGCACCGCTGGCAACGCACATAGGCGGGCCGGTCCGGGTGCCTGGGGCATACCGGGACCTCTGCGGACGGCTCTGCCGCCGGAATTCCGTAGCTCATGGTGGTGGGTTAGAGCTTTTCGATGTCAATGCTGTTAATGGTGACATCCTCGACGGGGCGGTCGCCCATGCCTGTGCGGACGCCTTCGATCGCGTCGACGACCTTCTTGGATTCGTCATCGGCGACCTCACCGAAGATGCTGTGCTTGCCCTGCAGCCAGCCGGTGGGGATGGTGGTGATGAAGAACTGCGAGCCGTTGGTGCCGCGGCCCATCTGGACGCCGGCGTTGGCCATGGCCAGCTTGTACGGCTCGTTGAAAGTCAGTTCCGGGTGGATCTCATCGTCGAACTTGTAGCCCGGTCCACCGGTGCCGCGGCCCAGCGGATCGCCGGCCTGGATCATGAAGTCCTTGATGATGCGGTGGAAGATGGTGCCGTTGTAGAGCGGCGTGCCGGTCTTGTCCTCGCCCGTTTCCGGGTGGGTCCAGGCCTTCTCCCCGGTGGCCAGCCCGACGAAGTTGTCGACGGTCTTCGGCGCGTGGTTGCCAAAGAGGTTGACGACGATGTCGCCGAGGCTCGTGTGGATAGTGGCTTTTGCGGTTGCGTTGGCAGTCATAGGGCCCATTCTTCCATGACGGCTACGCCCGCATAGGGCCGCACAGTCAGTTCCGCGCTGGGTGAAATCCACTGGAAATCGGCCTGAAGAATAGCCGGTGCGTTCCTAGACACGTAGGCTAACAGCAGAACCGTCACATTAATCGGGAGGTAGTTGTGAAGAAAACGGATCGTATTGCCCGTGACTTGGAGCAGTCAGTCAGCACCGGAGTAGACAGCGCCAAGGATTGGGCGGCCCCGCGGGTTGAGGCTGCCGTGAACTGGGCTGTTCCCCGCCTGCAGCACGGACTGGACACCGCCTCTCCCAAGATCCAGGAGGGCCTCAAGTCGGCGGCCCACAATCTGGCCGGCGGCGTTGCCACTGTCACTCCCCGCCTTCAGGATGGCCTGGCTCAGCTGGCGCCGAGGATCCACGATGCCGCGGACAGCGCTACCCCGCGCCTGCACGAAGCTGTGGACAAGGCAGCCCCGGTCATCGCCAATGCACGCGACCGGGTTGTTGTCGAGTACCTGCCCAGGCTTTCCGACCAGATCGGGCAGGCTTCCGTGGCCGTCCACCGCACGTTGGAAAACGCCCCCGCCCACGTGGACGCCGTCGCACAGAAGCTTGTTGATTCCGGTGTTGTCACCGGCGTCCAGACGCAGGCCCAGGCCGTCAAGGGACACGCCAAGAAGGCAGGCAAGAACGCCAGCAAGAACATCAAGGCGGCCGCCAATGAGGTCACCAAGACGGCTAATTCCAAGCTCGCCAAGCAGCAGAAGCCCAAGCACCGCGGCCTGCTGATCTTCGGCATCATCGCTGCCGCCGTTGCAGCCGGTGTCGCCGCCTGGCGGGCGTCCAGGCCGGTGGAGGACCCCTGGAAGGTACCGACGCCGGTAAAGCCCGCCCCCACGGCCGCCCCGGCCGGCGAATCGCTGAAGGACGCCGCCGACAAGGCCGGTTCCGCGACTGTAGCGGCAGCGGACTCCGCGGCTGAGGCATCCAAGGAGGCTTCCGATTCCGCAGCCACCGCGGCGGACAAAGCCGCGGAAACGGCCAAGGACGCCGCCGGCAACGCCGCTGAGGCCGCCGACAAGGTTGCCACCGACGCCAAAACGGCCGTACGCAACATCGCGGCCAGCCTGAACAACGGCGCAGACAAGCCCGGCAAGTAGAACCTGGCCGGCACAGGCCGGCTGAGTCGAGACCCTGCGCCGGGCAGTCCCGCTGCCGGCAGGTGACCTGCACTCTCCCAAGGAGGGATTCCGCCACGGTGCGGGATCCCTCCTTTTGTTTGACGCGGCCTCCGCAGGCACGTCACGGTCCGGCTTGAAACGCCAGGCTAGATGCTAAATTTGTGGTGATGTCACCCCATAGATCACCCCAGGATGCCTTGCTCCTTGCTCCGCCGCCGGCTGTGTCTATCGTCATCCCGGCGTACAACGAGGAAAGCGTCATCCGGCAGTGTCTGATCGCCGCGGTTTACCAGTCGGTGCCCGCCCACGAAATCATTGTGGTGGACAACCTGTCCAAGGACCGCACGGCGGAAATCGTGCGGCAGATGCAGCTGGAGTATCCGGAGAGCCCGATCATCCTGCTCAGCCAGGACCGCGACCAGGGGCTCATCCCCACACGCAATTTCGGTTTGGACCATGCCACGGGCGATATCCTCGGCCGGATCGACGCCGATTCCGTGCTGGAACCGGACTGGGTGGAGCAGGTGCAGAAGGCCTTCGCCGACGAGTCTGTGCACGCTGCGACCGGTCCGGTGGTCTATTACGACATGCCCATGCGCCGGTTCGGGCTCAAGGCCGACGACAAAATGCGCCAACTGATGCTCAGGCTTGCCAAGCACCAGTATCACTTCCTCTTCGGTTCCAACATGGCAATGCGCCGCTCGGCCTGGGAGACCATCCGCACAGAAGCCTGCCGCGACGAGCGGGACGAGATGCACGAGGACATCGATCTGTCGCTGCACCTGGCCGACCACGAGCTCCGGATCCAGTACTGGCCGCAGATGATCTCGGGCATGTCGGCCCGGCGGCTGGAGGACTCGCCGCGGGATTACCGCTACTACGTGACGCGCTTTGACCGCACCTACAAGGCCCACAACGTCAAGAAGATGGCACTGAAGGCGCCCATGGTGGTCTTCTTCTCGGTCTACTTCCCGGCGAAACTGCTCCGTGCCATCCACACGGTCAACGTTCCCCAGCCGGCCCGCCGCGGCGGCCAATAGCGGCCAATGACGGCGGCCACGCGGCCACCGGGAGATGCGGCCGCCGGGAGCGGCCTAGTCGGTGCCGAGCTCCGCCAGCCGCTCTTCACCGGCTCCCTCGCCCGTTCTCCGGGCGGAGCGTGAGCCTCGCTGCCCCAGGACCACGACGGCGAGCCCCACCAGGATCATCGCCAGCCCCGCGTAGGTTCCGGCCGGCAGCGTCTCGTCCAGGAAGGCTGCGGCCAGGAGCGCCGCTCCGGGGATTTCCAGCAGGATGATCATGGACACCAGCAGCGGGCTCATGGTCGCCAGCAGATAGTTGAACGCGGTGTGCCCCACCAGCTGTGCGCACACGGTAATGGCGAGGATCCCCAGCCAGCCGGTGGCTTCGAACCCTGCCAGCGGCTGTCCAGCCAACAGCGCCATCCCCGCCACAATCGCGGCGCACATGCCGTAGCACAGGGTCGTATAGACGCCGGTGCCCATGCTCTGCCGCGCCTTGCCTCCGGCGAGCGTGTAGATGCCCGCCAGGGCGCCGCCGGCGACGGCCAGGAGATCGCCCACAAGCGCCTCGGGCGAGGAACCCATATCAAAACCGGTGATTGTCACGACACCGCCGAAGGCGAGCCCCAGCCCTACCAGGACCGGCCAGCGGAACCGGACTCCCCGGAAGAGTTGGAAGATCGCGATCCAGCCTGACTGAAGGCACACCAGCGCCGTCGCCGCCGCGACCGACGTCAGCTGCAGGGAGGTAATGAAGCACGCGAAGTGCAGGGCCAGGGCCACCGCCGCGGCGAGCGACCAGCGGAACTCGGCTCCGGTCACCTTTCCGAACTGACGGGGGTTGCGGACCACAACCGGACCGGCCATCACGACTGCTCCAATGGCGTTGCGCCAGAAAGCGATGGCGAGGGCACTGACCGACGTGGCGCCCAGCGTGGCGGCAATGAGGGGCCCCGACGAGGCCACACCCAGCACGCCTACGGCCGCAAGTAAGAAGTTCACGCTCCAACACTAATGGGACGGACAGCAGGGGCCCTTACGGCCGCTGCTCCTTGACGGGTGCATACCGCGGTGCCAATCTTAAGGCGCGGTCTCACGTTCCGGTCTCGCCATCATCGAAGAAGGAGACCATCATGGCGTCAATGATCCGCAAGAGCCTGGACGATCCCGAAGAGACGCGCCCCGTTGCCGAGGGCATGGGTCAGGTGGATCTCGTCAACCTCGAGGCCGGCCCGGTTGGACGGGCCACCTTCCTTCCGGGCTGGAAATGGTCAGACCACGTCAAGCCGATCGCCAAAACTGACAGCTGCATGGCCAGCCATACCGGCTACACGATTTCCGGCCGCATCAAAGTCGTCATGGACGACGGCGAAGAACTCGAATTCGGGCCCGGCGACTTCGGTGTGATTCCGCCGGGCCACGACGCCTGGGTCCTCGGCGACGAGCCCTACGTGTATATCGACTGGCAAGGGATGGCGGACTACGCCAAGCCGAAGGAGTGAGTGGGGAAGGCATGAAAAAAGCCCCGGACAGCGTTTCCGCTGTCCGGGGCTTTTCCTATGGTGGAGGCACGGGGACTCGAACCCCGAACCCCCTGCTTGCAAAGCAGGTGCGCTACCAATTGCGCCATGCCCCCATAAGAAGCAACCAGACAATCATACCCTAGGTCCGGAGAGCCGGTTTCCAGCTTCCATCCCCAGATTCCGGGCTAGTCAACCGTATCGGTTGAATTGCTCCAGACCACTTTCCGGGCTTCGGATTCCTGCACTTTCCTGTAGAGGAGGACGCCTGCGACCGTGGCTGCGATAACCAGCAACTTCTTCACATGCACCCCGTTCCGGTTCTGTCATGGACGAACCTTCACTAACCTCTGCCAGAACCAGTACAGGTTCCGTGGGCGTACCAGGACTTGAACCTGGGACCTCTTCGTTATCAGCGAAGCGCTCTAACCGCCTGAGCTATACGCCCCGATGCCTCATCGGGCCGAGATATGACTGTACAGCACATCCCGGCCCGATCTCAAATCGAGGCCTTTTTCCGCGGGAATCCGCGGAAAAGTACGGGAATTAGTCGTCCGTGAGGGTCACGCCGATGCCGCCGACGAGCGTCGCGGCAATGTTGTAGAGCACCGCCGAAAGCATCGACAACGCCGTCAGCAGCACCACATTGATCACGGCGATGATGGTGGCGAATGAAGCCACCTGGCCCAGGGATGCCACCTTCTTCAATTCGAAGCCGCCGCCTTCAGAGCCCGCGAGGGTCCCGAGCAGGCTGTCCACCTGGTCAAAGATCCCGGTCAGGTCCAGGACGGTCCAGAGCACGATCGCCGCCACGACGGTGACGATTCCCAGCGCTACGGAGAGCAGGAAGGCCATTTTCAGCACGGACCAGGGGTCCACCTTGCTGACCAGCAGCCGGGCACGGCGCACCTTGGCCTTGGGAGCGGGCTTGATCAGCCCGGCAGTGCCTTGCCCGCCGGACTGGGCGGGGCGCTGCCCCGGGACGGCTGGGCGCTGGCCGGGGACCGTGGGGCGCTGGCCGGGTGCGGCGGGCCGCTGGCCCGTTCCCGTGGCTGCGCCGGACACGCCGGGGCGCTGCTGCGGACGCGAGGGGGCGCCTACGCGCGGTGCGGCGGCGGGCTGCCGCACTCCGCTCGGCACGCCGCTGCTCGGCTTGGGATATGAGTCGGAATTACTCACTCGTTACCTCCGGTATTGTCTTCGTCCAGCTCGGCATTGCCTGATGACTCATCTGACTCCGGGGCCGGTACTGATTCTGCCGCTGCGGACTCCTCATGCAGTCCGCCATCTTCAGCCAACGTTACGTCATCGGGCGTGGATGCCCGATTTTCGGTCACGTCTGCGGTATTTTCGCCGGTGTCTTCACCGGCATCTTGACCTTCGGCCGGTTCCTCGACTTCGAGCCCGCGTTCGCTGTTGCGCGCGACGGCGATGATGCGGTCGTTCTTGTCCGGCTTGGCAAAGATCACGCCCATGGTGTCGCGGCCCTTGGCCGGCACGCCGCTGACCGACGAGCGGACCACCTTGCCGCCTTCCATGACCACCAGGACTTCGTCTTCCTCGTTGACAATGAGGGCCCCGACGAGGTGGCCGCGTTCTTCCTGGTACTTGCCCACCTTGATGCCAAGGCCGCCGCGGCCCTGGAGGCGGTATTCCTCCACAGCGGTCCGCTTGGCGAAGCCGCCTTCGGTGACAATGAAGACAAACGAACCGTCCTGCACGACGTCGGCCGCCAGCAGTTCGTCGTCCTCGCGGAACTTCATGCCGGTCACGCCCGAGGTGGCACGGCCCATCGGGCGCAGCGCATCGTCCGTCGCGGTGAAGCGGACGGACTGGCCCTTGCGGGAGACCAGCATGAGGTCATCGGTCTCGGACACCAGCTGGGCCGAGACAAGCTCATCGCCGTCGCGCAGGTTGATGGCGATGACGCCGGCGGACCGGTTGGTGTCGTAGTCCTCCAGACGGGTCTTTTTGACGAGGCCGCGTTTGGTGGCGAGCACCAGGTACGGGGCGTGCTGGTAGTCGCGCAGGTCCAGCACCTGGGCGATGTGCTCGTCCGGCTGGAACGCCATCAGGTTTGCCACGTGCTGGCCCTTGGCGTCGCGGCCGGCTTCCACGAGCTCGTACGCCTTGGCGCGGTAGACCCGGCCCAGGTTGGTGAAGAAGAGCAGCCAGTGGTGGGTGGTGGTGACGAAGAAGTGTTCGACGACGTCGTCGCCGCGCAGCTGCGCGCCCTTGATGCCCTTGCCGCCGCGCTGCTGCGAGCGGTAGTTGTCGCTGCGGGTGCGCTTGACGTAGCCGCCGCGGGTAATGGTGACGACCATTTCCTCCTCGGGGATCAGATCCTCGATGGACATGTCGCCGTCGTAGCCCAGCAGGACCTTGGTGCGGCGGTCATCGCCGTGCTTGGCCACGATCTCCGAGAGTTCGGTGCTGATGATCTCGCGCTGGCGCTCCTCCGAGGCCAGGATCGAGTTGTATTCGACGATCAGGGCCTCAAGTTCGGCGTGCTTGTCCTGGATCTTCTGGCGCTCCAAGGCGGCGAGCCGGCGCAGCTGCATGTCCAGGATGGCCCGGGCCTGCACCTCGTCGATGTCCAGCAGCTCCATCAGCCCGTCGCGGGCCGCTTCGGTGGTGGTGGACGCACGGATCAGGGCAATGACCTCATCGAGCGCATCCAGCGCCTTGAGAAGGGCCCGCAGGATGTGCGCTTCCTCCTCCGCCTTCCGCAACCGGTACCGGGTGCGGCGGGCAATGACGTCCATCTGGTGCGTGACCCAGTGCCGGATGAAGGCATCGAGGCTGAGCGTGCGCGGCACGCCGTCGACGATCGCGAGCATGTTGGCGGCGAAGTTGTCCTGCAGCTGGGTGTGCTTGTAGAGGTTGTTCAGCACCACCTTGGCCACGGCGTCGCGCTTGAGCACGATCACCAGTCGCTGGCCGGTGCGGCCCGAGGTCTCGTCGCGGAGGTCGGCGATGCCGGAGATCTTGCCGTCCTTGACGAGTTCGGCGATCTTGATGGCCAGGTTGTCCGGGTTGGCCTGGTACGGCAGCTCGGTGACCACCAGGCACGTGCGGCCCTGGAGTTCCTCGACGTTGACCACGGCGCGCATCGTGATGGAGCCGCGGCCCGTGCGGTAGGCGTCCTCGATGCCCTTGTGGCCCAGGATCGTGGCGCCGGTCGGGAAGTCCGGTCCCTTGACGCGCTGGATCAGCTCTTCGAGCAGCTCTTCGCGGCTGGCGGTCGGGTTGGCCAAGTACCACTGCACACCGTCGGCGACCTCACGGAGGTTGTGCGGCGGGATGTTGGTGGCCATGCCGACGGCGATGCCCGAGGAACCGTTCACCAGCAGGTTCGGGAACCGGGCCGGCAGGATGGTCGGCTCCTGGTTCTTGCCGTCGTAGTTGTCCTGGAAGTCGACGGTTTCCTCGTCGATGTCCCGGACCATCTCCATGGCCAGCGGCGCCATCTTGGTTTCGGTGTACCGCGGGGCGGCCGCGCCGTCGTTGCCGGGCGAGCCGAAGTTGCCCTGGCCCAGTGCCAGCGGGTAGCGCATGGTCCAGTCCTGGATCAGGCGGACCAGGGCGTCGTAGATCGCGGTGTCGCCGTGCGGGTGGTACTGGCCCATGACCTCGCCCACCACGCGGGCACACTTGTTGAAGGAGCGTTCCGGGCGGTAGCCGCCGTCGAACATCGCATAGAGCACGCGGCGGTGGACGGGCTTGAGGCCGTCGCGGACATCCGGCAGGGCACGGCCCACGATCACAGCCATGGCGTAGTCGAGGTAGGAGCGCTGCATTTCGGTCTGCAGGTCCACCTGCTCGACGCGGTCGGTCAGTACGTCGCCATCGAGGATGGCGCCTTCAAGGACGGGCTCGGAGCCGGCCGGCACCTCTGGTGTTTCGTCACTCATAGTCTATATTTTCCGTTTCAGGTATATATCAGTCCGGGCATATTCGGGGCTTGACTGCCCTCTAGATGTCCAGGAACCGAACGTCCTTGGCGTTCTGCTGAATGAAGTTTCGGCGCGATTCAACGTCCTCGCCCATCAGGACCGAGAAGATCTGGTCCGCCGCCAGGGCATCGTCCATCGTCACCTGCAGCAGGGTCCGGTGGTCCGGGTCCATGGTGGTGTCCCACAGTTCCGTGTAGTCCATTTCACCGAGGCCCTTGTAGCGCTGAATGCCGTTGTCCTTGGGGATGCGGCGGCCGGCGGCCTGGCCCGAGAGCAGCTTCGCGTCGCGTTCACGGTCGCTGTAGACGTAGTCGTGCGGGGCATTGGACCACTTGATCCGGTACAGCGGCGGCTGCGCGAGGTAGACGTAGCCGTTTTCGATCAGCGGGCGCATGTAGCGGAACAGCAGCGTCATCAGCAGCGTCGTGATGTGCTGGCCGTCGACGTCGGCATCGGCCATGAGCACGATCTTGTGGTAGCGCAGCTTGGCGATGTCGAAGTCCTCGCCAATGCCGGTGCCGAATGCCGTGATCATGGACTGGACCTCCGCATTGCCGAGCGCCTTGTCCAGCCGGGCACGCTCGACGTTCAGGATCTTGCCGCGCAGCGGCAGGATGGCCTGGGTCTCCGGGTTGCGGCCGCGCTTGGCGGAGCCGCCGGCCGAGTCACCCTCCACGATGTAGACCTCGCACCTCTCCGGGTTCTTCGAGGAGCAGTCGGACAGCTTGCCGGGCATGCCGAAGGATTCCAGCGGGCTCTTGCGGCGGGCGTTGTCCCGGGCCTTCCGGGCGGCCATGCGCGCCTGGGCTGCGGAGATGGCCTTGCGGATGACGTCCCGGGCGGGGCCGGGGTTGCGCTCGAGCCAGTCGCCCAGGCCGTCGGTGACAACGCGCTGGACAAAGCCCTTGACCTCGGAGTTGCCGAGCTTGGTCTTGGTCTGGCCCTCGAACTGCGGTTCGGAGAGCTTCACGGAAATGACTGCCGTCAGGCCCTCGCGGATGTCGTCCCCGGTGAGGTTGTCTTCCTTTTCCTTGATGATGTTCTTCTCCCGCGCATAGCGGTTGATGAGTGAAGTCATCGCGGCGCGGAAACCCTCTTCGTGGGTGCCGCCCTCGTGCGTGTTGATCGTGTTGGCGTAGGTGTGGACGCTTTCGGAGTACGCGTTGGTCCACTGCATCGCCATTTCCAGGGCAATGTGCCGTTCCGTGTCCTCGGTTTCGAAGGCGATGACGTCCTCGTGGACCACATCAACCTTCTTGCCGGAGTTCAGGTGCTTGACGTAGTCCAGCAGGCCGTCGTCGTACTGGTAGACCACGGTGTGGAATTCCGCGGCGATCTCACCTTCGGTGGGGACGGTGTCCAGGTCCAGGTCGTCGTCCTCGGACGACTCCTCCGGAGCGCGGCGCTCGTCCGTCAACGTGATGCGCAGGCCCTTGTTGAGGAATGCCATCTGCTGGAAGCGGGCCCGCAGTGTCTCGAAGTCGAAGTCGGTGCTCTCGAAGATGCTGGCATCGGGGTAGAACGTCTGGGTGGTGCCGGTCTCGGTGGTTTCCTCGCCCTCGACCAGGCCGCCTTGCGGCTTGCCGCCGTCAGCGAAAGACATCCGCCAGACGTGTCCCTGGCGGCGGACCTCGGTGTCGACCCGGCTGGAGAGTGCGTTGACCACCGAAATGCCGACGCCGTGCAGGCCGCCGGAGACAGCATATCCGCCGCCGCCGAACTTGCCGCCGGCGTGCAGGATCGTCATGACGACTTCCACGGTGGGCTTGTGCTCGGTGGGGTGCATGTCCACGGGGATGCCGCGGCCGTTGTCGACCACCTTGACCCCGCCGTCGGCCTGCAGCACGATTTCGATGTGCGTGCAGTAGCCGGCCAGGGCCTCGTCCACCGAGTTGTCCACCACTTCATAGACCAGGTGGTGCAGGCCGCGGGGGCCGGTGGAGCCGATGTACATGCCGGGACGTTTCCGGACAGCTTCCAGGCCTTCAAGTACGGTGATGTCGCTGGCGCCGTATTCGCGCGATGTCGCGGTCCCCGACGGCGCCGCCACCGCAGCCTCTTGTTCCACCGCTTCCGCTACGTCTTCCACTGCCGGGATCTCTGCATTGTCGTTAGCCACAGGCGCTTTCGACTCCTCTATGTTCGTTGAAGGCCGGCGGTTGCCCCTTCCGTGGAAAAGGCTCCTGCCAACAGGCACGTCACTGACGACGCCGGGTGTTTCCGCTGACTTGGGGATCCCGTCCGCCGCACGCTGAAATTGCGTCGGAAACGGACTCAGTCAACGCTTCACCGGCGCCCAGTTATCTACACCGATTCTATCGTGTTATAGGGGCCAAACTTGCATTCCAGGGCGCCAAACGGGCGGGAAAGTGCCGCTGGGAGGGCGCTGGCTCCCCCTGCAAGGCTTTCGGGGTCCAGCCCTAGGGTTCCTATACGACTCCGGGAGGTTCAAGCGCCCTACACGCCGCTTGCGGATTTTTCAAGGGTTTTTGCAAGAAGTGCTTCAGATCCGGTGCCCGCCATTGGGCCGGGGCTATCCGTACGTGTCGCGGGGACCCCGGCCGTTGACCGTCCGGAGGCCCTTGCGCCAGCTCGGGGCGGCGGGTCCGAGCACCTGGATGCTGGTGACGACGCCATCGCCAAGCTCGGTCCGAAATTTTTCCAGCAGGCTGCTGCTGAGCAGCCGCAGCTGGGTTGCCCAAGCCGTGGAATCGGTCCGCACATGCAAGGTGGTGTCGGTAAAACTCTCGGGAGTGCAGTGCGCCGAGATCTCCGGGCCCACCAGCACGGCCCACTGCGCCATGACGGACCCGACGGCCACCGGCGAGCTCCAGCCGCGTTCGGCCACGAGGCGTCCCACGACTTTTCCGAGGCCCAACGGATCCCTGCCGGTACCGTGGAATTGGGAGAACCCGCGGGTTCCAGCGCTGCGGGCAGGCTTTTGGGTACTGCCGGGCCGCGGCGGCGCCTTTCGGCGGATTTCGCCCCGGGCCGCGGCGGCGTCGCGCATCCGGTTCAATGCGGCCTGCGCGGCATCGATATCGTCGGGGTCACGGCCGGGCTGCAGGCCGCCGTCGGTATCCTTATTCATCGATTTTCCTGCTCATCGATTCCTCCCGGGATGACCTTCACCCGCCGTCCGGTCAGCTCTGCCGGGATATCGTCCTCGACGGCGGCAGTGACCAGCACTTGCTCGGCGCCGGATACTATTGCCGCCAGTTTACGCCGCCGCTGGACGTCGAGTTCGGCAAAGACATCGTCCAGAATCAGGATCGGGGGCGAGCCGCCCGTGCGGGCATCGTCGAGCATGACGTAGTAGGAGGCCAGGCGCAGGGACAGGCACATGGACCAGGTTTCCCCGTGGGAGGCGTAGCCCTTGGCCGGCGCCGATCCAAGCACGAGCTCAAGTTCGTCGCGGTGTGGCCCGACCAGCGAAATTCCCCGTTCCAGTTCCTTGCGCCGGGCTGCGGCGAAGGCCTGGATGTAGCGGTCGGTGAGCTGCTCGACGGAGAGCAGGCGCAGGTCTTCCGCCGGCGCGGCCTCATCGGCTGCGGTTCCGTCCGCAGGCCTGGAATCCGCTGGTCCTGAGGTGGCGCCGTCGTCGTCCAGGCTGTCCTGCAGCGAGGAACGGTACACCGCAGAGGCCTCCTTGGAGCCGTCGGTCAGCTGCGCGTAGGCGTTTTTCAGGTGCGGTTGCAGCCGGTCCACCAGCTCCAGGCGCGCGTGCAGCAGCTCAGCCCCGGCCCGGGCCATGTGCTGGTCCCAGACATCGAGCGTTGCCTCGTGGCCGGTGCTGAATTTTCCGGCGCGGGCCGACTTGAGCAGCGCGTTGCGCTGCTTCAGGACCCGGTCATAGTCGCTCCTGGTCGCGGCGTGGCGCGGCATGAGGCTGACCAGGAGCTCGTCCAGAAACCGGCGGCGGCTGGACGGATCGCCCTTGACCAGCGCCAGGTCCTCCGGCGCGAAGAGCACCGTCTGGCAGATCCCGAGCAGGTCCCTGGCACGGACCGGATTGCTCCGGTTGATTCGGCCGCGGTTGGCCCGGCCCGCGTTGATTTCCAGCTCCAGCACGGTGGACTGCTCGCCACGGACCAGCTTGGCCCGGATCATGGCCCGCTCGGCACCGAACCGCAACAGCGGCGCGTCCGTGCTGACCCGGTGCGAGTTGAGCGTGGCCAGATACCCGATCGCTTCCATCAGATTGGTCTTGCCGATGCCGTTGGAACCCACCAGCACGGTGACTCCGGGCTCAAGGCTGAGATCGACCTGGGCGTAGCTGCGGAAATCGGTGAGCGAGAGCTTTTCTAGGTACACGCGGGATTCAGGACTTCACAGGCAGGATCAAGTGGCCGGGCAGGATTATTTGGCCGGCCGCGTCGCGTGGCCGCCGAACTGGTGGCGCAGCGCGGACACCATCTTCATGGCCGGCGAATTGTCCTCGCGGGAGGAGAACCTGGCGAACAGCGCAGCCGTGATCGCCGGGGCCGGCACCGCGTTGGCAATGGCCTCCTCGACGGTCCAGCGGCCTTCGCCCGAATCCTCGACGTAGTCGGAGATCGATTCCAGTCCGGGATCCTCGTCAAGGGCCTTGACCATGAGGTCCAGGAGCCAGGAGCGGACAACCGTCCCCTTCTGCCAGGCCCGGAATGTCCCGGGAAGATCGGCGACGATCTCCTTGGCGGCCAGGAGCTCGTACCCCTCGGCGTAAGCCTGCATCAGGCCATATTCGATTCCGTTGTGGACCATTTTGGCGTAGTGGCCGGCGCCGACGCCGCCGACGTGCACAAAGCTGTCGGCCCGCTCACCTGCGGGACGGAGCGCATCGAAGACGGGGAGTGCCCGTTCGATGTCCGCGGCATCGCCGCCCGCCATCAGGCCGTAACCGTTCTGGAGGCCCCAGACCCCGCCGGACACGCCGCAGTCCGCAAAGCGGATTCCCTTTTCGGCCAGCGCGGCACCGTGCTTCTGGTCTTCCGTGAAGCGGGAGTTGCCGCCGTCGATCACGAGGTCACCGGCGTCGAGCTTGGTGCCCAGTTCGGTGATCACGGCGTCGGTAATCTCGCCCGAGGGGACCATGACCCAGATCAGGCGCGGCGCCGGGACGGCGGAGATGAGTTCGTCCAGGGTGGCGACGTCGGCAACGTCGGGGTTGCGGTCAAACCCGGTGACCTCGATCCCGCCGTTGCGCAGCCGTTCACGCATGTTGAAGCCCATTTTTCCAAGGCCGATTAGTCCGATGTGCACGGGGATGAACTCTTTTCTGCGCTGGGGTGCTTCGTTGGAGACGGCCGTGATGGCCCGCAGGTGCCGTGCTCCGGAGGTCCGGGGCACGGCAATGACGGGCTAGTTGGGCAGCCGGACGGGCATGACGAGGTAGCGGTAGTCGCCCTGGTCCTCGCCCTCGGCGTCCTGCTGGGCAGTGATCATGGCCGGCTTGGGTGCGGTGGTGAAGGAGAACCGCACAAACTTGGTTTCGATGACGCTGAGGCCCTCGATCAGGTAGTGCGGGTTGAAGGCCACGGTGATGTCTTCACCGGACAGCTGGGCTTCGAGCTCTTCGGAGGCCTGGGCGTCCTCGCCGGTGCCGGCGTCCAGGTGCAGCTGGCCCTGGGTGAACGCGAGCCGGACAGGCGTGTTGCGTTCGGCCACGAGCGAGACGCGGCGCACGGCTTCGACCAGTTCCTGGGTCTGCACGGTGGCGTGGATGGGGGTCGAATCCGGGAAGAGCGAACGGATCTTCGGGTAGTCGCCGTCGACCAGGAGTGAAGTGGTGGTCCTGCCGCCGCTCTCGAAGCCGATCAGCCGGCTGTCGTCGTCGGCGAGGGCGATGTTGATGTCGCCGCTGCTGCCCAGGGTCTTCGCCACTTCGTTGAGGGTCTTGGCCTTGACCAGGGCGCTCGTGGAGATGCCCGGCGTCGCAGGCTTCCAGGGGACTTCCCGCATGGCCAGGCGGTAGCGGTCGGTGGCCAGGAGGGTGATGAGGTCGTCCTCGATTTCCATCCGCACGCCGGTCAGGATCGGCAGGGTGTCGTCCTTGCTGGCCGCGATGATCACCTGGGATACGGCTTGGGCGAACGAATCGCCGGGCACGGTGCCGCTGATCGTCGGCAGGGCCGGCAGCGGCGGGTATTCAGCCTCGGGCATCGTGGCCAGGTGGAAGCTGCTTCGGCGGCAGGTGAGCGTCACTTTGTTGCCGTCGGTTTCGACCTCGACGGGGGCGGACGGCAGGCTGCGGCAGATGTCCGCGAGCAGGCGGCCCGATACCAGGATAGTGCCCTCGGCGCTGATGTCAGCGGGGATTTCGAGCCTCGCGGAGGTCTCGTAGTCGAAGCTCGACAGGCTGACGGTACCGGCTTCAGCTTTCAGGAGCAGGCCCGAAAGTACGGGAACGGGCGGCCGCGGAGACAACGACCGGGCGGTCCATGTCACGGCTTCTGCCAGGACGTCCCGTTCGACTCTGAACTTCACGGAAGGGTGCCGCCTTTCATTGCTGCTGTTAGTGCTGAAAATCGCTGAAACTGCTCGAGCTGCGGCGGACCTCGGCAGGGACGCCGAATTCCGTCAACAAGGGAATCGTCCGCCCACCCGGGCCCCATGGCCCGGTAGGAACCACAAAAGATGTCCGGGACGGACGCACTGCAGACAGCTTAGCCCCAAGGTGAGCGTTTCTCCCATCCCCGGGTTACATCGGTGTTGTTCGCGGGGCCGGTCTCCTGCGCCGGTCCGGAACGGGCCTGGGAGCTGCTCGGAGGTGGGAAGGAGATTGTTGTTTGAGGGAATTTCATTTTCTTGGGATTAGTAGTGTTAATAACTGCTGTGGAAACTGTGGATAACTCGATCCTGCCGTGCGAATCCGCGGTTAAGCCCTGTTCATGGACTGTGGGCGGAGCAGGTTTTAAACAGGGTGTGGATGGGGACAAGATTTTTGGCCGACTGGCCAATCCACAGGTGCCTTAAGGGTTTTAAGCCCATTAACTGCGGTTGTCCCCTTAAGTATCCACAGGGTTGTCCACAGGGCCCTGTTAATAAGGTATGAGTGCGCCGGCCGATGGCTCAGGAATTGCGCTGCTGCTGCTTGATCCGGTTGGTCAGCTCGGTCACCTGGTTGTAGATGACCCGGCGCTCGGCCATGAGTTCGCGGATCTTGCGGTCGGCGTGGATAACGGTGGTGTGGTCGCGGCCGCCCAGCTCCTGTCCGATCTTGGGCAGGGACATGTCCGTCAGCTCCCGGCACAGGTACATCGCGATCTGCCGGGCGGTCACCAGCGTGCGGGTGCGCGACTTGCTGCAGAGTTCTTCCATGCTGAGCTTGAAGTAGTCGGCTGTCTGGGTGAGGATCTGCGCCGAGGTGATTTCCTGGGCACCGTCGTCGGTGATCAGGTCCTTGAGCACCATCTCGGCCAGGGCCACATCCACCGGCTGCCGGTTCAGGCTGGCGAACGCCGTGACGCGGATGAGGGCTCCCTCAAGTTCGCGGATGTTGCTGGAAATCTTGGAGGCGATGTATTCGAGCGCATCGTCCGGCGCGGAAAGGCCCTCGCTGAGGGCCTTCTTCCGGAGGATCGCGATGCGGGTCTCCAGTTCGGGCGGCTGGATGTCGGTCAGCAGGCCCCATTCGAAGCGCGACTTCATCCGGTCCTCGAAGCCGGCGAGCAGTTTCGGCGGCTGGTCCGAGGTGATGACCACCTGCTTGTTGTTGTTGTGCAGGGCGTTGAACGTGTGGAAGAACTCCTCCAGCGTCCGGTCCTTGCCGGCCAGGAACTGGATGTCGTCGATCAGCAGCACATCCACGTTGCGGTACGTGGTCTTGAAGCTGGTGCCTTCATCGTCGCGGATGGAGTTGATGAAGTCGTTGGTGAATTCCTCGGAATTGACGTAGCGGACCCGGATCCCGCTGTAGAGCCGGCGCGCATAGTGGCCGATCGCGTGAAGCAGGTGGGTCTTGCCGAGTCCGGAGTCCCCGTAGATGAACAGCGGGTTGTAGGCCTTCGCCGGCGCCTCGGCTACTGCCACGGCGGCTGCGTGGGCGAACCGGTTGGAGGAACCGATAACGAAGGTGTCGAAGACGTACTTCGGGTTCAGCCGGCCGAATTCGTGCGAGGTGCTCGGCAGCATCGGCTGCGGCTTCAACTCCACGGTCGGGTCGGCGGCCAGGGAAAGTTCGACGGCGGGTTCGGGTTCTGTGTGCAGCGGCACCAGATCCGTGTCGACGTCGATCGCGCAGCGGATTTCGTCGGAAAACACGCTGCGGAGCGCGTCGTCGAGGGCTTCCTTGACCTGGGTCTGCAGCACTTCGCGGGTGAGCTCATTCGGAACTGCCACCAGCAGGGTGGAACCGATGAGCCCCTGCGCCTGGGCGAGGATGACGAAGCCGCGCTGCCGGGGAGAGACACGGTGGTCGTTCTCCAGGAGGCTCACTACCCGCCGCCAGGAACTTCCGACAGTGTTGGCTTGGTTGGCTTCGTCTACTGTCATCAATCAGTTCCTCAAACTTGCTGGCCTGCATTACGTGCATCCACGCGGTCCGGAGCTGTCCACCGGCCGGCTCAATCCACAGGGTTATGCACAGTCCGTGGATAAGGGGTTACTGAGACACTGTAGGGGATGAAAACGCCAGAAGATAGCTGGGTTCAGTCCTGTGGATAATTACACCGTTGTGGTTCTGAAATGGGGCGCGTGACGCACTTCATCCACAGGCTGCGCGAGCAGTTAGCCACAGGTGGGGATAGCTTGCGGAGCGGTCGCCGGTTTGACTCGGGAGGTTGGCAAGCCCTAACGTTGTGAAGTCCCATGTGTACGCTTTTCGCCTCATCTGCATCTTTCCTGACGCCCCGCGTCGTGTGAGATACGAGGGAAGCGGCACATACCAAAACTTAGCGTCGGCCAGTTCTTCCCCTTGATCGGGTGGGCGCACCTTTGATCCACTGGAGTAACTAACGTGAGCAAGCGGACTTTTCAGCCGAATAACCGCCGTCGAGCCAAGAAGCACGGCTTCCGCCTTCGTATGCGTACCCGTGCCGGCCGTGCCATCCTGGCAGCCCGTCGTGGCAAGGGCCGCACCGAACTGTCGGCCTAAATAACTGACTCGTCGGTCCATATCCCTGTGCGAGTTGAACGGTGCTAGCCACCAGGAACCGTCTGCGGACATCAACCGATTTTTCAACAACTGTACGTTCCGGTGTCCGCAATGGACGCCGGAACGTAGTGTTATATGCGGCAGCTCTCGCTGCCGATGAACCAAGCCGGATCGGATTCATCGTTTCCAAGAGTGTCGGGAACGCTGTTGTCAGGAACCTCGTTAAGAGGAGACTGAGAGAAGCCGGTGCATTGTCGTTGCAGAAATACGGCAGCGGGTTCGCCATTGTGGTCCGGGCCCTGCCCGCCGCAGCGGGAGCCAGCTGGGACCAGCTGCTCGCCGACTATGACGCCGCTTTGGAGACGACCATGAAAAGGCTGGGCAACCGCCTTTCGCAGGCTGCTTCACCAGGTTCTAACGAGACGACACAGGAAGGGACCCCGCGTGCGTAACTCAACTGCCGCCGTCGTCCCTCCTGCAAGATCCGCAGCAGCATGGTTGGCCCGGGCAGTCTGGAACTTGCCCCGCAATGTCCTCATCCTGTTGCTCCTGGCGTACCGCAAGGTGATCTCACCGCTGTACGGCCAGGTTTGCCGTTTTTTCCCCAGCTGTTCGGCCTATGCCCTTGAAGCGATCACCGTCCACGGCGCGGTGAAAGGAAGCTGGCTCGCTGCGAGGCGCCTGTTGCGCTGCCATCCATGGAATGCCGGTGGTGTGGACCATGTCCCCGCCGGGCATCGGGAATGGCCCGCGGGCCGCACCCCCACAATTGTTGTGCTGAACAATCCGGATATCTACCTGGCTGCTCAGCCTGATGGAGAAGGCCGCACTGCGGCCTGACGAATAGGGAATCGTATGGACATCTTTGGAACAATCTTGGCCCCGTTCAAATGGCTGGTCTCAGCCATCATGGTCGGCTTCCATGACGGACTCAGCGCCATTGGCATGCCGGCGGCCAGCGGCTGGACCTGGACCCTGGCCATCATCGGGCTGGTGCTGGTCATCCGCGCCGCCCTGATTCCCGTCTTCGTCAAGCAGATCAAGGCCCAGCGCGGGATGCAGCTCCTGCAGCCGGACCTGAAGAAAATGCAGGACAAGTACAAGGGCAAGACGGACCAGCTCTCCCGCCAGGCCATGGCGCAGGAACAGATGGCGCTGTACAAGAAGCACGGCACCAACCCGTTCTCCGCCTGCCTGCCCATGCTGATCCAGATGCCCTTCTTCTTTGCGCTCTTCCAGGTGCTCTCCGGCATCAGTTCGGCTAAGGCGGGCGGCCAGGGCATCGGCGCCATGAGCCCGGAACAGGTCAAGCAGTTCGACGAATCCACCATCTTCGGTGCCCCGCTCTCCGCCTCCCTGCTCCACGGCGGCGGCGGGAACCAGATGTCGGTGTGGATCCTCTCCATCGTGATGATCCTGGCCATGACGGCCTCGCAGTTCATCACGCAGAAGCAGATCATGGCCAAGAACATGTCCGAAGAGGCCCTGGCCAGCCCGTTCATGCGCCAGCAGAAAATGATGCTCTACATCCTGCCGGTCGTCTTCGGTGTGGGCGGTATTAACTTCCCCATCGGCGTCCTGATCTACTGGACCACCACCAACCTGTGGACCATGGGACAGCAGTTCTTCGTGATCCGCCGGATGCCTACGCCGGGATCGCCGGCGGCCAAGGCTCTCGCCGAGCGCCGGGCAGCCAAGGGCCTGCCCGCCCTGCCCCTTTTGGGCGGCAAGAAGGTCGACGCCGACGCCGAGGCCGAAGCCTCCGCCGCGGCCGCCGTCGAAGCCAAGACCCAGCGCGTCCAGCCGCAACGCAAGAACAGGAAGAGGAAGTAATGTCCGCCGAGAGCACCGAACACGCTATTTCCGCCGAGTTTGACGACGACCGGGACGACGCCCAGAGCGCGGCCGACGACTCGTCACAGGGTGCGGAGACCGGCACCGGCAAGAGTGTTTCCGCCAGCCGCCTCGAAGAAGAAGGCGACGTCGCTGCGGACTACCTCGAGGAACTGCTGGATATCGCGGACATTGATGGCGACATCGACATCGAGGTCCGCAACGGCCGCACCTACATCTCGATCGTCGCCGAAGAGGAAGCCGCCGGGCTGGACAGCCTGGTGGGCCGTGACGGCGAAGTCCTTGAGGCCCTCCAGGAGCTCACGCGGCTCGCGGTCCTCTCCGCGACGGAGAACCGCTCCCGCCTGGTGCTGGATATCAACGGCTACCGTGCCGAGCGCGCCGGCGACCTGCAGAAGATCGCTGAAGACGCCGTCGCCGCTGTGAAGGATTCCGGTGAGGCAGTTGCCCTGGCTCCGATGAGCGCCTACGAACGCAAGATCGTGCATGACGCCGTCGCTGATTTGGGACTCGTGAGCGAGTCCGAAGGCGAAGGCGCCGACCGGCACATCGTTGTCTCCGCAGACTGAACCGTTGACTAGCTTGATGGTTGAAATTACGGCCCCGGAACTCAAGGCAGCAGAGTCCATCTTCGGCGACCGCCTGGAACTGGCGAAACGCTACGTCGAGCACCTGGCGACGTCCGGGACCGAGCGGGGCCTGATCGGGCCCCGTGAGGTGCCGCGGCTTTGGAGCCGGCACGTGCTTAACTGCGCCGTCATTGAGAGCCAGATTGCCCACGGAAGCCATGTCGCCGACGTCGGCAGCGGCGCCGGCCTGCCGGGCCTGTGCCTGGCCATTGCGCGGCCGGATCTGGAACTGACGCTGATCGAACCACTGGAGCGCCGCGTCATCTGGCTCCAGGAGGTGGTGGATGATCTTGGCCTCGAGAACGTCACGATCATGCGCACCCGCGCCGAACTCGCAGTGGGACTCGTGAACGCCGACGTCGTGACTGCCCGCGCCGTATCCGCGCTGTCCAATCTCGCCGGGCTGACCATTCCGCTCCTGGCCGGCAAGGGAGAAGTCGTCGCCATCAAGGGACGCAGCGCCGGCGAGGAAATCGAAAAGGCCGCCAAGGTTATCCGCAAACTGGGCGGCATTCAGACGTCCGTGGTGGTGGTGGGTGAAGACCTGCTTGAGGAACCCACCACCGTTGTGCGAATCGTAGTGAACAAGCCTCAAAAGATTACCTAGCACCGGCCCCGGTGCCCGGGGAGTCTGAGGGGAAGAGGTTAGGCTAGTAACCGGCAGTAAGAGCCGAATGAGAGTGAGCGTGTCATAGTGAGCAGTAGCGAAGCCTCCACACAACGGATCCCGCCGTTTGTGTCCCTGGGGTCCGCACGGGCGTTTACGGCTCCTGCAGTGGCTTTTGACTACTCCGGAAATCACACGCCTTCGGTTGCGAAGACGACCGGGATGGCCGGTGTTTCACGTGAAACATCCCTTCCGCACACGGGGAACGTGCTGGATTCCATCGACGATTCCAGTCCCATCGCCCGCGAACTCGCGCACGAAAACAAGCGCCGCGAGCGGTTGCTCGGCCGGCAGCTCCCCAAACCGGAGAAAACCCGGATCTTCACCGTTTCCAACCAGAAGGGCGGCGTCGGCAAGACCACGACGACCGTGAACATCGCCGCCGCGCTGGCGGCCGCTGGCCTGAACGTGCTCGTCATCGACATCGATCCGCAGGGCAACGCCTCCACCGCCCTGGGAATCGAGCACCACGCCGATGTCGACAGCATCTACGATGTGCTGATCAATGATGTCCCGCTGAAGGACGTCGTGGCCCCGTGCCCCGACATCGACAACCTGATCTGTGCGCCCGCCACCATCCACCTTGCCGGTGCCGAAATTGAACTCGTCAGCCTGGTGGCCCGCGAGCAGCGGCTGCGCCGCGCAATCGATGTGTACTCCAAGGAGCGCGCCAAGAATGGCGAGGAGCGGCTGGACTACATCTTCATCGACTGCCCGCCGAGCCTCGGGCTCCTGACGGTCAATGCGTTCTGTGCGGCCGGCGAAGTCCTCATCCCGATCCAGTGCGAGTACTACGCCCTCGAAGGCCTCAGCCAGCTCCTGAAGAACATCGAGATGATCCAGAAGCACCTGAACGCTGATCTGGTTGTTTCCACTATTCTGCTGACCATGTATGACGGCCGCACCAACCTCGCCGCCCAGGTGGCAGCCGAGGTCCGGGAACACTTCCCGAAGCAGGTGCTCGGCGCTGTGGTGCCGAGGTCGGTCCGTATTTCCGAGGCGCCGAGCTACCAGCAAACTGTCATGACGTATGATCCTTCTTCCAGCGGTGCCCTGTCCTACCTGGAAGCCGCCGCGGAAATCGCGGAACGTTAGAATCTTTCAAGAATTGCACTAACCAGAGCCAGGTGAATCCCGGCTCTTCCACTGGAGGGATTTATCCATGAGCGATAAGCGACGCGGCCTCGGCCGTGGACTTGGCGCACTCATTCCAAGTTCCGCCGCGGCTAACGCCTCCGGAAGCGGTGCTGCCCCATCCCGGCCCGTGGACCTCTTCTTCCCTGAAGCCCGAAAAAAGACCTCCGACGCCGAGACGCTCGCGGACACCAAGGCCGCGCTGGCCAAGGAGCCGGAGTCCACACCTGTCAAGGCCGACGATTCCGCTGATCTCACGGTTGACACCACTGAAGCAACCAGCGCTGTTGCCGGAGCCGACGTTGCTGCCGACAAAGCCGACGCAGCTGGCGCCGCCGTGACCAAGAAAACCCCCGCCCGAAAGTCGGCTGCCTCCAAGCCGGCGACCGCTGCTGCCAAGGCGGCCGCATCCGACGCCGGCGAACAGCTGACGTTTGACTCCACGCCCGAGCACGGTGACGAGGGAACTGTTGACCTCGTAGAGGTGCCCGGCGTCAGATTTGCCGAAATCCCGGTCACGGACATCCATCCCAACCGCAAGCAGCCCCGCTCGGTCTTCGATGAGGATGACATGGCGGAGCTGGTGCACTCTGTGCGGGAAATTGGCGTCCTCCAGCCAATTGTGGTCCGTACCTCAACCGAAGAGGGTGGCGAACCCTATGAGCTCGTCATGGGTGAGCGACGGTGGCGTGCAGTACAGGCCGCAGGCCTGGAAACTATCCCCGCGATTGTCCGTGACACCACCGATGACGACCTCCTTCGCGACGCGCTGCTGGAGAACCTGCATCGCAGCCAGCTGAATCCGCTCGAAGAGGCGGCGGCCTACCAGCAGCTACTCGAGGACTTCGGCACCACACACGAGCAGCTGGCGGACCGGATCGGACGTTCGCGGCCCCAGGTTTCCAACACCCTGCGCCTGCTGAAGCTGCCCCCGCTGGTGCAGCGCCGGGTTGCGGCAAATGTCATCTCCGCAGGGCACGCCCGCGCACTCCTAGCACTTCCTGACGCCGCGGCCATGGAACGCCTGGCGCAGAAGATTGTTTCAGAAGGCATGTCGGTCCGGGCGACCGAAGAAGCTGTGACCCTGTATCAGAGCCCCGCCTCGCCGGCCAAGAACAACATCCCGCGGGCCGGAGCCCGCCACGAACGACTGGATTACCTGGCGTCGTCGCTGTCTGACCGCCTTGATACTAATGTCAAGATTTCGCTTGGTGCCCGCAAGGGGCGTGTCAGCATTGAGTTCGCCAGCGTCGAGGACCTGAACCGCATCATGGACGTCCTCACGCCGGGAGCTCCCAGCTAGGTCGCGACTCGCTGAGTCCTCCGGGAGGGTCTGTTTCACGTGAAACAGACCCTCCCTTCTTTGTCTCTACCGATGCTGCCGGTGCCGGCGAATTCGGTGGTGCCGAGTTCGGCGCTGCCGTGTTCGCCCACTGCCGGAGAGTTGCGGGGGGTGCCTCTATGGTTTTCGTCAAGCCGCTGGGGTTTAGCCGTGGTTCGTAGAGAGTGCCGTCGCGCAACATGGCGTAGAGGGTGTCGCAACGACGGCGGGCGAGGGCGATGGCCTCGACCCGGGTGAAGACGGTGTCCCGGGACTCGCGGATGTCGGCGAGCATCCGGGCCAGTTGGGGCAGCACGATCGTGGCCGCGTTCGTCCCCACGACAGTGACTGTTTGCTGGCCGAGTGCGTCGATGATTTCGCCGGCAAGGCGTTCGCCCATCCGGGGTGCACGCTTTTTTAGCCGGTTTCCGATCCTGCGCCGACCTGCATGGCGCAAGGCTTCTGGGGTTGGCCAGGCCCGCAGCAGGTCCAACACTGCCGGGTGGTCCAGGCGCGGGCCAAGGACACGCTCCAGGGCAGGGGTGGATCTGGGTCAGCAGGCCTCGGATCCTGTTCGATGTTGCGTGGCCTGTTTTGCCAAGTCGTCGTCGAAGCCGCAGAGCATGGTCAGTTCGGCGAGCTGTTCATCGGCGATCTGGATGGAGCGCAGTGTGTGGGGCATGGTCCGGGCCGCTTCGGCGATGATGAACGCGTCCCGGGCGTCGGTTTTCGCTTCGCCCGGGTGCAGGTCCGCGATCCGGCGCATCGCCAGCCCGGGCAGGTATCCGACGGTGACACGGGCGGCCTGGGCAACCGCGACGGGGAGTGCACCGATCGTCGCGGGCTGGTCAACGACCAGCAGAATGCGGCCGTGTTTGCCCAGAGAAGTCAGTATTTCGCGCAGCCGGGCCTCGTCGTTGGGCAAAGCCTTGTCGAAGAGCTTCATCCCCGTCCGGTCCACTGCAACGGCGTGGTGCTCGCCCTTGCCGACGTCCAGGCCGATGAAGACATCAATGCTTTCGTGGTTTCCGATCACCTGTACCTCCCCGTCACAGCAGCTGATACCTGTGCTGGACTGTCCGCGGTGTCAGAGCCCGCATCCACGTTACGCACGACGATCCCAAACTGTCCTGCCTCTATTAGAGGTCTCTCCGGCACCTACCGGACCCCGGTGACAACACCCCCCGGATCATTGACGACTGGGGGCGGCAATCATGCCGGGGTCGGCAGGCCAGCACACCCTCATCCTGCAACAGGAACGGGCTACGAAAAAGGTAACGGGGCGGCACCGGTGGCGCCGACTAGTTCCGGCGGCTCTCTCGCTTCCGTCATGGCCCGGGCTCTCGCGGGTTGCGGCCGTGGGTGGGGGCCGACGCAGTGCCGTGGTCTTTCTGTGGAAATCGTCAGCATCGTCGGCCCTGCTTGGGCGAGTCCGAGGGACACGTGCGGAACGACGGGCTGGTGCTGGGCAGGCGGGTGTCCCTGACTGGGGCGGAGCTTCCTGAGCGTGGAGTCCGATGCGTTTCCGGTGGCCGTACCGTCCACTCTGTTGCGTTCCGTGGGTGGAGCTTCTGATCGCATGGAACGGCCACACCGAGCATAAATGGCAGCTGCACAGTTCTCGTTGTTGCGGAAGGGCCCCCTCTCTGCCGGTGCCGCTGCGATCGCGCTAGTCAGCAACAGCCATCTTCGCCGCCTTCCAGAGCTCACTGACCATCTGGGCTGGAGTGGTCCGTCAATGTTTCACGTGAAACGGGGCCGCGAATCTGCGCCTTGCCCCATCGAACGCCAGGCAGGCTGGGCACCTATGTGAGGAGACAAAAGGGCAGATGAATCCGGCCAGCGGTTGGAGACCGCTGCGCAGTCGTCAATCCGGCAGCCGGACCACATCCCTGCCCATGCGAGTCCGCCTGCGGATTGGCGATCCGGCTCGGCCATTGCGCCGTAGGTGGTCAGCGCAATGCCGGTGGACTGGGGTGCCGACCAGTCGTTTGACCAAGGGTCCACCGTCTGCGTCATGATGGTTCGGCTTCCCCTTGCAAGGAATCGACCCACAGCTATGGCCCACCTTTGCCTGTCGGCCGGGCCGGCCGCGGGTGCGCCATGCGACCACATTGGTCCATGCCGGTGCGAAGCAGGAGAAGCGGCTCACTACGGCGCGGCTGCTGCTTGGCGGCGGAGCAAGCTCGCCGCAGCCACAGACGAACCTCGGAGCGACTGTTGTACCGTTCCCAGTCTCTGCGGGATCACCTGCTCCTGGGCGCCCCTGAAAGCGTCATATGGCGCCGCTACTGCGTTGTATGCCCGCGCGTGGTTGGCTGAACGAAGGCTAAGCAGGCTGCAGGGCATCTGAAGCCTTGCACGCCTCGGGATGCTCTAATACGGCACTGTCCGGTCCTGGCGGAGGCCGGCGGCACTCTCTCGCTGCTTACGATCACGGGTCGTGGGGGCAGCTTCCGTGAACGAAAATTGAAGTGGGTTGAACCGTGGGTTCGCGCGCGGGCCGGCAGGTTGGTCTGCTTGCTGCTTCGTCGGGTTCGGGCCATGGCTTTGTAGGAACGTTCCGGTGGTTACGGTAGAAATTGGCGCCGGACACGCGCCTCGAAAAGCGAACCTCAACAGAGGTCTCGATGTGGGCGTGGACGAAGATCGGGACAAAGTCGACGGCGCAGACCTGGACGCCGACCTTGGCGCGGGAACGGACGCGGGCCGTGATGCGGACGGTGATCTGGCGTCGGCGCCACAGGAAGCATGTAGTCTCGATCGCATTGTTGAAGACCTCTTGTGGGAGTCTGATCGCGAAAGCTGACCGGAACTGCCTCGCTTTGCGGATGTCTGCGTCCTTCGACTCCCCCGCTAACTTGCCGCTCACCCCTTCGCCGGCTTGCACCCACGTCCCCGATTCCGCATTCGGTACATGATTGTGCCTGTCAGTTTGCCGGGACCCGGGCAAAGGGAACCGGGGCCCTGACACGCATCCTCCCCACCCAGGTAGCCGGGTGCCATGACCGCCAACGTTCTGCTGCAGTCCCATCGCCGCATCCAGCTGTAACCATGCGCCATGGGGCATGCCGGCGTGCCAGGCATGCCTGATCTCCTTGGGGCCCCGGCGGGCGTGCTGTTCCTGCCGCATTTTTCAGCTTCCTCCGGTGAGCCCGACGCCTTATCCAATAGCCGAGATGGCACTCTGGGGGTCTATTCCGGCACTCCGGACACGGCTCCCCTCATCCGGAACAGCACACCGGACGCCTCGCGGGCCCCCACACCGCGCCGCTGCTGACGCACCTGCCGGCTTGCCAGTACCCGCTTGATGAGAGTGCAGTGCAGATCCTGTACTGCTGCACACCGGCTGATCCTGCTGCAGAGTGTTGGAAGGAGTCTTCCGGCAGGAGCTCAGGCCGCGCGACGCACCCGCGAGAAGGGAAGCGGAGGCCATGTGAAGTAGGGCCGGGGTCGTGCCGACTGATCCCAGACGCCGACCACGCCTTCCTGTGGATACGGCCTGGCTGGAACTGTCGGGATGGCTCTTGTGTGGGCATCCAGCCGCCATCATAGGGAAGGAGCCGAGCTGCTGCATGTTCCAACTACACGGCTACCCGCGCCGGGTCCGCTCCCCCGGACCAGTGTGTTTCGGGCGGCCAGGTTCGTCGCCCCGGGCACCAGGGCGCAGTTGCCTGCAGGATCCAATCCGCTGATCGCACCGGACCCGTAAGTTGGTGCGGCAACCCGAGGGATTCAAACCGCAAAGAAGGAAGGTCTGCATCCGGACCAATCTGATTGGGTTCGGGACGCGTGCATGCGCGTGTCAATTGTGCGGGCTCGACCGACCCGACCGCTTTTGCAGTCCGGTGCCTCCCTCATCCAAATCCCCGGGTCGACAGGAAATGCTTTAGTCGGGACACGTCCAGGGCCGTCTCAATGCAAACAACGCATGACAAACACACGGTCGACGAGCCTCTTCGTGTCTGCATCGGCCAACGGACCCGGCGGGTCCGCGAGGACCGGAGTGGAAAGATGATCGACCGGACAGACCCAGCGAGGGCGTGAGGGCCGCCAAGGTCTCCGAGCTCAGAGCAAGTGAGCTGCCCGGCAAAGCCCATCGATTCAGCGGGTGCCGTCGTCGCATCTTGGCCCGGCAAAACGATCACCTGGACGTGGGACGGGAGAGTTCCTTGGGACAGTGACTCCGCTCCCCTGGTCTTCTTGAAGTCCGCCTTGCGCTGTGGAACAAGCTGGCTTCGGCCGGCGCGGCGGGCGATGCAATGACACGTCGGCGGTCCTGGCGTTCGACGGGTTTTGGTTCGACCCACCTGGATTTGCAGCTCCCGGCCGCCGTGGGATGACACGTCCGGAGGGTACTTCACCGCAGGTCAAAGCTGCATCCAGGCGAGGTTCGCGGGGCCGCTCCCGGCCCGAGTTTTAGCCAGCGGCCGGTCGATGGCGCGGTGGATAGGGCGGTGGATATTGCTGTGGATAACTTTGTGGATTAGTGACTGACGGCAGCCCGCTCGGGACGCCAGATCCTTGTACGAGCTGCTGCCGTGACAACTGCCCCGAACCTCCTTTGAAAGGCCCACTGTCCGTTTCACGTGAAACATGACTATGGTGCAGCGACGATGGTCGAAACATTCGCGAAGATGTACTAAATCGCCGTTCTACGGTTAATTTTTCAGGGATATACGCTCGAAGACCTGATTGCGGGCCGGAGTTCCTCATTGGGGTCCAGGACATATCCCCGGCACGGCGGGTGGCTGGTCAGAGGACCAGTGCCGGAGGGGCGACGGCGCTCGGCCGCTCACCAGGAAGGGCATGTGAATAATCTCTCAGCACCTGTGGATAACGGTGTGAATAACTTCTGTGGAGAAACTGGTGGATATCGAGTGAGCTCCGGATCATATAGCCGCTGGACAGACGGGAAATGCTTGGGTTTCGGCCACCGCCGACCTCCGCCTGGTACCCAGGTCGGCGGTCGTGATGGCTCGTGGATTGACGGTCGTAAGGCCTGCACCGGTCACTACGAGAGTGGGGAATTGCGGACAGACGCCGAGGGCTCGAAGGACATCCATAGCGGGCAGCGGCGGTTGCGGCGCCTGCCGGGGCGGGGGCAGGTTCGCGGCTGGACCTGCGTGTCCTTGGTCTTGCCGCCATGGAATCGAACCTGCTGCGCCGCGGCTGTCAGGGCACAGACACCAACCTTCATGAGAACAAGACTTCATGAGAGCAGGCGTGCGATCTTCTTGTCCCGCGAATGCCGAATGGACCCTACCCGGGGACACAAGAGCCGGCCCGATCCGGTCCCCTCTAGAGCAAAATGGGGCGGCCAGCTGCTGACGGCACAGGAGTTTGGGCAAGCCCAATGCAGCTTGAGTGGAGCCTGAGACCGAACCGGGCCTGGGCGGAGACAGTGGGCATTGATCAGCGGGGACAAGATCATGTCGCGGGCTGAACGGTGATGGTGATTGATGAACCGATCAGCCCACGAACTCTGAACAGGCACTGCACGATTGATCTTGACCGCCGCCGGAGTGACCCTGGACAGGAACCCTGGTGAAGCGGAGCAGCGTCTCGTACAGGGGCGTAGGACGCGGACCGGAGGCTGCGACGGTCCAATTGTCGGGACTAGCCATGAATTGGACAAAGTGTCGGACCTGACCGTCAGAATCGCCTCAGAGCCGGGCCCTGTGTTTGGTCGGGTGCCCTATGGAATGCAGGACCGGTTCCGTGCGTCCCACGCCGCGCAGGGTGCGGGAACTGCGGCGGCCGTAACGGCGGCGGGCGTGTTCATTCGATGACTGACTGCCGCAGCGATCCGAAATTGATCATCGGTTCGCTTTCAAATCAGACAACATAGGCCCATGGTCGTAAGCGGGCGGCCGAGAACGCCCATGAACACTCTGCCCCAAGCTCCGGCGGCTGAGCACAGGCAAGTCCCCTCGCCGGTTCCGGGGCGCACTGCACGCCGCTTCAAAGGCACCCACGTTCGCCTGTCCCCACACACGGCGGGTCACAGAGGCCTGAAGGCTGGCGGGCGTTCCCCCGTCGGTGGCTACGGACGGGAATCTCGGGTCTGCTTCGCCGCAGACTGTTTCTGGTCCGCCGACATGTTTCACGTGAAACCAGGCGGTCTGGAGATGTTGGGACGGGATCGGATCCGGTGAACCGTGCGAAATCCGGTCTGTTGCGCGGAATTTGGGTCGGAGCCGGCGGTGCTGGTGCGAGCGTTAGGGCGAGGAACGATGGCGTTCACGGGCGCAGGCCAACGTCCCTGGGGCCGCTCAGCCAAGGTTGGGCCGGGCCTTTCCAGCAGGGAGGCGCAGACCATCAAGCGCATCTTTGCGTCCCACCGACCTCTTTTCCTGCGGAAATGGGCACGCTGAGTCGGTAACCGCAGTGGCTTATCGAAGAGTCCACTATCATTTCGCACCAAGTTGCGATTTATGGATTGCGACTAGGGGTGTTTCACGTGAAACATCGGCGCGGCGGAGGTGGGCGGAAGGAGTCGGCACTCTCGCGACGTGCACACCCGTTTCACGTGAAACATGGGGAGCCTGGAGGTGGGCCGGGCAATTCGGCAGCTGCGACGTACACGCCTGTTTCACGTGAAACAGGGTCCGAACCGGGCGGCCGGTGGCTACGGCCGGTAGTGACTGGCCGGCATTGATCGCCGTTCTTGGGAAACGGGGCGAATGTGTGTGTTAGAGACAGTCGATCGCAGTCCTGGCCACCCGTCGACTGGTCTAATATTTCGCCGCGGACCCGGGTGGCCCCCAACCCTCCCCGGCCCCGTGGCGGACGTGCAGGAGCAGTCATGGCGTGTTGCGCTGGCAGGAGGGCGCTGCCCCTGCCCGAACTCGGGGCGGCAGCGGAGTGCGGCACCGCCCTAACGGCAGTATCGGCGGAAGCCTTCCCGTCAGAAAACCACGACCCTGGTATATGTGGGACCTCCACCGTCGACTCCCCCGCGGCGGGCCACGGGTGTACGGAGTGCATTTCGAGTCCGGACTCATCCGAAAGCCGTCCCAAACTTCATGACCCTCAGGAAGTTGGATGTTCACGTGAAACACGTCCATTACGCGACATGGCGCATTGTGCTTCGGCGAAATTTGGGCAACCAGCCCTCGGCCTACACGCAGGCAACGCAAATCGACCGTGATGTTCTAGTAGGAAACCGCTGTGTCTACGCGTAGGTTCACGCCGCGCACCGAACTGATATGTGGGGGTGCAGCGATCATCATGTTTCACGTGAAACAAGAGGGTGGCGTCCCCTAAGCAACGGCCAAACACCTTCCGTGACTGTCAGCACGAATAGCAGTTCGCCGGCCAAGGGATGGCCCATTTCACAAGCCGGCGGCGGCCAAGGGAATTCTCAGTCAGCAGAACAAAAAACCAATCCGATAGACAACCACCCAGGGTTGCAATACCGGTTATGGCAGATTTAGGGGCTGTCCGCCTAGTGCTACTCCCCGATCGTGGGCCGTGGAGCACAACAAAAAAGTGGCCCCCGCCAGAAGCGGGGGCCACTTTCGGTCAGCCTAGGACAAGACGTCCGCAAATTCCTTCTCGAAGAACTGCTTGGGCCGGGCGCCGATCACGGTGCCCTTGACCTCGCCGCCCTGGAACAGGTACACGGCAGGGATGGAGGTGATGCCGTACTCGGCAGCGATGGCCGGGTTGTCGTCAACGTTCACCTTGACCACATCAACCTTCTCGCCGTACTCGACCGAAATCTCGTCAAGAATTGGACCGAGCTTGCGGCAGGGGCCGCACCATTCGGCCCAGAAATCGACAATGACGGGCTTCTCGGAGGCCAGTACATCAGTGCTGAAGCTGGCGTCCGTTACGTCTTTTGCGTTGCTCATAACCTTTGTCTCTCTTCCGTTGGTTGCTGCGCGCCGGTTAGGCGTGGAAATCTGCGAGGTAGTGCTCGACGTCGAGGGCGGCCACGCACCCGGAACCGGAGGCCGTGATGGCCTGGCGGTAGGTCGGATCAATGACGTCGCCGGCAGCGAAGACGCCCTGGACGCTGGTCTTCGAGGTGCGGCCGTCCACGGCGATGGTTCCCTCTGCGGTCAGCTCGAGTTTGCCCTTGACCAGATCGGTGCGGGGATCGTTGCCGATTGCCACGAATACTCCGGTTACGGCCAGTTCGGATTCCGTGCCGTCCACCAGGTTCTTCAACCGCAATGCGGTGACTTTGTCCTGTCCCAACACGTCTTCCACACCGGTGTTCCACACAAAGTTGATCTTCTCGTGGGCCAAGGCGCGGTCAGCCATGATCTTTGAAGCGCGGAGGGCATCGCGGCGGTGGACCACCGTGACGGACTTGGCGAACTTGGTGAGGAACAGGGCCTCTTCCATGGCGGAGTCGCCGCCGCCAATGACGGCAATGTCTTGATCCTTGAAGAAGAAACCGTCGCAGGTTGCACACCAGCTCACACCGTGGCCCGAAAGCCTCTTCTCGTTCGGCAAGCCGAGCTCGCGGTAGGCCGAACCGGTGGAAAGAATGATGGAACGGGCCTTGAAGGTCTCCCCCGTGCCGATGGTGACGGTCTTGACGTCGCCGTCGAGGTCCAAATCGGTGACGTCCTCAAACTGGATCTCCGTGCCGAAACGGGCAGCCTGCTTCTCGAAGTTCTCCATCAGGTCCGGGCCCATGATGCCGTCGGGGAACCCTGGGTAGTTCTCCACGTCCGTAGTGTTCATCAGTTCGCCGCCGGCCGTAACCGAGCCTGCCAGGAGCAGCGGCTTCAGGTTCGCGCGCGCCGTGTACACCGCTGCGGTGTAGCCCGCCGGGCCGGAGCCGACGATGATGACATCACGTACTTCGGAGGCAGTGTTTTCTGCGTTGCTCACTGAACGGTGAACCTCTTCCTTTGTCGATGCGCCCGCCGCGATGGCCGGCCACATGGCACAACTATTGCCGGGCATTGAATATTCCGGCCGAAATGGGCGTCACGGAGCAACACCACTACTCAGGGTACCGGTTTGCCGGGGTCGGGGCCGGAGACGGCCCCGGATTACCGGCCAACCGGCGGGCAAGGCCTCCGCTGCACGACAGCCGCCTGAGGGCGCAGCGGCAGCCTTAGAGCGCAGCCGCAGCCTTACAGCGCAGCCGCCGCCTTTGGGCGCAGCGGCAGCCGCGCAGGGCCGTTACTGGACTTTGATTTCGGCCAAGCGCAGGCCGTACCCATAGCGGGTCTTGGGTGCGGCCAGCTTCGGAAGCTTCTTGATGGACACGATCACGTACTGCGCCGTGACGGGTTCAGACAGCGGCATGGTCAGGTCCGGTGACGTAAAGCTGTTGCTGCCAATCTGCTTTGCACCGTCCAGGGTCGGCTTGTCATTGGTGAAGACGCTGATGTTGCCACCGGAGGCCCCCAACTGGCTCAGAGTGACGGAAGAGACCTTGGAAGGGTCCTTCAGCTTGACCACGAGCGGAACTTCGGAGGCGAGTCCGCCCCAGTCGTCCGTCGCGAATTCCATGTCTGACCAGAAGCTCGCGCCGTTGCCGTCAAAAGTCTTGACGAGGTCGGAGTCGTAATTTCCGGCGAAATCGAAGTTGCCGAGTCGCGTCACGTCTTCGATGACGGGCGGTCCGGCCGCCGGCGCCTCGGTGGCGGTCGACGACGGCTGCGCGGTGGACGGTTCCGGTGCGCTGGAGGAGGCGGAGGTTGCGGCGTTGGTCTGCGGGCTGCTCTTGAAGAGGCTGCCAAGGTTGGTGACCGCGAAGATCAGGCCGACCACCAGCACGGCAGCCAGGAGCCCGCCCACCAGCCAGCGCATGGAACGCGGCTCCCGGTTGGGCTCGTCCTCGTCTTCGTACTCGTACTCGTCCTCATCCTGGTCGACGGCGGCACGGGCGGAGGCGGGGAAGTTGCCCGGAGCCCGATCCGCCGAGTCGAAGCCGGCAGCAGCCACTCCGGCAGCCGCGGCTGCGCCGCCGTGGTGCTCTCCGCCGCGGTGATCGTCACCGGTGTAGTCGTCGTCGGACCACAAGGAAACTTTTGGTGCCGCGGCGGTTGCCGGCTGCTGCGCTGCCGGTTCGGCCTGGCGGGGCGAGCCGTTCTGGACGGGCTGCGGCGCCGTTGAATGCGCCGCCGTCTCCTGCGGTGCGGTTGTGGGTGCCCTGGCGGCCGCCGCGGCTGCTGCCGCGGCAGCAGGAGCGGAAGCGGGCCGCGACGGTACTCCCGCGGGGGGCGGTGCCGGAGAAGCCGGCGGCTGTGCGTTTGTGCCCTGGGCCTGGCCATAGTTGATGTACCCGGCGTCGACTTCCTCGTCGTCGTAAAGCCCGTCGTAGGTTTCGGGTTCGTGGGAGCGGGCCTGCCCAAAGATCTCGCTGCCCAGCGTGTCCGTGAAGAAGGGTTCGACGTACGGCGGGTTGGAAGAGACCACAAGATCCAGCAGATCCGCGGCCGAGGTGTGGTTGGTGATCAGGTACGTGGTGGCGTCGCTGACGCCAAGATCGAGGATCTGCACGTTGCCGGGACGTTCGCCCGTGGCCACTTCACGGGCGCTCTGGGCCACCTGGTCGGCGTTGCCCGGGCCTGCGACGAGTATGCTCACGGGGCGGTTGAGCACCTGGTCCACACCGTCCAGCACCAGATCCTGGTCATGTGAGGTCAGTACGGTGGCAGTGACCTTGTAGCGGCCACCGAGTACTGATCCGACATCGATCGGGTGGGACACGGGCTCCTCCTAGACTGTCCGGGACCTGCCGACGTGGTCACTCCGAGAGCGACCGTGTGCCCTCCGGTAAGCCGGTTGACCGCTGGTCCGCAACTTCCCTTGTTAGTCTTCGATCCTAGCCGATGCTCTGTCCAGGCCGCGTGAGCACGGCAGTTCGAAACGGAGCCGGGATCATTTTTTCTTTTTCCCGCCAAACGGGAAGTAGGGGTTGTGGCCGGCCGGCCCCTGGTAGGTGCGGCGGCCCGGCAGGGGAACATCGCCCTTGCCCAAGCCGCCCTGCGCGGTGCTGGGGAGGTCTTCTGCCGGCAGGTAACCGCCCTCCGGGCCAGCGGGACGGCCGTAAGGGAACGAGTCCTCTTCCCGAATGTCGGGACCGGCACGGAACGACTCGGCGTCGAACTCGCCGGAAATTCGCGGAATCAGGCCCGTATCCACCGAGACGGTGGCCCGCTCCGGTGCCCTCCGGACCTCCGCCGCGCCGTCTGCCTGCGGCCCCGTGCCGGGCCCTGCGGCGGTGCTGCGCCGGAGCCGCCCAAGCAGCGGCTGCAGGAGGTCCTGCAGCTCGGTGACCCGGAAGAGCTTCAGCAGCAGGAAATAGGCGGCCAGCATGACGGGACCGACGACGACGATTGTCACCAGGGCGGCGGTCCGGTCGCTCCAGGCGTAGCCGTCCGGGTTGTAGCTGCCCAGCAGCCACAACGCCACAGCTCCGGCGAGGGCGGAACCCAGGGCCGCATACCCCATGCGGATGTAGGAGCTGGCGATGCGGGGCCCGTCGAGGTGGCCCAGGAGCCGGCGCAGGAAGGTCGCGCTGACGATCACGGAAAGGATGTTGCCGGCCGTGTAGAGGATCGCGATGGCGAAGATGATCTGATCGAACGGCAGGAACTGGATCGCGAACGCGGCCGACAGGTTGACCAGCGCCAGGACCAGCTGGATGAAGAACGGCGTCCGTGCGTCCTCATTGGCGTAGAACACCCGCGACATCATGAAGTTGGCGCTCATGAACGGGGTGCTGAGGGCCAGGATCGTGAGGGTTTGGGCCAGCATGACGCCGTCCAGGCGATTGTTGCCGGAGAAGAACATGCCCAGCGGTCCGGCCAGCGCGAAGAGCGCCAGCGCGCCGAAGACGGTTGCCACGGCCATGGTCCGCAGCCCGTGGGAGAGCGCGTTTCGCAGGGCGGCCCGGTCACCGTCCTGGGACGCCCGGGTCATCCGGTTGAACAGCACGGTGGCCAGGGACAGGGCAATGATGGAGTGCGGCAGCAGGTACAGCTGGCTGGCCACCTCCAGCACCGCGTTGCCCGGAATGAAGGCTGCCGCGGGATCCCCGGCCTGCTGGAGGCGGAGCCGTTCCGCGCCCGGGATCGTCGCGATGCGCATGACGTAAAGGAAGGCGAACTGCCCGACGGCGGCTGTCGCCAGGGTCCAGACGCTCAGCTTCGCGGCATGGCCCAGACCGACCCCGCGCCAGCCGAAGCGCGGCCGCAGCCCCAGCCGGAGCCTGAACACGGGGATGAGCAGCACGGCGGTCTGGGTGACGACGCCGATTGTGGAGAACCCGGCGACGAGGATGGTCTGGAACGGGCCCCAGTTGTCGATCGTGTGCGGGTTGGTGGCGTTGGCCCCCATGATGCCGATGAACATGCCCAGCCCGGCGATCGCCACGACGTTGTTGATGATTGGCGCCCACATCGCGGGTCCAAAGGCCCCGTGGGCGTTGAGGACCTGGGTCAGCAGGGCGTACAGGCCGTAGAAGAAGATCTGCGGAAGGCACCAGAACGCGAACGACACCGCGAGGGCCTTCTGCTGCGGCGAGTAGCCCTGGGTGGTCAGTTGGATGACTGACGGCGCCAGCAGCGTGACCAGCAGCGTGAGAACGAGCAGCACCAGCACCGCCAGCGTCAGCAGCCGGCTGATGTAGTCCGCTCCCTTGTCCGGCGCCTTGCTGGCTTTGATGATCTGCGGCACCAGAACAGCATTGAACACCCCGCCGGCCACGAGCAGGAAGATCAGGTTGGGAAGGTTGTTGGCGTTGATGAAAGTGTCGTTGACCGTCGAGCCCAGGCCCAGGGCGGCGGCCAGCATCCAGGTCTTGGCGAAGCCCAGGAAACGCGAAACGAGGGTTCCGGCGGCCATGACGGCGCTGGAACGGGCTTCTCCGGATTGGGCAGCTTTGGAATCGGCGGGGCCGGAGGGTACGGGGGCGGGTTTGGCTGATGACATCGTCTTCATCGTCTCACCCGCGCGGGGCATTAGTCGCTATCCGTGGACGTGACCGGCCGCACCGGCGGCCTTCAGCGGTCTTCCGGCAGGACTTCTTTGGCCAGATCCGCGATGCGGCGTTCGTTGGGGAAGGACAGCTTGCGCGCCAGCTCCTGGATCGGAACCCATGCGACGTCCACGGCTTCTTTGTCCGGATCGTTTTCGATGGTGAGTTCCCCGCCGGTGGCCCGCAACAGGTAGTGGTGCACGGTCTTGTGGACGCGGTGCCCGCTCACGGTGAACCAGTAGTCGATGCTTCCCAGCGGTGCCAGGATCCTGCCTTCGATCCCGGTTTCCTCGGCGATCTCGCGGACCGCGGCTTCCTCGTTGCTTTCCTTGCCTTCCGGGTGGCCCTTCGGCAGGCACCACTCGAGACGTCCGCCGCGGTTAAGGCGCGCGATGATCGCTACCCGCAGGTCGGCGTCGGACATGTCCACCACGACGCCGCCGGCGGAGATTTCCTCCACGGTGGGCAGGGAGGCCTGGCCCGTGTGCTGGACAGGCGCGACGTTGGCACCTATTGCCGACGGCAACGGTGCGTTTGTCCTCCTGCCGGGAGCGCTCGGTACGGGATGGGCCATGAGGTCCACTCTAACGACTCTTGCCCGCTGTTGATGACCTAAACATGGCCGGAAAGTAGACGGCCGGGAAAGTCGGCCCGCGCCGGTTCGTGCGCAATCGTGACGAACCCGCCGGATCCTTGCGGGTTCCGGTGTGGTGCTGGCGCGGTTTTCTGACAAGCTTAAGTAACTATGGCGCACGCACATCACAAGACTGACTCCCACACCGTTTCTTTCCAGGTGGATCCGGTGGTTCTGGAGCTCGGGCAGCGCTTCGTCGACGCCGGCCACGAGCTGTCCCTCGTGGGCGGGCCGGTCCGTGACCTTTTTCTTGGCCGGGTCTCGCCCGACCTGGACTTCACCACTGACGCCACTCCGGACCAGACGGTTGCCCTGATCAAGAAATGGGCGGACAACTACTGGGAGATCGGGCGCGCCTTCGGCACCATCGGGATGCGCAAGGACGACTTCCAGATCGAAATCACCACCTACCGGGCCGACGCCTACGATCCGGAGTCCCGCAAGCCGATAGTGGCCTTCGGAACATCCCTGACGGATGACCTGTTGCGGCGGGACTTCACCATCAATGCCATGGCCCTGCGGCTGCCCATGCTGGAGCTCGTCGATCCTTTCGGCGGCGTCCGCGACCTGCACGCCTCGATCCTCAATACGCCCGGGCCGCCGGAAACGTCCTTCTCCGACGACCCCCTGCGCATGATGCGCGCCGCGAGGTTCGCGGCCCAACTGGGGGTGTCGCTGCACGCAGACGTCCGCGAGGCCATGGTCCGGATGGCTGAACGGATCAGCATCATCTCGGCCGAACGCGTGCGCGATGAACTGATCAAGCTCATCTGCGCCGCGCAGCCGCGGGCCGGCGTGGACCTGCTGGTCGATACCGGACTTGCGGACCTGGTGCTGCCGGAAGTCTCGGCCCTGCGCCTGGAATCCGATGAACACCACCGCCACAAGGACGTCTACCAGCACTCGCTGCAGGTCCTGGAACAGGCAGCAGCGCTGGAGTCGAAGGCGGACGGCCCGGTTCCCGGCCCGGACTTCGTGTTGCGGTTCGCCGCCCTCATGCACGACGTCGGCAAGCCGGCCACGCGCCGCTTTGAACCGGGCGGCGCAGTGAGCTTCCGCCACCACGACATGGTGGGCGCCAAGCTGACCGCCAAGCGCATGAAGGCGCTGCGCTTCGACAACGACACCATCAAGGCCGTGGCCAGGCTTGTGGAGCTGCACATGCGCTTTTACGGCTACGGTGAGGCCGGCTGGAGCGATTCCGCGGTCCGCCGCTACATCACCGACGCCGGTCCCCTCCTGGAGCGCCTGCACCGGCTCACCCGCTCCGATGTCACCACCCGGAACCAGCGCAAGGCGGACCGGCTGTCCTTCGCCTACGACGACCTTGAGGACAGGATCGCGGCGCTGCGGGAGCAGGAGTCCCTCGATGCCGTCCGCCCGGACCTGGACGGCGGCCGGATTATGGCGCTGCTTGGTCTCAAGCCCGGTCCCGTGGTGGGCCGCGCCTACAAATTCCTGCTGGAAGAACGCATGGAGCACGGCCCGCTCGATCCCGCCGTCGCCGAATCCCGCCTGCGGGACTGGTGGGCGGCACAGCCCGAGGCGGCGCCCGCCGGCGCCGAACTCTCCACCACTGAGGAGTCCTAAGTGATTGCACCATCCAACGGCCCCCGCCCCCAACTGTGGATCCTGCGGCACGGTGAAACAGAGTGGTCCAAGAGCGGGCAATACACCGGTCTCACGGACATGCCCCTCACGGTGGAAGGCGAGCAGCAGGCCGTGGAGGCGCGCAGGGTGCTCGAGACCGTCGACTTCGACCTCGTACTGACCTCACCCCTGCGCCGCGCCCGCCGGACCGCCGAACTCGCCGGCTACCCCGACGCCCAGTTGGAGCCGCTGGCGGTGGAGTGGGACTACGGCGACTACGAGGGCATCAGCTCGGACCTCATCCGCAAGGACAACCCCGAATACCTGATCTGGACGCACGGCGTGCCCAATGGTGAAGCGCTCGACGACGTCGCCGCCCGCGCGGACAAGATCGTGGCCCGGGTGCTCGAATCGGGCCTGGACAATGTGCTGATCGTCGCGCACGGGCATTTCTCCCGCATCCTGACCGCCCGGTGGCTCGGATTGGACCCCCGCGAGGGCCGGCATTTCGTGTTGGGGACCGCCAAAGTCTGCACACTGGGATGGGATAAGAAGACACCGGCAATCGTGCGCTGGGGACTCTAAAACCGGTTTTTAAAACAAAGTTAAAAAAAGTTTATGAATTCGGTAGGCAACTGCCGCATTCGTAGTGTATTTTTATTTCTGACCCCAAGGCGACTTGCCGGGGTCACGGCGCGCGTCGCCCGGCCTGTCAGCCGGAGCCACGGCAGAACAGAAAAGGAGGTTGGGAAAATGATGATTACTTTGACTAGCGGATGGATGTACTCCACCACCGCCAACCCGGCCTCGTTCGCTGACCCGCGCCCAAATGTCGGACTGACTGTTTCCTGACCGCTTTCCCGTCCCAGGCAATGCAGCCTGGGGCCCGCGGCAGTTGGCCTTCCATGACGGAAAGCCCAATGACGGCAGCCTGAACAGGCGGAACCACGCGGTTGCGCAGCCTCCCCATAGTTCGGAACCCAGCTTCTTGTTGGGGTTTCGGCGCTACCGCGTCCAGGGGCCATTCTCCATCGAATAACTTTTTCCTATCCGGAATTCCGGCCTAATTAAGGCCAGGGATTTTCGGGCTAATTGCCACGCCCGGAACCGGTTATTCGAATTCCCTGCATCCAGCGCTCTATTTGTCGCGCCCAAAATACGGCGGCCCGTTTCATCCGCCCATTCCTGCTGCCTCCTGTTCGCCCCATTGAACCAAGGCGGCTCAATCCCCACCAACGAAAGGTCCCTGTGACTACCGCAACCACCGCTCCTGCCCACCGCACAGCCCTGCCCGCCACCAGGGCGCGCCGATCGAGTCCCCGAGGGGAGGTAAGAACCATGATGAACAAGCTCTATACGGTCCTGTTCCGAAAGCTGAGCCGCAGGGAGTCGACACGCTTCAACGGCCAACTCCTGGACCAAAGGCGGGACGACACGTTCCTCGCCATGCATCAGGCCGGCCTGATTCGCTGACGCCCGATCTGCTGACGGCCGGACATTTCCGCCACCGGCGCATGGACTAGTCCCGTGCAGGGGCGGAGCCCGTTGCCGGCAGGACTGTCCGCAGCGAAGGAGGACCTGATGACTGACATTGGAACCGATCCCAGGGAGCCCGTGCGTCGCCGCACGGGCTCCCCCTTTTAAGCATCCCTTCGTGGCCAGCCGTTGTGGCGGCTCCGATACGACGTGCCAGCGAAGACCGCGGCGCGGCACGGGTCAATGTCCCCCGGTAAGCTCAAGGTCATGCAGGAGACAAAGCCGCCGGAGCGCAAACGGGTCCGATTGGTCATCCCGAGCCGCAGCGACCCTTTTCTCCGAAACTTCACGGAACTGGTAGGCGGTCCCTTGGGCCACCGCTCGGCGCCCGGGATCGTTTCGCCGGGATTCTTTACGGTGGATCGTGTTCTGGTCATCCTCACTGTCCTCGCCGCCCTGGCCGGGATTCTGCTCAAGAACTTCTGCCGCACCAACGGCTGGGAAACACCCGGGCAGTTCTACGCCACGTGCTACTCGGACTTTCCGGAGCTGTTCCGCAACCGCGGCCTCGGCGATGGCGCCTTCCCCTTCATTACCCCGGGAAGCCTCTTCGAGTACCCCGTGCTGATGGGGTTGATTGCGGGTGCCACCGCACTTCTGGTGCCCGGCGCCGGCACCGACGATCCCCGCGTCCTTGGCTACTTCGACGTCAACGCCACCCTGATCGCCGCCGTCTGGATCATCACCGTGCTGGCCACGGCGCGGACGAACCGCCGGCGGTCCTGGGACGCGGCGATGGTTGCCCTCGCCCCCGGCATTGTCCTGGCGGGCGTCATTAACTGGGACATGTGGGCCGTGTGCATGCTGGCTCTTGGCATGTACTTCTTTGCGCGGAACAAGCTCGTCCTCGCCGGGATCTTCATCGGCCTGGGCACGGCCACCAAGCTCTACCCGCTGTTGATCCTCGGCGCCGTCCTGCTGCTGGCGCTCCGGAGCGGGCGCATCCGGGCGCTGCTGATCACGGCCGGTGCCGCAACCGCGGCCTGGCTGGCGGTCAACGTCCCGGCAGCCGCGGCAAATCCGGACGGCTGGAAGTACTTCTACCAGTTCACGCAGGAGCGGCCGGCGGGCTACAGCTCGCCCTGGTTCGCCTACAACCTGGTGGCCGCCCGGCTGGGCTGGAATCCGCTTGAGGCCGCGGCCATCAACTCCCTGGCACTGGACCTGTTTCTCCTGGCCTGCATCCTGATTGCGGTCCTGGCACTGACGGCACCCCGCCGGCCGAGGATCGCGCAGCTGGCGTTCCTGATCGTGGCCGCGTTCATCCTGACCAACAAGGTGTACTCCCCCCAGTTCGTGTTGTGGCTGATCCCCCTGATCGCCCTTGCCCGGCCCCGCTGGCGTGACTTCGTCATCTGGCAAGCCATCGAAGCGCTGCACTGGGGCGCCATCTGGATGTACCTCGGGCAGGCAACCAGCGGCGGCTCGACCCAGCACAACATCGACATGCCCTACTACGTCCTGGCCGTGGTTGCCCACATGCTCGCCACCGCGTACCTGATGGCCCGTGTCGCCTGGGACATCTGGGATCCGTCCAGCGACGTGATCCGCCGCCACCGCATCGATGATCCGCATGGCGGCCCCTTCGACGGTGCACCGGACTGGCTGCGGATTGATCTGCGCCGGCCCGCGGCGTCCCTGGTGCCGTGGCGGAAGCGTGCCGTGGCGGAAAGCCACAGCGCATGACTGACGTCGCCGTCGTCGGTTCCGGCCCCAACGGGCTGGCCGCGGCGGTGACCATGGCGCGGGCCGGACTCAAAGTCCACGTGTTCGAGGCGGCCGCCACACCCGGCGGCGGACTGCGCACCGCCGAACTGATGGAACCGGGCCACTTCCACGACGTCTGTTCGGCCGTGCACCCCATGGTTCTGGCCTCACCCTTTTTCCGCCGGTTCGAGCTGTCCAGGCGCGTGCCCCTGGAGGTGCCCGAGCTCTCGTACGGATCCCCGCTCGACGGCGGCCGCGCGGCGCTGGCCTACCGTTCCCTGGACCGCACCGTTGCGGAACTCGGGAGGGACGGCGCCGCCTACCGCCAGCTCATGGAGCCCCTCGTGCGGCGGGTGGAGGGCGTCGCGGACCTCACCCTGAACCAGCTGCTGCGGATTCCGGCAGATCCCCTGGCCGCCGCCGCGTTCGGCCTCCGGGCGCTCGAACAAGGCTCGCCGCTGTGGAATGCGAGGTTCAGCCAGGACCTGGCTCCCGCACTGCTGAGCGGCGTCGCCGCTCATGCCGTGGCGCCGCTGCCCTCGATCACCGCCGCCGGCGCCGGGCTGATGCTGGGCGCCCTGGGCCATGCCGGCGGCTGGCCGGTTCCGCGCGGTGGATCGGCCGCGATTGCCCGGGCGCTGACCGCTGACATCGAGGCCCATGGCGGGGTGGTCGAGACCGGCAGGCGGATCACATCGCTCGCGGAGCTGCCGCCGGCCCGGGCCACGCTGCTGGATGTGGCACCCCCCGCGCTGCTGCACCTGGCGGAGGGCCGGCTCCCGTCGCGCTATAGGAGCGCCCTGGCGTCCTTCCGCTTCGGGAACGCTTCCTGCAAGGTCGATTTCATCCTCTCCGGACCGGTGCCGTGGGCGGCGGACGGCCTCGCCGATGCCGGGACGGTGCACGTGGGCGGCACCCGGGCGGAAACCGCCGAAGCGGAACGCCTGGTCGCCTCGGGACGGCATCCGGACCGGCCCTACGTGCTGGTATCCCAGCCCTCGCGTTTTGATGCCGGCCGCGCGCCGGCCGGCCGGCACATCCTGTGGACCTATTGCCACGTTCCGGCCGGTTCCACTGTGGACATGAGCGATGCGGTCATGGCGCAACTGGAGCGCTTCGCGCCCGGGTTCCGGGATGTGGTGGTGCAGTTCAAGGTGACCACGGCCGCAGGGCTGGCGGCGTACGACGAGAACTTCGTCGGTGGGGACTTCGGCGCAGGCCGCATGGACCTTTGGGGCATGTTGCGGCGGCCGGTGCTGAGCCCGGTGCCCTGGCGGACGCCGCTGCCAGGGGTGTACTTGTGCTCGTCGTCGACCCCGCCCGGTCCCGGCGTCACCGGGATGCCCGGCTTCCACGCCGCCCGGCATGCCCTCAAGGACATGTTCGGTCTCGGCGTCCCGGACCTCGGATACCGGGTCCCCTAGCCGCTAGCCCCGACGCGGCGCCGCAGCGGCCGCCGTCGCCGCCCTGGCGGACAGCCGGCCGTCGCGCATGCTCGCGACGGCGTCGGTGAGCGGCACGAAATCGGTGTCGTGGGTGACCATGACCGTTGCCACGCTGAACTCGTCGGTGACCTGCCGCAGCAACCGGATGATCGCTTCGCTGCGCTGGTGGTCAAGGGCTGCCGTCGGCTCGTCCACCAGCAGCACGGCAGGGTTGCCCATGAGTGCCCGGGCAATGTTGACGCGCTGGCGCTGGCCGCCGGAGAGCTGGTGCGGCCGCTTCGCCAGGGCATGCCCGAGACCGACAAGGTCCAGCAGAGCCGCGGCACGTTCCCCGGCCGCCCGCGCCGTCCCGCCGCGCAGGCGCTGGGTGATCACGAGCTGCTCGACCGCGGTGAGGGAGGGCAGGAGGTTGGGCTGCTGGAAGATGATGCCGATCTTGTCCCGCCGCAGTGCGGTGCGGCCGGAGTCGGGCAATCCGCCGGCGTCCTCGCCGTCGACCACCACCAGGCCGGCGGTGGGCCGGACCAGGGTGGCGGCGACGGCCAGCAGGGACGACTTGCCGGACCCCGAGGGGCCGATCAGGGACACGAATTCGCCTGCGTTCACCTTGAGGCTCACGGAATCCAGGGCCTTAAGGGTGCCGTCTCCGTCCGGGTACTCCAGGGTGACGTTGACGAGGTTCAGGGCGGTGTTGTTCAGGGTTGAGTTCACGAGATATGCCTTTCTAGAAATATATGAGGCGGGCCGGGGCTGCTCAGTTGCCGCCGAGGGCGATGAGCGGATCGACGCGGGCCACGCTGCGGACCGCGAGGGCTGCCCCGGCCAGGCCCAGGAGCACGATTCCGGCGACGGGCAGCAGCGTTGTCCAAGGCGTGAGGAGGAACGGTGCCGCCTGCGACGCGAGGACTCCACCGGCCACACCGGCCAGCCCGCCGGCCACCGCGCCGGCCAGCAGGACCAGGGCCGCCTGCGCCATGGCGTCCCGGAGGATGTAGCGGGCGGACCCGCCCAGTGCCTTCAGAACGGCGATGTCCCGGGTGCGCTGGACCGTCCAGACCGTCAGGAAGGCAACAATCACGAGGGCTGAGATGCCGTAAAGGAAGGCCTGCATGAGCAGCAGCGAGCCGTTCTCGCTCTTGTACGAGCCGAGGGCCTGGAAAGACCCGTCGATCGTGGTGCTGACGGTTCCCGCGGCGGTATTGGCGGCACCGAGATCCACCCCTGTACCGGACGTGGAGTCGAATGTCACGGCCAGCACCGTCGCGGCGTCCGCGTCTTGGATATGGGCCAGCTTCTGCCAGTCGGCCAGCGTGGTCCACACGACGCCGGTGTGGGAATACCACTGCTCCGGCACGACCGCCGTCACCACGAGGTCGGCGCCGCCCACCGAGGCGTGGCTGCCGATGCTGAGCTCCAGGTCCTCCGCCAGTCCAGCTCCGACGGCGATGGTTCCCTCTGCCAGCGGGGCGGGAGCCAGGCCTGCGCCGGGCTCGGTGCCGAAGACCGCAACGCTTGCCGTGCGTGCCGGCACGCCTCCGGCGCCGAGTGCCTGGAAGCGGCTCTGGCTGATCCCAACGGCGTCGGCGCGGGCGACGCCGTCGCGCGCCGACCACAGGCCCTGTTGGGCGCGCGTGACCTCGGATTCGGTAAACGAGGCCTTGGGTTCGCTCCCGGCCGGGGCGCCGAAGACCAGCTGGTCGGCCGGGAGGGCGGCGAGGGCCGACGTCGACTGGTTTCCGAGGCCGGCCGTCAGTCCGGAAAGCATGACGAGCAGGAGGGTAATGAGGGCGACGACCGCACCCATCAGGGCGAACCGTCCCTTGGCAAAGCGGATATCGCGGATGGCGAGATACATGGTGTCCTTCGTGGTGTCGTTTGAGGCGCTTGTGGCGTTGCTTCCAGCCTTCCTTCCGCCGGGCTCCGGGGCATCGGCCGCCCGGTTGGACCGCCGGCACCGGTCGGACGGCCCTGCGATCAACCAAAAGGTTGATTCCGCCGGGGGCGGGCCGTTTTCCGCAGGAGCCCCGCCGCACCGGCACTACGCTGGAAGCATGGAGGGCGACGCCGGCAACACGGTCCACAACGGCACAGGACCCAAGGGCGCTGGGCATGCCGGGGCTGGGCACGGCGACGCTGGGCATGCCGGCGCACCGGCGCCGGGCACGGAGCCCACCGGGGCGGCCGTCATTCTGCGCGTCCTTCGCGTGAGCCTGCACGTCGGCTTTGCGGTGCTGCTCCTGGTGGCGCTGCTCCGGCTCCTGGCCGGCGGCATCACGGGCCAGGAGTGGATCACCTTGTTGCTGGCCGTGCTGCTTGCCGCCTTTTACCTCGTGGGCACCGTGCTGGAGAAACGGCACGCCGCCCGCCGGACCCGGTTCGATCCGCGGCTCTACTCGGCCTGGTGGCTGGGCGGCGTCTGCCTCCTCTGGCTGCTGTTGGTCTGGGCCAGTGCCGACTTCGTCTGGCTGGCCTTCCCGCTGTTCTTCCTGCAGTTGCACGTGCTCCGGCGCCGGCTGGCGCTGCCGGCGATCGCACTGAGCACAGTGTTTGTCATTGCGGCGCTCTGGTTCCACAACGGCGGTACCGCGTCTCCCGATCTGGCCAGTGTGGATCCGGCCAGCGTGGGGCTGCAGCTGCCCATGGTGCTCGGGCCCGTTTTCGGCGCAGCCTTCGCTGTGGTCACCGGGCTGGCCTACCGGGCACTGTTCCTGGAGGCGGAAAACCAGCGGCTGGCGGCCGAAGAGCTCCGCCGCACCCGTGCCGAACTCGCCCGGACCCAGCACAATGCCGGCACCCTGGCCGAGCGGACCCGGCTGGCCCGGGAAATCCATGACACCCTCGCCCAGGGCTTGTCCAGCATTGTGCTGATGGGGCGCGCGGCCGAGAAGGCCCTGGACGACGGCGAACCCGCCGTGGCACGGGACAGGCTCCGCATTGTCCGGGACACGGCCGCCGCCAACCTGGCAGAGGCCCGCAACTTCGTCCGGGCCCTGCAGTCCCCCGATCTTGAGGACGGCTCCCTCGTGGCCGGACTTCTCCGGCTGTGCGAAACGACCGAAGCGGAGACCGCGGCGCGGGGTGCCGGGCTGCGTTGCCGCCTCGACGTCGAAGGCGTGCCGGTGGAACTCCCCGGCGCCCACCAGACGGTCCTGCTCCGGGCCGCGCAGGCGAGCCTGGCCAACGTGCGGGCGCATGCGCAGGCGGGCACCGCCGTCGTCACCCTTTCCTTCCTGGGCCCGGACGTGGCCATGGACATCTACGACGACGGCGCCGGATTCGACCCGTTGGCCTTGCTGGCCCGTCCGGACGGGTCCGGCTATGGTCTGACGTCGCTGCGGGACCGCGTGGCCGCCCTCCACGGGCAGCTGGACATCGAGTCTGCCCCGGGTGAGGGAACCGTGGTGGCCATCCGGCTGCCACTGGGCCAAGCGCCCGGTTCCAACGCCGCGCCGGCGCCGGCCCGCGGGGACCGGAAATGAACAACATCCGGGTGTTCCTGGTGGACGACCACCCGGTGGTCCGGGCCGGTCTGCGGGCAATGCTGGGTGATCTGGAGGGCATCACAGTGGTGGCCGAGGCCGCCGACGGCGCCGCCGCGCTGGCCGGACTGGCCAGGCTCCACACCCTGGGCGAGCCCGCGGACGTGGTGCTCATGGACCTGCAGATGGGCGCCGGCATGGACGGCGTCACCGCCACCGGCCGGATCAAGGCAGGAGAGGCCGGCGAGCCGGCGCCGCCGGTGCTCATCCTGACCACCTATGACTCCGACGCCGACATCCTGGCCGCCGTCGAGGCCGGCGCCAGCGGCTACATGCTCAAGGATGCCCCGCCCGAGCAGATCCGCCAGGCGGTGCTCTCTGCCGCGGCGGGCGGCACTGCGCTGGCCCCTGAGGTCGCGGCCCGGCTGATGGGCCGGATCAGGAATCCGGAGCCCGCCCTGTCCGCCCGCGAGGTCCAGCTGCTCGGATTGCTGGCCACCGGGATGGGAAACCGGGCGATCGCGAAGCAGCTGTTCATTTCCGAGGCCACGGTCAAGACGCACCTGGTGCACATCTACGGCAAACTCGGCGTGGACAACCGCACCGCCGCGATCGCCGTGGCAGCGCAGCGCAGGATCATCCGGCGGCCCTAGGCGTCCCCGGCGGGCAGGTGACGGTGTTATGTGACAACAGAATTGTCGGTGGCCCGGGGCATAATGGGCGCCATGGGGAACTCATCAAAACTTGCACTGGCCCTTGTGGGCCTTGTTCTTGGCGGCTCGCTGGTCGCCTGCGGCGACGGCCGTGAGGGCGCCGAAAGCGCTGCCAAACAGCTCGCCTCCGCGGTGTCCGCGCTCGACGTCGGATCCGTCGCCTTTGAGGGCAAGGACTCAGGTGCCGCCAACGACCAGCTCAAGGAAATATTCAAGGGGCTTGACCCGGCCCGGCCTGCAGTGGACAGCGGCCAACTGACGCTGGAGTCCGATAAGGCCACGGTCCCGCTCAACTACCGCTGGAAGATCGGCTCCGAAGAGTGGAAGTACACCACCTTCGCCGAGTTCAAGAAGTCCGGCGACAAATGGCTGACGGTCTGGAACCCGGCCACCCTGGTCCCCGAACTGGCCGAAGGCGAGCTCGTCGGCTCGGCAACCCATTCGCCGTCGCGCGCCGACATCCTGGGCGCCGGCGGGGCCCCGCTGGTCACGTACCGGCCCGTGGTCAATGTTGGCATCGACAAGCCGGCGCTCGGCGGTGCAGACGCCGCCGATTCCGCCACCAAGCTTGCCCAACTGGTGGGGGTCGACCCTGCGGCGTACGGCCAGCAGGTCGCGGCGGCCGGCCCCGAGGCGTTCGTTGCCGCCATCACTTTGCGTGAAGAAGGACGGACCATCACCGACGCTCAGATCGGTGAGATTCCCGGCGCCCGTGCCATCCGGGACTCCCTTCCGCTGGCACCAAACCGCACCTTCGCCCGCGCCCTGCTGGGCACGGCAGCGGAGGCGAATGCAGAACAGATAGAAAAATCGAACGGCGCACTCAAAGCCGGGGACACCACGGGCACAGGTGGCCTGCAACAGCAATACGACGCGCAGCTTCGCGGCAGCGACGGCATTCAGGTCTTCGCCGAGAAGGCAGGCCTCACCGCCGCAGAGAAGCAGGCTCTGCCCAACGCGGGACGCCGCGTACTTTTTCAGACTGAGATAAAGGAAGGCACCCCGCTGAAAACCACCCTGGACCCGAAGCTGCAGCAGCTTGCGGAAGACGTCCTCGGCAAGGTGGGCCCGGCGTCGGCGATTGTGGCGCTCCGGCCCTCCAGCGGTGCCGTCCTGGCGGCCGCCTCCGGGCCGGGCAGCAACGGCTACGACACCGCGATGCTGGGACAGTATGCCCCTGGATCGATCTTCAAGATGGTCGATTCCCTGGCCATGTTCCGCAACGGCATGACGCCCGACTCCAAGGTGGACTGCCCGCCCACCCTCACGGTGGACGGCCGCACCTTCAAGAACGCCGAGGGATACCCTGAGTCCTCCCTGGGGTCCGTGACGCTGCGCGACGCCTTTGCGCACTCCTGCAACACCGCGTTCATCAACGCCCGCGACACCGTCACCCAGGCACAGCTCGAATCCGCCGCGACCTCCCTGGGCGTGGCAGTTGAAGCACCTGCGCTCGGCGCGGCCGCATTCCTCGGCTCCGTCCCCGGGGATGCCGAAGGAACCGAACATGCCGCCTCCATGATCGGCCAGGGCAAAGTGCTCCTGTCCCCCCTGGCCGCCGCCGTCATGGCCGGCTCGGTTGCCAAGGGAGCCCCGGTGGCCGCCCAGCTGGTATTGAATCCGAACGAGGGCGACAGTCCCCCAGATGCCCAGGGCGCCGCGCCCACAGGAACGGCTACAGCCGGCACGTCGCCGGCTGCCCCGGCCTCCGGTGACGCGACGCCGTCGGCCCCCGCACCGGCCACGGCCGTCGAAAAGCCGGTAACTGCAGCGGAAGCCGCGGCACTGGCTGACATGATGCGGGCCGTCGTCACCAGCGGTCATGCCGGGTTCCTGGCCTCCGTCCCGGGCGAGCCCGTCGGGGCCAAGACCGGAACGGCCGAGTTCGGCAACGACACCCCGCCCAAGACGCACGCCTGGATCGTGGCCGTGCACGGTGACCTCGCCGTCGCCGTGTTCGTCGAGGACGGCGGACTCGGGGCCACCACCTCCGGGCCGCTGCTCAAGGAGTTCCTGACCCGGGCCGGCTGAGCGGACGCTTTCCCGGCCGTGGGAAGATTGAACGCGTGGCTCATATTGACGTATCCGGCATCGACTACTTCCTCTCCGACGGCACCCAGCTGCTGAACGGGGTGACCTTCAAGGTCCCGGACGGCACCAAGACAGCGCTGATCGGGCCCAACGGGACCGGCAAGACCACCCTGTTCCGGATCATTTCCGGCGATCTCGTCCCGGACGAAGGCGTGATCGGCCGGTCCGGCAACATGGGCATCATGCGCCAGTTCGTGGGCCAGGTCCGGGACGAGTCCACGGTCCGCGACCTGCTGGTCTCCGCCGCCCCGCCTGCCCTGGCCGCCGCAGCGCGGGCCGTCGACGAGGCAGAGCTCGCCATGCTGGAGCACGACGACGAGCCCACCCAAATGGCCTATGCCCAGGCGATCGTGGACTGGGGGGATGCCGGCGGCTACGACGTCGAAACCGTCTGGGACGAGGTCTGCATGGCCGCCCTCGGACTGCCCTTCGACCGGGCACAGCACCGCCCGGCGTCGAGCCTCTCCGGCGGCGAGCAGAAGCGGCTGGTCCTCGAGGCCCTCTTCGCCGGCCCCGACGAACTGCTGCTCCTCGACGAGCCGGACAACTACCTCGATGTTCCGGGCAAGCGCTGGCTCGAGGCCAAACTGAATGATTCGAAGAAGACCGTGTTCTTCATCAGCCACGACCGTGAACTGCTCAACAACGCCGCAGGCCGCATCGTCACCCTGGAACCGGGCATCAACGGCGCCGGCGCCTGGATCCACGGCGGCGGCTTCGGGTCCTACGTGGACGCCCGGGCCGACCGGAACGCGCGCTTCGAGGAACTGCGCAAGCGCTGGGACGAGGAGCACGTCAAGCTCAAGGAACTCGTCAACATGTACAAGAACAAGGCCGCGTTCCGCTCCGACATGGCCAACCGCTATCACGCGGCGCAGACCCGGCTCGCGAAGTTCCTCGAAGCCGGCCCGCCCGAGGCCCTTCCCATCGAACAGAACGTGCAGATGCGGCTCAAGGGCGGGCGCACCGCCAAGCGCGCCGTCGTGGCCGAGAAGCTGGAACTGACCGGCCTGATGAAGCCGTTCTCCACCGAAATCTGGTTCGGCGACCGGGTGGGCGTCCTGGGTTCCAACGGTTCGGGCAAGAGCCACTTCCTGCGCCTGCTCGCCACCGGCGGCACGGATCCCGAGCGGGAGCACCTGCCGGTGTCCGACGTCGAGATCGCCGAGGTGCCGCACGAGGGCACCGTGAAACTCGGCGCCCGGATCCGGCCCGGATTCTTCGCCCAGACCCACGTCCGGCCCGACCTGCTGGGTAAGACCCTGCTCGAAATCCTGCACCGGGGCGACGAGCACCGCTCGGGCATGGGCCGCGAAGCCGCCGCCGGGGCGCTGGACGGCTACGGGCTGGCGGCGCAGTCCGAGCAGAAGTACGAATCCCTCTCCGGCGGCCAGCAGGCGAGGTTCCAGATCCTGCTGCTGCAACTCTCCGGGGCCACGCTGCTGCTGCTCGACGAGCCCACGGACAACCTGGACCTGCACTCGGCCGAGGCCCTGGAACGGGCGATCGACCACTTCGAGGGCACCGTCCTGGCCGTCACCCACGACCGCTGGTTCGCCCGAACCTTCGACCGCTTCCTGGTCTTCGGCTCCGACGGCAGGGTCTACGAGTCCGCCGAACCGGTCTGGGACGAAAAGCGCGTCGAGCGCGCCCGCTAGAGCCATCGCGGGGTCCACTAAGCAACGCGGGGTCAGATGCGGCCCATTCCGGGGGCGGTTATGGGCGCGAAGTGACCCCGCGTTGCTGTTTGAAACGCGCAACAAATGATTAAATGATCACCAACCGCTAGCATTTGAGCATGAACACTGATGAGCGGCACCGCCTGATCGGCGGACTGCTGCGCGACCGGGAGCACGTGACGGTGGACGATCTGACGGCCGCCTGCGGCGCCTCCGGCGCCACCATCCGCCGTGACCTCGACATCCTGGCCCTGCACGGCGTGTTGCGGAGGGTCCACGGCGGAGCCAAGAGCCTGGTTTTCGGCGGCGAAAACCCGCACTACGGGCAACGCGAACTCGAGGACCACACCGCCAAGATGCGGATCGCCGCCGGGGTGGCGGCCATGCTCGCGGACCGTGGACACGTCTGGCTGGACAGCGGCACCACCGCCACGGAGATCGCCCGCCAGTTGCGCCAGCGTGAGATGACGATCATGCCGATGTCGCTGCGGGCCGTCACCGCGCTGTCCGCGGACGACGGTCCGGCCGGGCGCCGCCCCGAACTCCTGATGCCCGGCGGCAGCCTCGTCCCCGGCGAACTTTCCTTCCGCGGACCGATGACGGAATCCAACATCCGCTCGCTGCGCTTCGACACCGCCGTCGTCACGCCCTGCGCCCTGAACCTCAAGGACGGGCTGTTGGCCCACGACCTCGACGACGCCGCAGTCAAACGCGCCGGCCTCGAATCCGCCGCCCGGGTGATCGTCGCCTGTGCCGCCGCCAAATGGAACGCCAGCGCCGTCGCCCTCGTCGCATCCCTGGACGCCGTGGATGCCATCGTGACCGACCGGCAGCTCAGCCCTGAAGAACTTGACCAACTCGCCCAGCACTCGGTGGAAGCAGTGATCGTATGACCAGTACCGCAACCGTCCCGCAACTCAAGGCTGCCACCGGGGCGACTTTCCTTGTCTTCGGCATCAACGGGTTAGTCTTCGCCAGCTGGGCAGCCCGCATCCCGGCCGTGACGGAGATCCTGCACATCACCGCGGGCCAAATGGGAACACTGCTGCTGTGCGTCGCGGTTGGTTCCCTGATCGCCCTGCCGACGGCCGGGTTCGTCGTCGGCCGGATCGGCACCGCCAACACCGTCCGCAGCGCCGGACTCGTGGCCGCGGCGGCCGGTGTCGGCGTCGCGCTCTCACTGATGGCGGCCTCCATCCCGGGGACTGCCATTGCCCTGTTCTTCTTCGGGATAGGCGTCGGGTTGTGGGATGTTTCGCAGAACATTGAAGGTGCCGACGTCGAACACCGGCTCGGACGCACCATCATGCCGCAGTTCCACGCGGCCTTCAGCGGCGGCGCGTTCGTCGGCGCCCTGATCGGCGCCGGATTATCCACCCTGGGGGTCGGGCTCCCGGAGCACCTGCTGGTCATAGCCGCCGTCGTCGCCGTCCTGACCACGGTGGCCCCCCGGTATTTCCTGCCCCACCTGCCTGCCGAGGCACCCGCCGCGGGGGACGCGGACCGCGGCAACGCCGGTTCGGCCTGGCGGGACGGGCGCACGCTGCTGATCGGCGTCGTCGTCCTCGGCGCCACCCTGACCGAAGGCGCCGGCAACGACTGGATTGCCAAGGCCGCGGTTGACGGCCTGGGCGCCGAACAGTCCACGGGGGCGCTGCTGTTCGCCGCGTTCGTCCTGGCCATGACCGCCATGCGCTTCTTCGGTGGCCGTGCGATCGACGTCTACGGCCGCGTTGCCGTGCTGCGGGCCAGCATGGCGGCGGCGACCGCGGGCCTCTGCCTCTTCGTGTTCGCCGGCACCATCTGGCTGGCCGCCGCCGGCGCCGTGCTCTGGGGCGTGGGGGCAGCCCTCGCATTCCCAATCGGAATGTCCGCCGCCGCGGACGACCCCAAGAAGGCGGCCGCCCGGGTGTCCGTGGTGTCCACGCTGGGCTACATTGCCTTCCTCGCCGGGCCGCCCCTGCTGGGCTACCTGGGCGACGTCACCGGTGTCAGGACCGCCCTGCTGGCGATCGGGATTCCGATTGTGGTGGCGCTGGTCCTCGCCGGAGCCGCGAAGCCGCTGCCCGCGAGGTAGCAGTATGGTGGTCCAATGCGAACCATGCTGAGGAAGGCCCCCGGCCGCCTGTCGAAATTCGATCGCAAACTGGTGCGCGCCGTCTCCAATCTGCCGGGAGGAGGCCATGACGACTTCTTCCGCCGTCTGTCCGCCGCCGCCAACAAGGGCAAACTTTGGTTCGGCGTTGCCGGAGCCATGGCCCTGGTGCCCGGCAAGACGCGCCGGGCAGCGGTGCACGGACTCATCGCGCAAGGCGCCGCCTCGGCGGTCACCAACGTCGTGTTCAAGACCCTCCTGCCCCGGGCCCGCCCCCTGCCCGAACACCTTCCGGTCTTCCGCTTCGTGAACCCGCAGCCGACGAGTTCGTCGATGCCGTCGGGACACTCCGCCTCCGCGGTGGCTTTCGCACTCGGGGTCGGCATGGTCCGCCCGGCCCTCGGTGCGGCGCTGGCCCCCCTCGCGGCCGGAGTGGCCTACTCCCGGGTCCACACCGGGGCCCACTGGCCCTCGGATGTGCTGTTCGGGTCCGCGATCGGCGCCGGCGCGGCCATGGTGACGCGGAAGTGGTGGCCCGTCCGTCAGCCGTTCCCGGAAACCAGCCGCGGCGCCGCCCCGGCCGCGGAACTACCGGACGGCCAGGGGCTCGGCATCGCGGTCAACACCCTCGGCGGGTCCTATGCTGACGAGACTGCCGACGCCCTGCAAAAAGTATTCCCTAAAGCGTATATAAAGGAAATCGGGCCCGGTGAGTCCGTCGACGCGGGCATCGCCCAGGTCGCGACCCGACCGGGCATTGCGGCCCTGGGCGTCTGGGGCGGCGACGGAACCGTGGGCGCCGCGGCGGCCGCAGCCGTCGAACGTTCCCTTCCGCTGCTGGTGCTCCCCGGCGGCACGCTGAACCATTTCGCCCGCGACGCCGGAACCCCCACCCTGGCGGACGCCGTGCAGGCGGCGTCGCGCGGCGAGGCCGCCGTGGCCGACGTCGGTCACGTGAGTGTCGAGCGCGGGCTCCCCGACAGCCCGGAGCAGCTCGAGCTGATCATGCTCAACACGGCCAGCATCGGCCTCTACCCGAACCTGGTCCGCCGGCGGGAGCAGCTCCAGCCGGCGCTGGGCAAACCCCTGGCCGGAGTGGTGGCCATGTTCCGGACCTTCGCGGCCGGCACCCCCACCACGCTGATCGTCAACGGGGTGCGGCACCGGCTGTGGATCCTGTACATCGGCCGCGGCCGCTATTACCCCCGTGACCACGCGCCGCTGGTGCGCCCGGTACTCGCGGACGGTGTCCTGGACCTGCGGATGATCACTGCCGATGAGCCGTTCGCCCGGTTGCGCCTGCTCTGGGCCGTGCTCACGGGCACCGTGGCCACGTCCGGGATCACCCATCTGAGCGAAACGGACCGGATCACGGTGGAACCCGGGAACGGGCCCATGGTCCTCGCCGTCGACGGAGAGGTCATGCCCGGGGTGCGGCGGGTGGAATTCACGGTCCGCCCCGGCGCGCTGACCTACTACTCGCCCCTCGGCTGAACCCCGTCATCCAACCCCTGTCATCCTCCCGGACTACCCTGATTAGCCCCTGAATCATCCCTGAGACCGGCGAAATACGCAGCTTGCCTCGGTAGCGTGGTGTGCAGACGGGCCCGTGACTGCGGTGCCCCGGATCATCTCCCGCTACGCAAAGGAACGCTTCCATGATCGAAGCACGAGGCCTGACCAAGGTTTACGGCGACAAGACCGCCGTCGCCGGCGTCAACTTCACCGTCGAAGCCGGCCGGGTCACCGGCTTCCTGGGTCCGAACGGGGCCGGAAAATCCACCACCATGCGCATGATCATGGGGCTGGACCGGCCGACGTCGGGCTCGGTGACCGTCAACGGGTCTCCGCTGACCGGGCACGCCGCACCGCTGCGCGACGTCGGCGCCCTGCTCGATGCCAAGGCCGTCCACACGAGCCGCTCCGCCTACAACCACCTGCTGGCCATGGCGGCGACCCACAGCATCCCGAAGAAACGGGTCCACGAAGTCATTGAGATGACCGGACTGGCCGAGGTGGCCAGGAAGAAGGTCGGCGGCTTCTCGCTCGGCATGGGCCAGCGGCTGGGCATCGCCGCCGCCCTCCTGGGCGACCCGCAGACCGTCATCCTGGACGAGCCCGTCAACGGCCTTGACCCGGAGGGCGTGGTGTGGGTCCGCAACCTGGTGAAGTACCTGGCCTCCGAGGGCCGCACGGTCTTCCTCTCCAGCCACCTCATGAGCGAGATGGCCGTCACGGCGGACCACCTGATCGTGATCGGCCGCGGGAGGATCATTGCGGACGCCCCGATCCAGGAGATCATCACCGGCAAGGGCCAGGGCCGGACGCGGGTCCGCACCGACCAGCCGGACCGGCTCATGCAGCTGCTGGCCGGGACCGGGGTCTCGGTGGAGGTCCAGGAGCGCGAACTCCTCGAAGTCACAGGCCTGGACCCGCGCCAGATCGCCACTGCGGCGCTGGAGAACCACGTCATGATCTACGAACTCACCCCGCTGCAGGCCAGCCTCGAGGAGGCCTACATGGAACTGACCAAGGATGAAGTCGAATACCACTCGCTGATCACCACGGGCGCCGTTCCCGTCGAAGCCGGAGGCAACTAAGCCATGAGCTCCACAACCGTTGAATCCACGCCCTCGCGCCGCGGCGCCGACGCACAGCGGTCCGGAAACGGCAGCAGTTCCGGCCCCGGCCCCAGCTTCCTGCGGGTCCTGAACTCCGAATTCATCAAGTTCCGCACCCTGCTCTCCACTCTGATCCTGCTTGGCTCCACAGTGGTGGTCATGGTGGGGTTCGGGGCGCTTTCGGCCTGGGGGACGGGCCAGTTCTCCGAGGCCGCGGCCCGGGACCCGGAGGTCGGCGCCAGGCTCGCGGCCCAGGGCGGCGACATCGCCGTCAGCGTGCCCACCTCCGGCATCGCGTTCGCCCAGCTGATCCTGGGCTCCCTCGGCGTGCTGCTGATGAGCTCCGAGTTCACCACGGGCATGGCCCGGTCCACGTTCGCGGCGGTGCCCAAACGCATCCCCGCGTTCGCGGCCAAGCTCGTGGTGGTGGTGGTGACCTCCTTCGTCGTCACCGCCGCATCCACCCTGGCCGCCGGATTCGTATCCGTCCCGATCCTGGACAACTACGGCCTGGGCCTGGACCTGGGCAGCTCGCAGTCGGTCAAGCTGCTCCTTGTCAACAGCATTTACGTGGCGGCGGTCGCGGCCATCGGCATGGCGCTGGGCACGCTGATCCGCAACTCGGCGGGCGGCATCATGAGCCTGGTGGGACTGTTCTTCGTGGCACCCATCGCGTTCCAGCTCATTCCGGGCGACTTCTTCGTGGAGGCCCGCAAATACCTGCCCGGCAACACCGTGGATCCGCTGACTGCGGTGGAGCACATCCCGGACACCCTCGAAGCCTGGCAGGCGGCCCTGGTGCTGGGCGCCTGGGTTGTCATCCCGGTGCTCCTGGCCGCCGTCCTGCTCAAGAGGCGGGACGTCTAGGCCGGCGCCACGGGCCCCAGAGTCTAGGCTCAGAGCATGATCGATGCGGTACCTGTCAGGGACGCGCCGGCCGGACCGGCCGACGCGTCCCTTGCTGAACTCACGGCCCGCCGCCGCGGCCGGCTCCGGCGCTACCTGCTGGCCAATCCGCGGGTCATGGACGTGCTGGTGGTGCTCTGCTACCTGGTCCTGGTCACGCCCACGGCGGCCGAATCGGTTATCCACGGCGACTGGCCGGTGGCCGTGCTGCTCGCCGCGGCCGCGCCGGTCCTGCTCTTCCGGCGGGCGTATCCGGTGCGGGTGGCGGCTGTTGTGGGGGCCCTGGAACTGGCGGTCACCTTCCTGCATCCCTGGGGGTCCAATGTCTCCGCCGGGCTCTGGTTTTCGCTGTACGCCGTCGCCGTCGTCCGCACCCGGCGGTTCGCCCTCGCCGCCCTGGCCCTGACCACCGCCCCGCTGCTGCTCCTGTACTTCCTGCTGGCCGTCGGCCCGCTGGACGGCCGGCTCCCGGACATGGCGGTCCGCACACCGGAGAATTTCCAGCTGCTGACGGGCATCGCGGCGGGCATCGGCATCGCGCTCTCGAATGTGATCGCCACGGGGATCGGGATCTCGGTGCGGCAGCGGCGCGAGCACGAGCACGAGATCGCGGCCTGGGCCGCCCGGGCCCAGCAGCTGGGCTCGGTCACGGAACGGAACCGGATCGCGCGCGAAATGCACGACGTCGTGGCGCACTCGCTGACGGTCATGATCAGCCTGTCGGACGGCGCCGCCGTGGTGGTCAAGAAGGATCCGGAGCGCGCCGCCGGCGTCCTGGCCGAACTCTCCCGGACCGGGCGCACCGCGCTGGCCGACATGCGGCGCGTCCTTGGCGTGCTGCGCGAGGACACCGCCACCGGACATGCCCCGCGCGAGCCGCTGGTGGCCGGGGGCAGCCTGGCCAAACTGCTCGAGGGCTTCCGCACCGCGGGACTGCCCCTGCACTACACGCACACCGGCCCGTCCCTGCCCGACGATGCGGCGTTCCAGCTGACCGTCTACAGAATTGTGCAGGAGTCGCTGACCAACGTGCTGCGCTACGGCCGCGCCCTCAGCCGGGTGGAGGTCAGCATTGTCCGGAACGGCTCCCGCGTCACCATTGAAGTGCTCGACGACGGCAGGGGCACCGTTGACCCGGGCGCTCCCGGGACCGGCGCGCAGGCGAAGCCTGACGCACTGGACTCCTTCGGCACCGGGCATGGAATCGCCGGGATGCGGGAGCGGGCCAGGATCTACGCTGGCACCGTGTACGCCGGGCGCGCCGGTGACCGCGGCTGGCGCGTGCACGCGGAACTGAACTGCAACGGCGAGAATGCCACGGAATCAAGGGGGAACAATGTCCGACAACACGCCGGTACGCGTCCTGCTGGTGGATGACCAGCCGCTGCTTCGGATGGGCTTCCGCCTCATCCTGGAGGGTGAAGACGATTTGCGCATCGTGGGCGAGGCATCCAACGGCGCCGAAGCGGTCCGCCACGTCCGGGAGCTCGCGCCCGACGTCGTCCTGATGGATGTACGGATGCCGGTGCTGGACGGGATCGAGGCCACCCGGGCGATCGCAGCCTCGGGCTCCGACGCCAAAATCATCATCCTGACCACCTTTGACCTCGATGAATACGCCTTTGCAGCACTGCGGGCAGGGGCCTCTGCGTTCCTGCTCAAGGACGTGGCGCCGGCAGAACTGGTCAGCGCGGTCCGGGTGGTGGCCAGCGGCGACGCCGTGGTGGCACCCCGTGTTACGCAGCGGCTGCTGGAGACCTATGTCCGCGGTGCAGGCGGCCTGGATCCTGCAGGGACAGGCGGCGCCGGCGGTCAGCAGGCCGGCGGCCCCGCACGCCCGGCGCGGGATCCGTTGCTGGAAGACCTGACGCCCCGCGAAAACGAGATGCTCGGGGCGATGGCGGAGGGACTCTCCAATGCCGAAATCGCGCACCGATACTTCCTGTCCGAGGCCACTGTCAAGACGCATGTGCGCCGGATCCTGACCAAGCTCCACCTCCGCGACCGCGTCCAGGCCGTGGTGTACGCATATGAGACCGGCCTCGTGGTGCCAAGCAACGCGGACTACTGACGGCCGCCGCCCTGCCGCCGCAAGGCAGGTTACCGGGAGGTAGTACCTGAAGCAGTGGTTTCAGGCACATTGCCGAATTGCCTGTGAGGCAACTTTGGTTGACTCTATGGCCCTCGCGTTGGGTGATGGCCCGGTCTGACCCGCCGTCATTTGTAGGACTGCACAAGACGGACGGTCCGCCGCGCGGTCTAGTGTGAAACGACATTGTGGTCCGCCGCACAGCATGGATTCGATTCCGTGCCGGCATCGAGCGGGCCTGAACCCCCCACGAAGGACGGCGCTTCCATGCCCGCTGACCAGCAGCTTTCAAAATCCCTGAAACCCAGGCATCTGTCCATGATTGCCATCGCCGGCGTGATCGGCGCCGGACTGTTTGTCGGTTCGGGTGCGGCGATCCAGCAGGCCGGCCCCGGCATCCTGGTTGCCTACGCCGCGGCGGGACTCGTGGTCATCCTCGTCATGCGGATGCTGGGCGAGATGGCCGCGGCCAACCCGGAAACCGGCTCATTTTCCACCTACGCGGACAAGGCCCTGGGCCGCTGGGCCGGGTTCAGCATCGGCTGGCTCTACGCATGGTTCTGGATCATTGTCCTCGGCATCGAGGCAACGGCTGGGGCAGCGATCATGCACCGCTGGGTCCCCGGCATTGACCAGTGGGTGTGGGCGCTTGCCCTGATGGTGCTGCTGACGCTGACCAACCTCGGGTCCGTTAAGTCGTTCGGCGAGTTCGAGTTCTGGTTCGCTTCCATCAAGGTCGCGGCAATCGTGCTCTTCCTGCTCTTCGGCGTCGCCGCGATCCTGGGCCTCATCCCCGGCGTTCCGGCGCCCGGCCTGGACAACCTGATCGGCAACGGCGGGTTCATGCCCAACGGCCCCGGCGCCGTCCTGGCCGGCATCCTCGTGGTGGTGTTCTCGTTCTTCGGCGCGGAAATTGCCACCATTGCCGCCGGCGAATCCGAGAACCCGGTCGATGCAGTCAAGAAGGCCGTGAAGTCCACCGTCTGGCGCATCCTCGTGTTCTACATCGGCTCCATCGCCATTGTGGTCACCCTGCTGCCCTGGAACTCCGCTTCCGTCGCCAAGAGCCCCTACGTCGCGGTCATTGAGCTGTTCGGCATCCCCGGCGCCGGAACCATCATGGACATTGTGGTGCTGACCTCGGTGCTCTCCTGCCTGAACTCCGGGCTCTACACCGCCAGCCGCATGCTGTTCTCGCTGTCCCGCCGCGGCGACGCCCCCAAGTCGTGGATGCGGATTTCCAAGCGCGGCGTGCCCGCCGCCGCGGTACTGGCCTCCACCGTGGTCGGCTTCGTCACCGTCGGACTGAACTACGTCGCCCCGGACACGGTCTTCCTGTTCCTGGTCAACACCTCCGGCGCCATCGCGCTGTTCGTGTGGCTCGTCATCGCGACCTCCCAGCTGATCCTGCGCCGCCGCATGGGCGCCGCCGCCAAGGACCTCCAGCTGAAAATGTGGCTCTTCCCGTACCTGACCTGGGTGTCGATCGTGAGCATCGTGGCCCTGCTGATCGGCATGGTGATCCTGGAAACCACGCGGGAATCGCTGCTGCTCTCGCTGGCTCTCGCCGCCGCCGTCGTGGGGATCGGGGTCATCCGCTACCGCAGGAACGGTGCCAAGGCCGCTGTTCCCGCAACAGGGGCCGGTGAGGCTCCTGCCGGGGACGCCACCGCGGTTGACGCCGAGCCTGGCGCTGAAGACGCCACAGTGGGCGCCCGCCCGGTGTCGTAGCCCCGGAAGGCCCCCGCGGCCGTCCCGCACCACCGGACATGCCCTCCCCCTGCCCACCACTGGACATAGCGCCATCATGTCCACTGCCCGGCGCGAGGGGAGGGCATATCCTGCGTGCCGGGGGGACATGCCCAGTCCCCGGGCCGAGGGGAGGGCATGTCCATGCGTGCCGGGGCACAGCCGCGTCCCCGGGCCGAGGGGAGGGCATGTCCATGCGTGCCGGGGCACAGCCGCGTCACAGGAAGGGACTAGCCAGCCCATAGCGCTGCCGGGTTCGATGGGGTCATGACAAAAATGCCGCAGCCCCCGCACGAGCCGCACCCCAACCACGACCGCGGCCTGGAATTCGATCTCTCCACCCTCGTCAGCCGCCGATCGCTGGGCATGTTCCTCGGCGCGGGAACGGCCGCAGCCCTTGCGGCCTGCAGCCCGGGCGGCACCAGCGGCACCAGCGGCAGTTCGACGTCGGCCGCGGGGACCTCGGCCGCAACAGCCCCGGCGCCCTCGGCCGCGTCGGCGTCGGCCACTCCGACGCTCACCCGGGCGATCGCCGAGTGCGGGGTCGAAATCCCGCAGGAAACCGCCGGCCCCTACCCCGGTGACGGTTCCAACGGGCCCAACGTCCTCGAGGCATCCGGCGTGGTTCGTCAGGACATCACATCCAGCTTCGGGACCTCCACCAGCACAGCCGAGGGCGTACCGCTGACCGTCACGCTGACCCTTCTCGACAACGCCAACGGCTGCACCCCACTGGCCGGTGCCGCGGTGTACGCCTGGCACTGTGACCGCGAGGGCAAATACTCCATGTACGATTCGGGGCTTCAGAACGAGAACTACCTCCGCGGCGTCCAGGAGGCCGACGCCAACGGCCAGGTCACGTTCAAGACCATCTACCCCGGCGCCTACAACGGCCGCTGGCCGCACATCCACTTCGAAGTGTTCGAGTCCATGAACAATGCGACGGCGGCCGGCCAGGTCCTGGCGGTGTCACAGATCGCGCTGACCGAGGCCGCGTGCAAGGAGGTCTACGCGTCGGCCGGGTACGAATCCAGCGCGCAGAACTTCCCCCGCACCACGCTGAAGTCCGACAACGTGTTCGGCAACGACGGCGGCATCTACCAGCTGGCCACCATCACGGGCTCGGTGGCCGCGGGCTACGCCGCCGGTCTCAACGTCACCGTCTAGGCGCGGCGTCGCCCGGCACCGCGGCCCCCGGGGCCCGTGCGTGCCGGGCTAGACTCGGAGCCATGCCCACACCGAGCACTGCCGCAGAGCACATCCAGGACCTCGGCGCGTACGTCAGCGCGTCGCCGTCGAGCTTCCACGCCGTCCACGAGGCCGCGCGCCGGCTGGACGCGGGGGGCTTCACCGGCCTGGACGAACTGCAGCCCTGGCCGGAGCCCGCGGCCGCCGCCGGCAAGTTCTACGTGATCCGCGACGGCGCCCTCATCGCCTGGGTGGTGCCGGCAGGCGCCGGACCGACCACGGGTTTCAACATTCTCGGCGCGCACACGGACTCGCCCTCCTTCAAACTCAAGCCGAAGCCCACTACCGGCAAGTTCGGCTGGCTGCAGGCCGGCGTCGAGGTCTACGGCGGACCCCTCCTGAACTCCTGGCTGGACCGCGAACTCCAGCTCGCCGGCCGGCTCGTCATGCGCGACGGCACGCAGCACCTCACGGCCACCGGTCCGCTGCTGCGCTTCCCGCAGCTCGCCATCCACCTGGACCGGGCCGTCAATGAGGGCCTGGCCCTGGACAAGCAGCAGCACATGAATCCGGTCTTTGGCCTGGGCGATCCCGCCGGCGAGGACCTGCTCGGACTCCTTGCGGACCGCGTTGCCGATGCCGAGGTGGATCCGGCGCAGATCGGCGGGTACGACGTCGTCATCGCAGACACCCAGGCCCCGGCGGTGTTCGGCGCCAGGGGCGAATTCTTCGCCTCCGGCCGGCTCGACAACCTCTCCGCGACGCACGCCGGGCTCACGGCGCTGGTGGCGCACGCCGCCACGCCCGTCCCGGACGGTGCGCCGATTGCCGTGCTGGCCGCCTTCGACCACGAGGAAATCGGCTCGGCGTCCCGGTCCGGGGCGTGCGGGCCCATCCTCGAAGATGTCCTCGTGCGGATCTCGGACGGACTCGGCGCCTCTGCAAGCCAGCGGCGGCAGGCCTTCGCGGCGTCGTTCTGCGTCTCCGCGGACGCCGGCCACGCCGTGCACCCGAACTATCCCGAGCGGCACGATCCCGCCAACCGGCCGGTCCTCAACGGTGGTCCGCTGCTGAAGATCAATGCCAACCAGCGCTACGCCACCGACGCCGCCGGCGCCGCCCTCTGGGCCCGGCTGTGCACCGACGCCGGTATTCCGTACCAGGAATTCGTCTCCAACAACGTGATGCCGTGCGGGTCGACGATCGGCCCGCTGACCGCCACCCGGCTGGGAATCCGGACGGTCGACGTCGGGGTCGCCCTGCTGTCGATGCATTCGGCGCGCGAGCTGTGCGGCGTCGAGGACCCGCACCGGCTGGCCGCGGTGACCCGGACGTTCTTCCGGACGGCGGCCTGACGCCTGGCGCCCTACGCGGCGACGCCGACTACGAGGTTGATGGTGGTTGCCAGAATGATGGTCCCAAAGAGGTAGGAGAGCAGGCTGTGCTTGAGGGCCTCGGCCCGGATGCCATGGTTCTGCAGCGCGGTGTCCGACACCTGGTACGTCATGCCCAGACTTGTGGCTAAGTAGGCGAAATCGGTGTACTGCGGCGGCCGGCTCTGGTTGAAGTCGATGCCGCCCACCCGGGAGCCTGCCCTCGTGCCCGTGCCGTAGTACAGCTCCGCGTACCGCAGTGTGAACAGCGTCTGGACCAGGGTCCAGGACAGCGCCACCGAGACTACCGCGAGCAGCCCGCCGGCAATCCTGGAGAGGGTGTCAGTGTTGTTGTGCGAATCCACGATGACCGCTCCCGCCGCCGCCAGGCTGGCGGCGTTGGCGGCCAGGATAAGCAGGTCCGTCGTGCTCCGCGCCGGGTCTTCCGTTGTGGCGTGCAACCGGGTGTCCGCGGGGTCGAGGCGGCCGATAACCAGCCAGACCCAGACGACGTAGGTCAAAGCGGCGGCGCACCAGCCAATCGTGGGAGCCTGCACCCAGTGCCCTGACATTCCGGCCGCCCCGGCGGCGAGTAGCCCCAACAGCACCATGGCGGCGAAGCGGAGACGGCTGCGGCGGAGCGGTGGCGGCACGGCTGACGAGGGGTTGGTGTGCATTTTCAGATCATGGCACAGCCGATGCGCCCCCCGACTGAACGCTGGCCGTGTGGCGGTTATCCACATGGCCGCCGACGCTCTTCCCGGCCAGGCCGCGGGGCCGTACGGTGGAGGCACGGAATCGCGGATTCCGGCCCGCATGCACTAAGCTATTGAAGTCTGTGCTGCGCCCTGCCTCCGTTCCGGCGGCCGGGCATTGCACGACACCGCAAATGAACCTCCTGTTACGGAAATGCCGTAACCGCTTAGCCCAAAGGAGGTGGGTTCACATATGCGTCCTTACGAATTGATGGTAATCATCGACCCCGAGGTCGAAGAGCGTGCCGTTGAGCCGTCGCTTCAGAAGTTCCTGAACGTCATCACCAACGATGGTGGAACCATCGAAAAGGTTGACATCTGGGGCCGTCGTCGCCTGGCTTACGAAATCCAGAAGAAGTCCGAAGGTATCTACGCCGTGGTGAACTTCACCGCTGAGCCGGCTACCGCCAAGGAACTTGACCGCCAGCTGAGTCTCAACGAGACCATCATGCGCACCAAGATCACCCGCCCCGAAGAGCAGAAAGTTGTTGCTGAGTAATTCAGCGGCCAACCTTCAATCTTCATCCCCGCAGGAACGCACAAGGAGGCAGTAGATGGCAGGCGAAACCACTATCACGGTTATCGGTAATCTCACCAATGACCCCGAACTCAGGTTCACACCGTCCGGTTCGGCCGTAGCGAATTTCACCATCGCTTCTACTCCCCGCACCTTCGACCGGCAGTCCAATGAGTGGAAGGACGGGGAAACCCTGTTCCTCCGCGCTTCGGTCTGGCGCGAAGCAGCCGAAAACGTCGCCGAGTCCCTGACCAAGGGCATGCGCGTTATCGTCTCCGGCCGCTTGAAGAGCCGTTCCTACGAAACAAAAGAAGGCGAGAAGCGCACCGTTATCGAGCTTGAGGTCGATGAAATCGGCCCGAGCCTGCGCTACGCCAACGCCAAGGTCAACCGCACCCAGCGCTCCGGCGGTCAGGGTGGTCAGGGTGGCTTCGGCGGCGGCAACAGCGGCGGTGGATTCGGTGGCGGCCAGGGTGCAACCCAGGGCGGCAACACCGGTGGGACATGGGGCGGCAACCAGCCCGCCGCGCAGGAAGACCCGTGGGCCACGCCCGGGGTCAGCAATGCGGGCGGCGGCTGGGGCAACGGCCCGGATTCCGAACCTCCCTTCTAAACAACATCTAAGGTCCGGCAACGAAAACCGACTGGCCGCCGCAAGGCGGTCTGGTGCAGACTGCGCCGGATCACCACCATCCCGTGGATCAATATCCACGGGCTCCATCGAATAGGAGCTCCACGATGGCTAAGGCTGAACTCCGTAAGCCCAAACCAAAGTCCAACCCCTTGAAGGCCGCTGACATCACTGTCATCGACTACAAGGACGTAGCATTGCTGCGCAAGTTCATCTCCGACCGCGGAAAGATCCGCGCCCGTCGCGTCACTGGCGTCACGGTGCAGGAACAGCGCAAGATCGCCCAGGCAATCAAGAACGCCCGCGAAGTTGCTCTGCTGCCTTACTCCGGCGCTGGCCGCGGCTAAGGAAGGGATTAACTAAAATGGCAAAGCTCATTCTGACCCACGAAGTAACCGGTCTCGGTGCTGCTGGCGACGTTGTCGAGGTCAAGGACGGTTACGCACGTAACTACCTGCTGCCCCGCAACTTCGCCCTGACCTGGTCCAAGGGTGGCGAGAAGCAGGTTGAGTCCATCAAGGCTGCCCGCGTTGCCCGCGAGCACGCTTCCCTGGAAGACGCTCAGAAGCAGGCTGCTGCACTCTCCGCCAAGCCGGTCAAGCTGGTCGTCAAGGCTGGCGCAACCGGACGCCTGTTCGGCACTGTCAAGCAGGGCGACGTGGCCGACGCTGTTGAGGCCGCAGGCCTGGGCCGCATCGACAAGCGCAAGGTTGAACTGCCGGCACACATCAAGTCGACCGGTTCCTACCAGGCAAACGTCCGTCTGCACGACGACGTTTCCGCTGTGATCGAACTCGACGTAGTCGCAGGCAAGTAGCCCTCACCGGCTGCAGTCTGAACTGCTGGAAGGCCCCCGCCTCCGGACCTCTCTGAGGACCGAAGGCGGGGGCCTTCTGCTTTAACCCCAACACGAGGTCACTTGCGGTCCATGTTGGACGGCGTCATGGGCCGTAGGTGACCCCGCGTTGCTTTGGCGGGGCGGATCCCCTTAGGCGTGGTGCAGCGCCGTGGTGACATGCCGGTAGCCGAGCCGGACGAGTTCGGTGAGCACGGCCTCGTCGACGTCGTCGAGCTTGTTGACGTACAGGCAGCCGGCGCCGAGCTTGTGCCTGCCCAGCCTGCCGAGGAGTTCGGCGGCCTCCGGTCCATATGTCAGGCCGTAGAGCGACAGGCTGGATTTCCTGGGGGAGAAGCCCACCGCCGCGGCATCGCCCTCCCTGCCGCTCGCGTACTTGTAGTGGTAGCGGCCGAAGCCCACAATCGTCGGACCCCACATTTGCGCCGGTTCGCCCGTTATTTCGGACATCAGTGCCAGCAGGCGGAACCCGTCGGCGCGCCGGACCGGATGCTCGACGGCGGCCAGGAACTCCTGAACCGACGCGCCGGTTGCCTGCGTTTTGTTTTCTGCCATGAGGGCAGTCTTGCAGAGCGCGACATTCCTGTCAGGCGGGGAGGGTGGCCGGGAATAAAACCCCCTATCCCGCCGCTTCTAAAGGTAGATGCAAACGCATGTAGTCGCGTTGCTGACCAGGATTCAACTTAGGAGCACTCCGTGGAAACCCGCCGTATCACCGTTATCTCCGCCGGACTCGGCGTCCCCTCCTCAAGCCGCCTGCTCGCGGACCAGCTGGCGGCCTCGGCCGAACGGCAGCTTGCCGCGGCCGGCTACGCCGTGGACATCGAGGTCCTGGAGTTGCGGGACCTCGCCGTGGACATCGCCAACAACTTTGTAACCGGGTATGCGGCTCCCCGGCTCGCGGAAGTGATTGCCGGCGTCGAGGCCTCTGATGGCCTGATCGCCGTCAGCCCCGTGTTCAGCGCGTCCTACAGCGGGCTTTTCAAGTCCTTCATCGACGTGCTCGATCCCAAGGCGCTCGAAGGCAAGGCCGTGCTGATCGGGGCCACCGCCGGCACGGACCGGCACCAGATGGTGCTGGACTTCGCGATGCGGCCGCTGTTCACCTACCTGCGCACCCGGATCGCCGCCACCGCGGTTTTCGCCGGGCCGCAGGACTGGGGAAACAACGACGACGGCGGCTCGCCACTGTCGGTGCGCGTGGACCGGGCGGCGGGGGAGTTTGTCGCTCTGCTGCAGGACTCAGGGCCGCAGCAGAAGCCGGTCGCGCTGGAGTCCCTGCCGTTTGAGCAGCTGCTGGCCGGGATCGCTGCCCAGCGGTAGGTCTGCCCGCGCAGGGCTTCCGGGCCTGCAGCGCCGTCCGAACCTTTTCGGCCGCCCGCTCGTTGTCCGGGACATGAAGTGTCCCGTGGATTCTATTGACCTGATCATGAGTGAACGCAGCGGCGTGGAGATTGACTATTGCCCCCAATGCCGCGGGGTGTGGCTGGACCGGGGAGAGCTGGACAAGATCATTGACCGTGCGGCGGAGTCGTTGGGCCCGGCAGCCGGGGTCCCCGCCGCACCACTGCCGCCGGCAGCGATGCCACCTGCGGCGTTTTCACCTGCTGAGTTTTCACCTGCGGCGGGCGGCCACATTCCGCCGCCGCTGTACAACCTCGACCCGCGCCGGGACGACCGGCGTCCGGATGACCGCCGCTATGACGAGCGCCGGTACGATGACCGCCGCGACCGTCCGCGTCCCGACCAGTCCAGGTATGAGCAGCCGCGTTACGATGACCGCCGTCGTCCGAAGAAGAAGGAAGGCTGGCTGGGGGACTTGTTCGACTTCTAGCCCTGCCGGTGGCCCGGAGCCGGCGCGGGCCCCGCGGGGCTCAGTCGCCAAGCAGTGCGATGAATTCCCGGGCCTGTTTCATGGAAATATCCGAGTGGCGGGTCAGGGCGGTCGCTGCGGCCTCGGTGTCGCCGCTCTTGGCCAGGGTGCGGATCCTCCCGTAGATCTCATCATTGAGCATGTTGCTGCTCACCTCGCGGGTGACATCGCCCTTGCTGGCGATCGCGCGGTAGCGGTACGAGAACCGCTGGGGCACGTCGTCGTCGTCCGGAACGGCCGCCGGCGCCGGCTCAGGGGCGCGGAAGGGCTGGGGGTGGGCTGCCAGCGCCGCGACGGCGTCGCGGGACGCCCGTAGGCCCTCGCCTGTGGCCTCGAGGTAGACCTTGATGGCGGTCATGGCCTGCCCCTGCGCGATCAGCGCGTAGAGCTGCCGGTGCTGGTCCTCGGTGAGCCTGGCGGCCGCCGTCCGGGCCAGCTCCGCGGAGTTGGGGTCCGGCTGCGGCGCTGGTGCCGGCATGGTGCGTTCGCCGCGGCGGCTCCACGCCCGTATCGCCAGCAGTACGGCGGCGGCCACGAGCACCAGGATCAGTACGGGAATGAGCAGGGAGTCCATGTGCTAGAGCCGATCTACGTAATTCTTTGCGGTCTTCAGGTCCGAGCGCGTCGATTGCCGCAGCAGCCGGACGGCCTTCGTCTTGTGGCCGTCGTGGGCCAGCGACTGGAGCTGCAAGAGGAGCTGTGGGCTCAGGTGTCCAATGGCGGACAACGCATCCTGGTGGCCGGAGCTGTCCCGGCCCAAAAGGGCGGAGCGGGCGTGGTCGGCCTGCTGCGATTGCTGCTGGGAGTTCTGGCTGGGGCGCGTGGTAGCTTCAATCCGGGCGCGGGAGGCCTCGGCAGCCCGGACCTGTGCCGCGTAGTGGGCCTGGGACTTGAGCGCCAGTTCCTGCTGGTAACGCTCGGCATCTGAGATGCCGTGGTTCCGCGGCTTCAACGCCGTGACCGCCGCCCAGAGCACCGCCGCGAGGATGAGGGCAGGCAACATGACTATCAGTACATCGCCCATGATTAGAGCTTATGCCAGATTGCGGTTATCCACAGCATGTTCCGCACCTCGCGTACAGTGCGCCGCTGCTGGCGTCAATTCGGCTCGGCGGGAATGAATCCGGTCACAAAATGTGCGTATCGGGCGGCAAATGTGGCCTCCTGTGCCGCATCGTATCCCCAGCTCCAAGGTGCAGGCTGTGGATGAAGCTTGGCGGAAATTGTTTTGTGTCCACAAGATGAATGCAACATTTCCGCAGGTCAAGCACTGATTACAGGCTTAACTTTTTTCTATCCACAGCTCTACCCACAGACTGTGCACAAGCATCAGGCACTAGTGCACAGGTTATCCACAGGGCAGCGGAGCGGCCGGGTTGGTGCCTGCCCCGGCGGCGGATAACGTAGCAGGATATCGGGCGTGGGAAGCGGAAAAACCTGCGGTCGCCGGATGGTGCCCACCAGGACACCGGCTCCGGGATCCGGCGCCCTGCGGCCGCACCAGCACTGTGGATAACGGCGGTTGCTGGTCCGGCGCGAACTGTCGGAGCTGACTGGTAAGAATAGAGCGGCCGGCATGTGCCGGGTTTTGCCGCCCGCATCACAGCAGTTCGGCAACACAGCAGTTCGGGATCACAGCAGTTCGGCAACACAGCAGGTACGCATCACAGCTCCGCAATGACAGCAGTTCGGCATCACGGCCGTTGAGCACCGCCGCGGCTGGGCGTTGACCCGCCGGGATACGGCGCTTGGCTGTAAAGCACTGGGTACGAGGGCATTGGGCATAAGGCGCAGTGCTTACGCGCCGCGGCGAACGGACATCCGCCACGGCACACAATGAAGGACGGCAGTTTTGTCAGTTACGCATCTGGACTCAGTCGAGGGTACGCGGGGAGCCGAGGGCAGCCGCAAGCCTCCGCAGGACATCCCCGCGGAGCAGTCAGTCCTGGGCGGCATGATGCTGTCCAAGGACGCCATCGCAGACGTCGTCGAGATCCTGCGTGGCCAGGACTTCTACCGTCCGGCGCACGAAACCATCTACGAGGCCATCATCGACCTCTATGGCCGCGGCGAGCCCGCGGATGCCGTGACCGTCTCGGACGAGCTGACCAAGCGCGGCGAAATCAACAGGATCGGCGGACCCGCCTACCTGCACGAACTCATCCAGACGGTCCCCACGGCGGCCAACGCCGGTTACTACGCTGAAATCGTGGGCGAACGCGCGGTGTTGCGCCGCCTGGTCAACGCCGGCACCAAGATCGTCCAGCTCGGCTACGGACAGGACGGCGAGGTCGAAGACCTGGTCAACCAGGCCCAGGCCGAGGTCTACGCCGTCGCCGAACGCCGGACCGCGGAGGACTATGTGGTCCTCAAGGACGTCATGGAATCCACCGTGGACGAGATCGAGGCCTCCGGCCACCGCGGCGAGGGCATGGTGGGTGTACCCACCGGCTTCTACGAGCTCGATGAACTCACCCACGGCCTGCATCCCGGCCAGATGATCGTCATCGCCGCCCGCCCGGCCGTCGGCAAGTCCACGTTCGCGCTGGACTTCGCCCGCTCGGCCGCCATCAAGAACAACCTCGCGACCGTCATGTTTTCCCTCGAAATGGGCCGCAACGAGATCGCCATGCGCCTGCTGTCCGCCGAGGCCACGATCGGTCTCCAGGACCTCCGCAAGGGCACCATCAAGGACGAGCAGTGGTCCAAGATTGCCACCACCATGGGCCGGATGAACGATGCGCCGCTGTTCATCGATGACAGCCCCAACATGTCGCTGATGGAGATCCGGGCCAAGTGCCGGCGCCTGAAGCAGCAGCATGACCTCAAGCTGGTGATCCTGGACTACCTGCAGCTCATGAGCTCGGGCAAGAAAGTGGAATCCCGCCAGCAGGAAGTCTCCGAGTTCTCCCGTGCCCTGAAGCTCCTGGCCAAGGAACTCCAGGTGCCGGTGATCGCGCTGTCGCAGCTGAACCGTGGCTCCGAGCAGCGCCAGGACAAGCGCCCCATGGTCTCGGACCTGCGCGAATCCGGCTCCATCGAGCAGGATGCCGACATGGTGATCCTGCTGCACCGCGAAGACGTCTATGACAAGGAGTCCCCGCGCGCGGGCGAGGCGGACATCCTGATCGCCAAGCACCGTAACGGCCCCACAAAAGACATTGTGGTGGCCTTCCAGGGCCACTACTCGCGGTTTGCCAACATGGCCGCCGACGCCGGCGGTGGCGGCGGCTTCTAGCCCCGCCCGGCTAGTGGTCGCGGGCCGCGAGCAGGTGGTTGGGCAGCCGGTTCCCCGGGGCCCGGCCGCGGATTTCGAGCAGTTCGCGGGCGTGGGCGTGCAGCCGGATATCCTCCGCTGACACCGGCACCCACTGCGGAATCGGGACCGAGGTGCCGGTCTCGTCGCGGGCGACCATGACCGTCAGGCAGTACGTGGTCAGGTTCAGCTCGCGCCCCTTGGGGTCTCCGGAGCGGACGTGGACGGCGATGTGCATGCCCTTGGTGCCGGTGTAGACCAGACGGGCCTCCACCTCTACGACGTGGCCGATCAGCAGCGGCCGGTAGAACCGGACACCGCCGGAGAATACGGCCACGGTGTCCTTGCCGCAGTAGCGGGAGGCGCAGACATAGGCAGCCTCGTCGATCCACTTCATGACGATGCCGCCGTGCACCTTGCCGCCCCAGTTCACGTCCGTGGGCGCGGCCATGAACCGCAGCACCACGCTCTCGGCCGTGCCGGCGTCGGTATATTCCTGTCCGCTCATGGCCTCCACGATGTCCTCGCGGACCTTGATCCGGGCCAGCGCGTGGTCCCGCTGTTCGATTTCGTCCGGCGTCTCAGGGACGAACTGCGGCACCGGTATGGGCTTGCCGTCCGCGCCCACGGCCACGAAGATCACGATGCACTGGCTGCGCATGGTGGCGGGGCCGCCCTTCGGATCGCCCGAGGACACCACGGTGCGGATATGCATCGAGGACCGCCCGGTGTACACGATCGTGGCCTCGACCTCCACCATGTCGCCACTGTTGACCGGGTCCGCGAAGTGGATGTTCCCCACGTAGGCCGTCACGCAGTAGGACTTTGCCCAGCCGACGGCGGCGGCATAGGCCGCCTTGTCCACCCACTCGAGCACGGTGCCGGCGTCGACCGAGCCGCTGTGGCCGACATCGGTGGGGGCCGCCAGGAAGCGCAGGGTCACGGAATTGGGCGCGTTCTCGCTCATGTTGTGAGTTTACTGATTGGCCCGGCAGGCGCGGCCGGCCAGCGACACAATCGCTCTCCTGCAGGCCACAACCACGCCATAACCACGCCATAACCCGGAGACACACGACGGCGGGCGGCCACCAAAAGGTGACCGCCCGCCGTCGCGCTCCAGGCCGTGAGCTATGCCATGGATGCCTTAGGCCAGGACGCGGAGCTTCGAGTCGGCGCGGCCGAAGAGGGCGCGGTCGGCGGAGAACGTGCCCGCACCGACGAGTGCCACGGCTGCGGCGGCGGCCGCCAGGATCAGGACGAGTTCATAGCCGCCGGTTGCGACGAAGACGCCGGCGGAGGCGTGGACCATGAACAGGGCGCCGAGCATGTCCAGTGCGAGGAGGACCGCAAACACGCGGGTGAGCACGCCCAGGATCAGCGCGACACCGCCGACGAGCTCGAGGGTCGCGACGACGGGAGCCACCGCCTGGGCTGCCGGAACACCCATCTGGGTGAAGGCGGCCTGGGTGCCTGCGATCGTGAATTCGTTGAACTTCTGCCAGCCGTGGGCGGCGAAAAGGAAGCCGGCGATGACGCGCAGGATGGTTCGGGCGGAGGTGGTCAGGGCGGGCTGGTTCATGGGAAATACCGTTTCGTAAGTAGGGGGCGGCGCGGCTCTCAGCCGCCGCGGCTTCGTTTGCGTTCAAGATCCAGTCTTCCGGATATTTAGTTGAAATGTCAACTAAATGACGCGCTGGGTCGCTTCAACGGCCCGGCTAGGGTTAACGCGTGCAACCTTCCCCGCAGCTGTCCACCGCCCCGCCGCCGACTACCGGGCAGCGCCGGGAAATCCTGCGCCTGGCAGTGCCGGCCTTCGGCGCCCTGATCGCCGAGCCGCTGTTCCTGCTCGCGGATTCGGCCATTGTGGGCCATCTCGGCGTGGCCGAACTGGCCGGCGTCGGGCTGGCATCGGCGGTCCTGCACACGGCAGTCGGACTGATGGTGTTCCTCGCGTACTCCACCACCCCGGCAGTGGCGCGGGCCATCGGCAACGGCCAGCTGGCCAAAGCCCTCGCCGCCGGGCGCGACGGCATCTGGTTGGCTTTGCTGCTCGGACTCGTCCTTGCGGTCGCCGGGTTCCTGGCCGCGGGCCCGCTCCTGGACCTGATGGGCGCCGACGGCGAGGTGCATGCCTTTGCCGTGGACTATGTGCGCGGGTCCATGCCCGGCCTCGTGGCGATGCTGCTCATCTTCGCGGGCACCGGGGTGCTGCGCGGACTCCAGGACACCCGGACCCCGCTGATCGTCGCCGCTGCGGGTTTCACGCTGAACATCGCGCTGAACCTGGTCCTCGTCTACGGGTTGGGCTGGTCCGTGACCGGCTCGGCCGTGGGCACGAGCATCGCGCAGTGGGCCATGGCGGCCGTCTATGTGCTGATCGTCCGGCGCAACGCCCGCAACCACGGGGTGTCCCTGCGGCCGGACTGGCGTGGCATCCGGGCCCTGACCGGGGTGGGTTCCTGGCTGATGCTGCGCACACTCAGCCTGCGGATCGCGATTCTCGCCACGGTGGTGGTGGTCACCGCCCAGGGGCCGGTCAATCTCGCCGCGCATCAGCTGGCCATGACCGTCTTCACGTTCTTCGCTTTCGCCCTCGACGCCCTCGCGATCGCGGCCCAGGCCTTGATCGGCAAGGAACTCGGCGCGGCCCGGCCGGTGGCGGCACGAGCGCTGACGCGCACCATGACCCGGTGGGGGGTCGGCTTCGGCGTCCTGACCGGAATCCTTCTGGCAGCCGCGGCACCGTGGGCGGGCGCCCTCTTCACACCCGACGCCGAAGTCCGGGCGGCACTCACCCTCGCCCTCTGGGGGCTCGCCGCCGGGCAGCCGCTGGCCGGGTACGTCTTCGTCCTTGACGGCGTCCTCATCGGCGCGGGCGACGCCCGCTACCTGGCGATCGCCGGCGTCGTCAACCTCGCTGCCTACCTGCCGCTGCTGCTGGCCGTGCTGTATTCCGGCGCCGGTGCCGGCGCGGGATTGCTCTGGCTGTGGGCCGCGTTCTCACTCGGCTACATGGCGGCGCGGGCGCTGACGCTGGGCCTCCGGGCCAGGACGGACCGGTGGATGGTGCTCGGCGCGCGGTGAGTTCGGGCTGGGTACGTGCCAAGCACTAAACTGGACGGGTGACTCTTCCCGCAGCGCCTGACGCGACCCCTGCCATCCGCGCCGCGGCCGACCTCTTCAAGCCCGTGCTTGTCAGGGCGGCCGTCGCGCTCGTGTTTGGCGCGGTCACCGTGTTCTGGGCGGCGCCGCCAGAATCGGGCATGGGCTGGGCCGGCGGCCTCTACCTGCTGGCCACCGGTGTGGTGATGATCTGGACCGTACCCAAGACCGGATTCCCCCCGCGGGAAGGCGCTGGCAGAGTCCTTTCCGCCGGCGGGGCAGCCCTGGCCGGAGCCGGCGCGGCCGTGGCCCTGATCCCCGCCCCGCTCGTCTTCGGAACCATCGCGGCCCTGGGCCTGGGCGTGGCCGGCGCCGCGGAGCTGTTCGCGGGCATTCGTGGCCGCGGCCGGTCCGTGCTGGCCCGTGACTGGATCGCCTCCGGCGTGATCGGACTGGGCACTGCGATCGCGCTGCCGTTCTTCATCGGCCTCGGCCCGCATGCCCTCCTCGGGGTTGCCGGCGGCGGGGCCATCATCAGCGGCGTCCTGTGGATGTTGTCCGGACTGACCCTGCGCCATGATGCTCCGGGCGATTCCGCGGAGGCCGTAAACTAGTACCGACAGGTTCTACCCGGCGTAGAACAATCGCGGTAACAAGACAGCCACGCTATTTGCGCGGGCTGCAGGAGGAAAACACCTTGGCACAGCAGAAACCCGGAGCGCCCCGCAGCCTGCGGACCTCAGTCAAGGGACCGCTCATGTTCTCCGCGTTCTGGGCCGTGGTGGTTTTCTTCGGCGTCCTGATCTTCGCCTCGGGCGGCAGCGCCCGCTCGCCCCGGTTCGATCTGGCGCTCATCGGCGCCGGCATCGCCTTTATTGTGATCCTGGTGGTGGCCGCCATGCTGGCCATGAGCCACAAGGAGAATCCCGCTGACCTGGGGAAGGGTTCCGGCGTCAACCTCAGTTCCAAACGCACGCCCTCCGGCCATGGCGGCCCGTCAGCGCAGCCCCGGCCCGAGGCCGGCCCCGGCGATTCCCGTGACAGCGGCCCGCAGGCCTAGCAACGAGGCCTAGCAGCGTGGCCCCACGGTGAGGCCCGACAGGCCGGCCTGACAGCGGGGCCCGACACCGCGGGCCCCTCCCGCCGGCACCTTCGGCGTCAGGACGCGGCTTTCCGGGCCCGGTATGCGGCTACATGCGCGCGGTTGGCGCAGTTTCCCGTGTCGCAGTAGCGCTTCGAACGGTTGCGGCTCAGGTCCAGCACGACGGCGTCGCAGTCGTCCGCGGCGCACACCAGCAGGCGGTCCATTTCCTTGCTGCGGATCACGTCCACGATCGCCATGGCCGCCTCCGTACTCATCCGGTCGGCCAGCGGCGCCTCCGGGGTGGTGGCGTGCAGGTGCCAGTCCCAGGGTTCGTGCTTGACCAGCTGGGGCAGCGCCCGGGCCTCCCGGAGCAGCCGGTTCACGGTTCCCGCGGCTGCCGACTCCTCGGCCTGCCAGAGCTCGGCGAGCTCGCCGCGGAGCCGCCGCACGCTGGCCAGCTCGGCCCCGTCCCGGGTGCGGGAACCGGTGAAGCCCTCGGCCTCCAGGAAGGCATCCAGATCCCTGACCGTGGCCAAATGTTCCTCACCGTTGGCCGCGGTGTTGATGAGGTTGACCACAGAACGCAGGGCAACTTCCGTGTCAGGGGCAAAAACCATCTTGACTCCTTACCTTGCCGGGGCGTAATGTCATGAGCATAACCCCACTTTACTCCTGACAGGAGAATGCCCGTGTATGCCCCCCAGCGCCCCGTCGCCACGCCGGTCCGAGACCTTGCCGCCCAGCGGTCTGCCTCCGAACCGGGCGGCACCCCGCAGGGAAGCAAACTCGAAGGCAAACGGGGCGGCAAGCAGGCCGCCAGGCAGAGCACCACGCCGGCCGCCGCACCATCCGGGTTCATGGCATCGGGCCTGGGCGTCGCCCTGTTTTCGTCCGCGGTGTTCGGGCTCTCTGGATCATTCGCCAAGGCGCTCCTGGAAACGGGCTGGACTCCCGGGGCGGCCGTCACGGCCCGGCTTACCGGTGCGGCCCTGATTCTGGCCGTCTTCGCCATTCCCTCCTTGCGCGGGCGTTGGCACCAGCTCCGGGACAACTGGCTGACCGTGGTGCTGTTCGGATTCATCGGCGTCGCCGCCTGCCAGCTGTTCTATTTCAACGCCGTATCCCGGCTCTCGGTCGGCGTCGCCCTGCTGCTGGAGTACCTGGCGCCGGTGCTGATCGTCCTCTGGCTGTGGGCCGCCAGCCGGAAACGGCCGCGGCCACTGACCATTGCCGGCACTCTCCTGTCCCTCGGCGGGCTGATCCTGGTCCTGGACCTCACCGGGGCCGTCAAAGTCGACCTCATCGGGGTGCTGTGGGGGATCGCGGCCGCGGTGTGCCTGGCCATCTATTTCTTCATCACGGCCAAGGAAAACGACACCCTGCCGCCCATCCTTCTGGCCTCCGGCGGGCTCATGGTGGGCGCCATCGTCATGTGGCTCGCCGCGGCAACCGGGCTGCTGCCGATGGCCTTCAGCACGGCCGACACCCGCCTGGGGGCCTGGGTCACCCCGTGGTGGGTGGCGCTGGGCGGCCTCGTGGTCCTGGCCACGGTGGTGGCGTACGTGTCCGGGATTGTCGCCGCCCGGGCACTCGGCTCGAAAGTCGCGTCCTTTGTCTCGCTCACCGAGGTGCTGTTCGCCGTCATCTGGGCGTGGCTGCTGCTCGGCGAACTGCCCGGACCCATCCAGCTCCTGGGCGGCCTGCTGATCGTCGGCGGGGTGGTGCTGGTCCGGCTGGACGAGCTCCGGGCCCCGTCCGGCACCGGCGCGGCAGCGCTGGACCACGCGAACGACTGCGAGCCCGTGCCGTAGTCGGTTGTCCGTTCGGGCCGGGCACCTCGTTCCCGGGCCCGAAGGAATCTCAATCGGTCGAGAGCCTGCAACGCGCCTAACCCTGCCTCAATCACCACAAGGCCCTTAGCATGGAGATATGTGCCGAAATATCCGGACCCTCCACAATTTTGAACCCCACGCCACCACCGCAGAGGTGGAGGCCGCCGCGTTGCAATACGTGCGCAAGATCAGTGGCAGCACCAAGCCGTCCAAGGCCAACGAGGAGGCCTTCAACCGGGCTGTGCATGAGATTGCCCATGCGACGCAGCACCTCCTCGACTCCCTGGTGACCCACGCCCCGGCAAAGGACCGCGGGGAGGAAGCGGCCAAAGCCAAAGCCAGGGCTGCCATCCGCTATGGCGCGGCCTGAGGCGGGGCGCCTGGCCTAAGGCCTGACTACTTTCCGAAGCTGCGCAGCCGCAGCGAGTTGGCCACCACCAGCACGGAGCTGGCGGCCATGGCGGCGCCGGCGATCATCGGGTTGAGCAGGCCCAGGGCTGCCACCGGGATGCCCACGGCGTTGTAGAAGAAGGCCCAGAAGAGGTTCGTCTTGATGGTGCCGAGCGTCCGGCGGGAAAGCTCGATCGCCTGCGCCACCTGTCCGAGGTCGTTGCCCATCACCGTCAGATCGGCTGCCTCGATGGCGACGTCGGTGCCGGAGCCCATGGCGATGCCCAGGTCCGCCTGCGCCAGCGCCGCGGCGTCGTTAACGCCGTCCCCGGCCATGGCCACAGTGGCGCCGGCCGCTTGCAGCGTCCGCACGGCCTCAACCTTGCCCGCCGGGAGCACACCGGCAAAGACGTCGCGCGGGCTGATCCCGACGGCGGCCGCCACCTGGGCAGCCACAGTGGCGTTGTCGCCGGTCAGCAGGATCGGCCGGAGCCCGAGCTCCCGGAGCCGGGTAACTGCGGCCGCGGAACCGGGCTTAACGGTGTCCCGCAGGCTGATGATTCCGGCGATTTCGCCGTCCACGGCAACCCAGACGGCCGTGGCGCCGGAGTCTTCGGCAGCACCAAGCGCCTCGCGCTGAGCCGGGGCCGGAGCGACGCCGGACTCCAACAGCCAGCCGGTGCGCCCCGCGACCACGCGCCGGCCGTCGACCGTGCCATCGACTCCGCCGCCGGGTGCGGAGCGGAAGCCGGCGACGGCGGGGAGGCCGGCGCCGTCGTTGTTCACACGCCCCGCCGCCGCACCCAACGCCGCAGCGGCGATGGCCCGGGCGATCGGGTGCTCGGAGGCGTTTTCCACAGCCCCCGCCAGGCGCAGGACCTCGGCTTCGCTGTGCGGCCCGAAACTTTGGACACCGTCCACGGCAAGGCGGCCGGTGGTGACGGTTCCGGTCTTGTCCAGCAGGATCGTGTCCACCGTCCGGGTGTCCTCGAGGACTTGCGGACCTTTGATCAGGATCCCCAGCTGGGCGCCCCGCCCGGTCCCGGTCAGCAGTCCGACGGGGGTGGCCAGCCCGAGGGCGCAGGGGCAGGCAATGACCAGCACGGCGACGGCGGCGGTGAAGGCGGCCCGGACCTCGCCGGCGCTGACGGCCGGTGCGGCCGCAATCAGCCAGGCCCCGAAGGTGAGGGCGGCGATGACCAGGACGACCGGTACGAAGACGGCGCTGATGCGGTCGGCGAGCCGGGCGATGGGTGCTTTTCCGGTCTGCGCCGCGGAGACGAGCCTGCCCATCTGGGCCAGGGTGGTCTCGGACCCGACGCGGGTGGCGCGGACCAGGAGCCGGCCTGAGGTGTTGATGGTGGCCCCGGTGACCTGGCTGTCCGGGCCGACTTCCACGGGCACGGATTCGCCGGTCACGAGGGAGGCGTCCACCGCAGAGGCGCCGTCGATCACGACGCCGTCGGCGGCGATCTTCTCGCCGGGGCGGACCACTATCACGTCTCCGAGGGCCAGCTGGTCGGCCGGGATCTTGTGCTCGGTGCCGCCGCGCAGGACAGTAGCGTCTTTTGCCCCCAGGTCCAGGAGGGCCTTGAGGGCGTCGCCCGCCTTTCGTTTGGCGTTGGCCTCGAGGTAGCGGCCGAGCAGCAGGAACGTGGTGACCACGGATGCGACCTCGAAGTACAGGCCGCCGGAGCCCATGCCCTCCGCTGCGGGATGTTCGGTCATGCCCCGGTCGGCAAGGAGTTGCCCGACCGAGAACGAGTAGGCGGCAATCACGCCGATGGATACCAGGGTGTCCATGGTCGAGGCCAGATGCCGCGCGTTGATGGCCGCGGCGCGGTGAAACGGCCACGCCGCCCAGGCAACCACCGGCAGGGCCAGGATGGCGGCCACCCAGCCCCAGTTCGGGAACTGGAATGCCGGGATCATCGAGATCGCGAAGACCGGGACGGTGAGTACGGCCGCCACAACCAGCCGCGGGCGAAGCGAGGGTGCGGCTGTGGCGGCCGGAAATCCGGTGCCGGCCGGGAGCCCTGCGTCCTCCACCGGCGTGCCCGGATACCTGCCGGACCGGACCGTGGCCTTGTAGCCCGCGGCCGCGACAGTGGCGGTGATCTGGTCATCGGTGATGTCCGCCGGGACGCTGACCCGGGCGGATTCGAGGGGCAGGTTGACGCTGGCCTCGACTCCGTCGAGCTTTCCGAGCCTGCGCTCGACCCGGTTGACGCAGGACGCGCACGTCATGCCCTCGATATCGAGGTCAATGACACGGCTCCCGGCCCGGTCCAACAACTGCTGGTCCAACAACTGCTCGCTGCTCACGGCGCCCTTCTTTTCCCGCTCGATTGGTTTTCTGCCGTTCCGGCGCCTGCGCCCGACGGCGGTTGCCGGTCCGGTGTCTGCGCCCGCCCGGGGCTGTTGTCACTCAGGCTTCGCTGGCGACCACGAGGTAGCCGGCTTCGGCGATTGCCTCGCCGATTTCGGAGGAGGACAGTGCTTCGTTGGAGGTGATCGTGACGGTGGAGATGCCGCCGGCGTTGAGGTCGACGTCGATCTTTTCGACGCCGGAGAGCGCCTCAAGTTCTTCGCTGACAGAGGACACGCAGTGGCCGCAGGTCATGCCGGAAACGTTGACGGTGGTGGAAACGGGGGCCATGGGGTGCTCCTTGTCGCTGGGCCGGGTGTGGTTCCCCGGCCCGGTGGTGTGGTGGGTGGTACGGGTACTAGCGGAGCAGGCGTCCGATGGCATCGGTGGCCTCCTTGACTTTGACATCGATGGCCTCCGCCCGAAGCTCCGGGTCTGGCTCGGCGGCGGCGCCGACAACGCAGTGGCCGATGTGCTCTTCGACGAGCCCGAGGCTCACGGCATGCAGGGCCTTGGTGACGGCGGCGACCTGGGTGAGGATGTCGATGCAGTATTTGTCCTCGTCAACCATCCGGGCGATGCCGCGGACCTGCCCTTCGATCCGCTTGAGACGGCGAAGGTAGGCGTCCTTGTTGGACGTGTAGCCGTGTTCATGGGGCGGGGCGTCAAGGGGAACAGTGTCCAGACGCGCCGTGCCGGGGACTTCTGACTCGCTCATGCCCTCAACATATACCCCCCAGGGGTATGTTTCAAGCCCGCGGCCCGGGCAGGCCCAGGATGTGGAAGGTTGCGCAAAACAAAGAGCTCCGGAGTGCGTTATTGGGGGATACGCACTCCGGAGCAGCTTTGGGGTAGGCCGTTCCTCCGGCCTACAGATCGAGCTTACTCGCCGGTAGTGGGGTAACACCAGCGCTCTGAATAAGTACTTTCGCTTTATTTTCTTCCTGCCGGAGCGACGCCCGGAACGATCAGGATCGGACGTTCCTGATGGTGGCTGAGCCATGCCGCCACGGAGCCGTTCAGCGCGGCGGAGATGCGGTGGCCGATGCCGCGTTCGGGGGTCCCCACCACGATCATGGATGCGTTGGTGTCCGCGGCCAGCCTGCCGATCGCCCGGGCGGGATCCCCGGCCAGGGTGCGCAGCGTCCAGTCGATTCCCAGGGGAACGCAGAGTGCCTCAACAGCGGAACGCAGCTCCTGGGCGGTGGCCCGAATCCGGGCGTCGTCCGCGTCCGGGTGCAGAGACAGGCGGTGCGCGGACCGCGCCGGGTCCCACTCCACGAGGTAGCTGGCCTCGTCCACGTAGGCGCAGATCAAGGGCGCGGCGAGGGACTTCGCGAGGGATGCCGCCGTCTGCAGCACTTCCGGATACTGTCCCGGAACCACACCCACCACGAGGGGCGCAGGGCCGTGGGCGGAGTCGTCAGGCATACTTCATTCTGGCGCCGGGGTGCGGCCCTGAACAGGGGCTTACTTCCCGTCTGCCGGCCCGGGACGGTGCGGGCGCCGTTTGCCGCGGCCTCCCTTGAACAGCCCGGGGGTGGGGCCTACGGTTGAAGAACACAGGAGGAGGTGGCCGCCGTGGAGATCTACATGTGGTGGTTGGATCTGGATTTGGCGAGCAAGGAATGGCTTCGGGAAAACCTGCGGACCATTGAACTGCCCGAGGCCGTGCAGCGGGGAATCGCGGATGCCGGCGGGCCCGGTCCGGCTGAGCCGTCCGCCGCCGGCGCGGCCGTATTGACGGCCGCGGACTGGGACTTCATCGAGACGCAGTCGGAGTTCGTCGACTGAAAGATGCCACCGGCGCGGCAGCGCATGCCGGCGGGCGCCGGGAGAAAACCGTTGCGGCCTTCGGGCGGGGATGGTTGCATGGACCCCATGGCTACTGCAGAGAGTTACGTCCTGGCGATCGGGACCAAGAAAGGCCTTTGGCTGGCGACCAGCCGGGACCGGAAGGACTGGTCGCTGTCCGGCCCGCATTTTCTGATGAGTGAGGTGCCCAGCATCGCCATCGATACCCGCGATGACAGGACCCGGATCCTGGTGGGGGTCCGCTCCGAGCACTGGGGCCCCACGGTTTTCCACTCAGATGATCTCGGCGGATCCTGGACCGAACCCGAAAACGGCGCCATCACGTTCCCCGACGGCACCGACGCCGCCCTGGAACGGATCTGGCAGATCTATCCCGACGCCGACTCCCGCCCGGGCGTCGTGTGGGCGGGCTGCGAACCGATCTCGGTCTGGAAATCCACCGACGGCGGCGAGCACTTCGAGCTCAACCGCGGCCTCTGGGACCATCCGCACCGCAGCGAATGGGGCGCAGGCTATGGCGGCGCTGCGGCGCACTCGATCGTCGTCGACCCCACGGGCGAGAAAGTCCACGTCGCCATGAGCACCGGAGGGGTCTACCGCTCGCTCGACGGCGGCGCCTCCTGGGAGCCGCGCAACAAGGGAATTTCCGCGTACTTCATGCCGGATCCCAACCCGGAATTCGGCCAGTGCGTCCACAAGATCGCGGCCGACGCCGCCGTCGACGGCCGCCTGTACGCGCAAAACCATCACGGCGTGTACCGCAGCGACGACGGCGCCGAATCGTGGGAGTCGATCGCCGAAGGGCTGCCGGCGGACTTCGGTTTTGTGATGCTGACGCATCCGCGCCGGGCCGGTACCGCCTGGGTGGTCCCGCTGAAGGCTGACGGCGAACGTATCCCGCCGGACGGGAAGCTGGCCGTGCACCGGACCGATGACGCCGGCGCCAACTGGAAACGGCTCGATGCCGGGCTGCCGGAAGCCGAGTACAACGCCGTGCTCCGTGATGCTGCCAGCGTCGACAGCGCGGAGCCTGCGGGCGTCTACTTCGGGACGCGCGGCGGCAGTGTCTACGCCAGCGCTGACGAGGGAGAACACTTTACCGAGGTCGCCTCGCACCTGCCGGATGTGCTGTGCGTGCGGGCAGCCGTGGTCTCCACTGCCCTGCTCCCGGCGCAGGCGTGAAGGGGTAAAAAGCGCATGAACAGCGGCGAGATCAGCGGCGACGCCATGCCGGCAGACTCGGCGATCAGCGTGGTCCTGCCCAGCGTCCTCCAACCGCTCGCCGGCGGGCAGTCCATCCTGACTGCGCCCGCCGAGGCAGCGGTGACGGTGGAGTGGGTGCTGGATACGGTGACCGGGGGCTATCCGGCGCTGTCGCGGCGGTTGCGGGACGAGACCGGAAGTGTTCGCCGTTACGTGAATATATACGTCAACGGGAATGAAATCCGGCGGCTGCAGGGTCTGGTGACTGCGGTGGCGCCGGGCCAGGAAGTCCTCATCATCCAGTCGGTGGCCGGAGGCTGACGCCTCAGGCGACCCGCCAGACGCTGCATTCGTCGGCATTGATGGCCTTGCGCATGCCGGTGTGGCGGTCCATGATCCAGACGACGCCGATTCCGGGGGCCGTTTCCTGAACGCTGCCGCGGCGGATCACGACGTCATCGTAGTTCGGGCCCACCCGCAGGCGGGCCTCGATCTCGTCGCCGCGGTGCAGCTGGTCGAGCGCGCGGACGCGGGTTACATGGGCTTTCGCTTCCTTCAACATGGCGGGGCCTCCTGGACTGGAGTCGGTGCCTGCTCTTGCCGGCACTTCCAGTCTCCTGCGCCAATGTTGCGTCCGCGTTTCGGCCCGGTAAGGGGCCGGTTAGATTTCGGGGGCGCAGCGGATACCGGCCACCATCAGGGCTGCGGGCGCCCTCAGGGGAGCTGGCGTTCGCCGGGGCGCTCGACCCGGAACCACCGGTACCCGTAGCGGTCCAGCGGGACTTCGAAGGCGCCGTCGTCGGAGAGCGGGATGTCCTCGCCGCCGAGCAGGTCCCGGAGCACGGCCCCGGCGTAAGACCGCCCCGCCGCGCCCTTCCCGTCCGGACCCGCCGGGCCGCCTTCCTCGCCCTCCGGCGGGACCACCGAGGCCGTCACAGACGCCGGTTCGGCGCCAAAATTGTGGGCGACCACTACTGTAGAGCCGTCCCACGTGCAACGGTGCAGCAACACCGCCGGTGAGGCCTGCTTGATGAGGGCAAACCTGCCCCAGCCGAGCTCGGGACATTCCCGGTACCGCTGGATCAGTGTCGCGATGAAGTTCCACAGCGAATCGGGATCCCGTTTCGCGGCCGCGGCGTTGATCCGCGCGGACCCGTACGGTCCGTCCACGGGCTGGGCGACGAGGTCCCCCGGCGGGGCGGTCGAGAAGCCGCCATTTTCGGTGTGGTCCCACTGCATGGGGGAGCGGACGGCCGAGCGGCCCTTCGCGCGCAGATCTTCGCCCATCCCGATCTCTTCGCCGTAGAAGAGCACCGGGGTGCCCGGCAGCGAGAACATCAGGGAGTACACCATGCGGATCCTGGCCGGGTCGCCGCCGAGCATGGTGGGCAGCCGCCGCCGCAGTCCGCGGCCGTACATCTGCATGTCGGGATCCGGACCGAAGGCCGCGAAGACCTCCTCGCGTTCGGCATCGCTGAGCTTGTCCAGGGTGAGTTCATCGTGGTTCCGGACGAACATGGCCCATTGGTTGTCGGGATTGACCTTCGGACGGCTGCCGAGCGTCCGGGCCAGCGGCCGGGCGTCCTGCCGGGCCAGTGACAGGTACATGTTCTGCATGGAGAGGAAATCAAACTGCATGTTCAGCTCGTTGCCGGCAGGGCCGCCGAAGTACTTCAGCTGCTCTTTGTATGGAAGGTTGACCTCGCCCAGCAGCACCGCGCTGCCATGGCGGCGGTTGAGGAAGCTGCGCAGGGCGCTCAGGTACTGGTGCGGGTCGATTTTCGCGGCTTCATCCTTGGGCTCGCCGACCAGCTCCAGGAAGAAGGGCACCGCGTCCAGCCGGAAGCCGTCCAGGCCCAGCTGCAGCCAGAATCCCATTGACTTCGCAATCTCGTCCCGCACCTTGGCATTCATCACGTTCAGGTCCGGCTGGTGTTTGGCGAACATGTGCAGATACCACTCACCGGTGGCCTTGTCCTGGGTCCAGATGGACGTTTCCTCGTCGGGAAACACCACCTGGTCCGAGGTGTCCGGCGGCGTGTCCTTCCGCCAGACGTAGTAGTCGCGGTAGGGGTTGTCCACGGACTTGCGCGCCTGGACGAACCACGGGTGCCGGTCGGAGGTGTGGTTGATGACAAAGTCCGCGATCACCCGGATGCCGCGGTCGTTGGCGGTGCGGATGAATTCCACCAGGTCCCCCAGGCTTCCGAGCCGGGGATCCACGCCGTACATGTCGGTGACGTCGTAGCCGTCGTCGCGGTCCGGGGAAGGGTAGAAGGGCATGAGCCAGATGCACGTGATGCCGAGCGCGGCAAGATAGTCCACCCGTTGGATCAGTCCGCCGAAATCTCCGGTGCCGTCGCCGTCGCCGTCGAAGAACGTCTCCGGATCCAGGCAGTAAATCACCGCGTTCTTCCACCAGAGGTCCGAGGTCTCGGCGATTCTCACAGCGCACCGTCCGTTCCGGCCGGAGCCTGTCCCGCCGCCGGGCGGAGCTGGGGGAGGACGTGTTCGGCGAAGGAGTGGCCCTGCCGGGCGGACGACGGCTCAATATGGTCCGAGCACATGGCGGCATCGAAGCCTGCCTGCCCGGCCAGTTGAACGTCCTGCAGGAGGCGCCGGGGGCTGATCTGCTCATGCGAGGCGTGGAACCCGATGGTAGCCATCACCCATGTTTACCGCCGGGGCCGGGCCGTGTCGAGGAGCCCCGAGTTGTGGAGCCCCTCGCTAGGACCCACAGCGTGGGGCTGGCGGTCCCGGGTCCGCGGCGCGAGAATGGGCGCTATGCACCTGCCGTTGATGCCTCCGATTGCGCCCATGCTGGCCAAAGCACTCCCGGCCCTGCCGTCGCCGGACGCCGGAACGGGCTGGCTCTTTGAGCCGAAATGGGACGGGTTCCGCTCCATCATCTTCCGTGACGGCGACGAGGTGGAGATCGGCAGCCGGAACGGCAAGCCGATGACGCGCTATTTCCCCGAGCTTGTCGAGGCGCTGAAGTCGGAGCTGCCGGAACGCTGCGTGGTGGACGGCGAGATCATCCTGGTGGCGGCCTCCGGGGACCGGCTGGACTTCGACGCGCTCCAGCAGCGCATCCATCCGGCCGCCAGCCGGGTGAAGCTGCTCGCGGAACAGACCCCGGCGCGCTTCGTGGCGTTCGACCTGCTGGCCCTCGGCGACGAGGATCTTACGGGCAAACCCTTCTCCGAGCGCCGCCGGCAGCTGGAGCGCGCACTGGCAGCCAGCGCGGCGCCGGTCCACCTCACAGCCGCGACCTCCGACCGGGACACGGCGCAGCGCTGGTTCCGGCAGTTCGAGGGCGCCGGACTGGACGGGATTGTGGCCAAGACGCTGGAGGGCAGCTACCAGCCGGACAAGCGCGTGATGGTCAAGGTCAAGCACGAACGGACGGCGGACTGCGTGCTCGCCGGATACCGCGTGCACACCTCCGGTCCGGACCGGATCGGCTCGCTGCTCCTGGGGCTCTACGACGACGCCGGGGTGCTGGCGAACGTCGGCGTGGTGGGAGCTTTCCCGATGGCCCGGCGCGCGGAGCTGTTTGCCGAGCTGCAGGAGCTGGTCACCGGTTTTGACGGCCACCCCTGGGCCTGGGCCCGGCAGGAGGAGGGGGCGCGCACTCCGCGGAAGGCCGAGGGAAGCCGGTGGAGCGGCGGCAAAGACCTGTCCTTCACCCCGCTGCGGCCCGAGCGCGTGGTGGAAGTGAAGTATGACCATATGGAGGGCGAACGGTTCCGGCACACAGCCCAGTTCCTGCGCTGGCGTCCGGACCGTGATCCGCGTTCCTGCACCTATGACCAGCTGGAGGAACCGGTGAAGTTCGATCTCGCCGCGGTACTGGGCGCCGCCCGCTAACCGGTTAGCCCGCTGACCCGCTTAACGCATCAACGACGGCGGCCCGCCCCTAAAGGGACGGGCCGCCGTCGTTGGTGCGGAAAAGCTGTGCGGAAGTGCGGTTGGGATCCGCTGCCGGTGCGGGGGCTACCGCTGGCCGAGCTGCTTGGTGGGGACCCGGAATGTTTCCTTGGCCGTCAGCGCCGCGACGGTGGCGATGAGGCAGATGATTGCGGTGAAGATGGAGATCTGGACCCAGCCGCCGGGCTGGATGCCGCCCATGGCCGCCACGATCGCCGGGGCGAAGCCGGCCATCAGGAAGCCCAGCTGGGTGCCGATTGCGAGGCCGGAGAAGCGGACGTTGGTGCTGAACATCTCGGCGTAGAAGGAGGGCCAGACCGCGTTGGCCGCAGCGTAGCCGAAGGAGAAGAACGCGATTGCCGCAAGGAACATCAGCGCGACGTTGCCGGATTCGAGGCTCAGCAGGAAGACCGGGGTCAGGGCTGCGCTGGACAGTGCGCCGTAGATGAAGACCGGCTTGCGGCCGATCTTGTCGGCGAGCATGCCGAAGAGCGGCTGGGTGCCCAGTGCCATGAAGTTGGCGCCGACGACGAGCCAGAGGGTGGTGGTGCCGTCCACGCCGGCGACGTTCTTGGCGTAGCTGATGGCCAAGGTGCCGAAGACGGTGGACACGGCGGCGATGAAGGCGCAGGCGATGACGCGGAGGACATCGCGCCAGTGGCTCTTGAGGAGGTCCGCGACGGGGAGCTTGGAGATCTGCTTGGTCTTCTGGGCCTCCTCGAACGCCGGCGGTTCGTGCAGGGTGCGGCGGATGAAGAACGCGATCAGCACGACCACGGCGCTGAGCCAGAACGGGATGCGCCAGCCGATCGTGTACTTGATGTCGTCAGGCAGGGCGAGGACCGGGATGAAGACGAGGGCGGCAAGGATCTGGCCACCCTGGGTGCCGGTCAGGGTCCAGGAGGTGAAGAAGGAGCGGCGATTGTCCGGGGCGTGCTCGAGCGTCATGGACGAGGCGCCGGCCTGCTCGCCGGCAGCGGAAAAGCCCTGGCAGAGACGTGCCAGCACCAGCAGGACAGGGGCCCACCAGCCGACCGTCTTGAAGTCCGGCAGGCAGCCGATGGCAAAGGTGGAGGCGCCCATCAGCAACAGCGTGAACATGAGGACCTTCCGGCGCCCTATCCTGTCACCGAAGTGGCCGAGGATAACGGCGCCGACCGGGCGGGCAATGTAGGCAAAGCCGAAGGTGGCGAACGACATGATCGCCGCGTTGGTGTCCGCATCGGGGAAGAAGACATGCGGGAAGATCAGCGCGGCTGCGGAACCGAAGATGAAGAAGTCGTAATACTCGACGGCGCTGCCCAGGAAGCTGGCAAGGGCCGCCTTCTTCGGCGTCCCTCCTGTGGTTATACCCGGCGTCGTGGACGGGACAGTGTGGCTCATGGTGTTCCTTTGGTGTGACGACGTTGTCGCGGATGGATCAGGAAGGTCTCGGCTGCCGCTTGCTTAAGTGTGGTGCAGCCGGAGGTCCGTGGAAAGACCCGGACTAGTAGCCACATGGTGGAAGCTACTTGTGCGATGTAGCAATCATGGCTGTGAGCGCAGTCACTTGTCAACAAAAATAATCACCATCTAGAAATAGCTCTCACTATGTGGGAACATCGATGCATGAGTGTGAATCAAACCACAGATGTTCCCGCCGCTTCCGCGTATCCGGCGGAAGCCCCTTCGAAGCCTGCCAAGGCCGCCAGGGAGGACTCGCGGACGGACATGGTGGGCAAGGCCCTGGGCCTGCTGGTCCTCCTGGGCGACGAGCCGCGGGGCGCCAGCGCCGCGGAGATCTCCCGCCGCGCGGATCTGCCGTTCAGTACCACCTACCGCCTGCTCGGCTCCCTGACGCGGGACGGCTTCGTTGACTACGAGCCGGACGGCCGCCGGTACCACCTGGGACTGAGGGTCTTCCAGCTTGGCCAGCGCGTCTCCAACCACCACGGCTTCGCGGGTACGGCGCTGCCCATCCTGCGGCGCGTGACCGAGGAAACGGGTGAGGCGACCATCCTCTCCGTGCGGGACGGCATCCACCACCTGACGGTGAACAAGGTGGACGGCCCGCAGACCTTCCGGGTCACGAGCGACCCCGGGCATCTCGGGGCACTTCATACCACCTCGGTGGGCAAGGCACTGGTGGCGTTCGCCGACGACGCCACCCGCGCCCAGCTCGTCGAGGAGCTGCCCCTGGAACCGCTGACGGCGCTCTCCATTACGGACCGCGAGGCTTTCCGGGCCGAAATCGAGCAGGTCCGGCGCCAGGGCTTCGCCACCATGGATGAGGAAAACGAACTCGGCATGCGCGCCGTCGCCGTCCCGGTTTTCAACGCCCAGGGGCACGCCTTCGCCTCGCTGGCCACGGCGGTCCCGGTCTTCCGCCTGAACATGGAGGCCCTCGTGGCCCTCGTGCCGCTGCTGCAGGCGGCGGCCGCCGAGCTGTCGGCCCGGCTGCCCCAGCGGTGACGGCCGACCAGCCTGCGTCATGAAAGCGGGCGCCGAAACGAGCCGGCGCCGTAATAATATGTTCGTCATTCGAACAACAGTGCAACATGTGAACAAAGTCTGTAATGTAATCCCTATCACCCGGCCCGCCGCGGACGCCGCAAGCGTCGCAGCCCGCCGAGTGCCGTTGTCAAAGGAGCAAACTGGATGAGCAATCGAGCAGAGTCCTTCCTCGTGGGCCTCGTGGGAGACGGCGTCATGCCCTCCCTCACGCCCTACATGCATGAACGCGAGGGCGACGTGCAGGGCCTCCGGTACCTCTACCGCCCCATCGACCTCACCGAACTCGGCCTGCCCGGCCGGGCCGTGGGGGAGTTGCTCTCCGGCGCCCGAAGCCTCGGGTTCAACGGATTGAACATCACGCACCCCTGCAAGCAGCTCGTGCTCGAGTACCTGGATGAGGTCTCCGCCGACGCCCGGCGCCTGGGCGCCGTCAACACCGTGGTGATCCGCGACGGCCGCTTCATCGGCCACAACACCGACTTCTCCGGCTTCGCCGCGGCGCTGGCCTCCGGGCTTCCCGGCGCCACCCTGGATCGCGTGGTGCAGCTGGGAGCCGGCGGAGCCGGCTCCGCCGTCGCCTACGCCCTGCTCACCGCGGGGGTCCGCGAGCTGGACCTCGTGGACACCGACGCGGCCCGGTCCGCCGCGCGGGCGGCCGAGCTCGCCGGGTTCTTCCCGGACCGGACCGTCACCGCCCGGACGACGGCGGAGCTCCCGCAGCTCATGCCGCAGGCCGACGGCCTGGTGCACTGCACCCCCGTGGGCATGGCCGCCCATCCGGGGGTTCCGCTGGACATGTCCCTCGTGGAGTCCCGGCACTGGGTGGCCGACATCGTGTACCGGCCGATCGAAACCGAGCTCGTCCGCGAGGCGCGCGCCAAGGGCTGCGAGGTGCTCGACGGCGGCCGGATGGCCGTGGGCCAGGCGGCGGACGCCTTCCGGATCTTCACCGGGCGCCAGGCCGATGCCGACCGCATGCGCTCCCACTTCCTGGAACTTGTGGCCGCGGAAGAGGTGCCCGCCTGATGCGCACCGGGGTCGCCACCGTCTGCCTCGCCGGCACCTTGCGGGAAAAAATGCAGGCCTGCGCGGTGGCCGGCTTCGACGGGATCGAGATCTTCGAACAGGACCTCGTGACGTCCCCGCTGAGCCCGGAGGACGTCCGGAAGCTGGCCGCCGACCTCGGCCTGAACCTGGATCTCTACCAGCCGTTCCGGGACTTCGACAGCGTTCCCGAGGACCTGCTCGCCGCCAACCTGCGCCGCGCGGACGCCAAGTTCCGGCTCATGTCCCGCCTGGGCATGGACACCATGCTGCTCTGCTCCAACGTCGGCACCGCCACGATCGACGATGACGAGCTCCGGGCCGCACAGCTTTCCCGGCTCGCGGACCTCGCGGGTGACCACGGCGTCAAGGTCGCCTATGAGGCCCTGGCCTGGGGCAAGTACGTGAACGACTACGAGCACGCCCACCGGCTGGTTGGGATGGTGGACCACCCCAACCTAGGCACCTGCCTGGACTCTTTCCACATCCTCTCCCGGGACTGGGATACCGCGCCGATCGAGGCCTACGACCCGGAGAAAATCTTCTTCGTCCAGGTCGCCGATGCCCCCAAGCTGTCCATGGACGTGCTGTCCTGGAGCCGGCACTACCGGGTGTTTCCAGGGGAGGGCCAGTTCGAACTCGCCAAGTTCATGGGCCACGTGGTCCGCGCGGGCTACACGGGACCGGTGTCGCTGGAAGTGTTCAACGACGTCTTCCGCCAGGCCGACGTCGAGCGCACCGCCGTCGACGCCATGCGGTCGCTGATCTGGCTCGAAGAGCAGAGCGCCGCCTGGCTCGAGGCAAACCCGGCGAATGCAGCAGGCGGGATGACCAGCGGGGCGGCCGGCCCGGTGTCCGGTGCCCGGCGCCGCTACCCCATGGAGCTTGCCACGCTTCCCCGCGTGGCCGAGCCCGCCGGCTTCAACTTCGCCGAGGTCCGTGCCGGTGACACCGCCGGACTGGAAACCCTGCTGGGCCAGTTGGGGTTTGCGTTCAACGGGCGGCATCGCACGAAGGATGTGCAATTGTGGACCATGGGCCACGCGCGCGTGATCATCAACGAAGAACCGGCAGCCATCGGCACAGCGACCGCTGCCGCCGGTACCGGCCAGCCGGCTCCCGCCGCCCCTGCCATCTCCGCCCTGGGCTTCGACGTCGACTCTCCCGTTATCGCCGCCGCCCGCGCCCAGCAGCTCAAGGCCCCCGCCGTGCCGCGCAAGAGCCAGGCCAACGAGGAAGTCTTCCAGGGCTTCGCCGCGCCGGACTCCACCGAAATCTTCCTCTGCCAGGGCAGCCCGGACGGCACCGCCGCGTGGACCCGGGAATTCGGCGACGGCCTGGACGTCGCCGCGGCGGACCCGGCAGAGCACCCGGGCGCGGTGATCGACCACGTGAACCTCGCGCAGCCGTGGCAGCACTTCGACGAGGCCGTGCTCTTCTACACCAGCGCCCTCGCACTGGAACCGCAGCCGTTCGCCGAGGTGGCCAGCCCCACCGGGCTGGTCCGGTCCCAGGTGATGCTGACGCAGGACCGCGGCGTCCGCCTGGTGCTGAACCTGGCCCCGCTGATCCAGCAGGAAGGGACTGCCGGCACCGGCCACCGCCCCGGCTACCAGGAACACATCGCCTTCGCCGTCGATGACCTCGTGGCCACGGCCCGGGCCTCACGGGACCGCGGACTGGACTTCCTGCAGATCCCCGCGAACTACTACGAGGACCTCGACGCCCGGTTCGCTCTGGACCCGGAATTCCTGGCCACGCTCCGTGAGCTCAACCTGCTCTATGACCGCGACGCCGACGGCGAATTCCTGCACTTCTACACCGCCACGGTGGGCAGCGTGTTCTTCGAAATGGTGGAGCGCCGCGGTGCCTACGACGGCTATGGCGCCCCGAACGCCCCGGTGCGGCACGCCGTCCAGTACGACCACCTGCACCAGCTGACCCGTACTTCCTGACCCCATCCGAACAACAAACACACCAACGAAAGGAGGCTGCTGTGCCTGAAGAAATCAACCTCGACGTCTTCAACGCCGACCCGATCACCGAGGACGTGTCCGACGAAGCCACGGAGGCCGCACCAAAGACGTATGCGCCCGCCGCCCATGCCTTGGATACTGCCGCGGAGTCGCAGGCGGACCTCAGCGCCGAGATGAAGGCGATCGGCGAAGCGTACGCGCAGGCCCTCAAAGGCGGAGCCCCGGCCGAAACCCAGCCGCGGCTCGACTACGCGCCGTACCGCAGCAGCGTCCTGCGCCACCCCACCAAAGATCTGCACCACGCGGATCCGGAAACCATCGAACTGTACTCGCCAGCGTTCGGGCACATGGACGTGCACGCGCTGGAAGCGGACCTGACCATCGCGCACAACGGCGAGCCGCTCGGCGAACGCATCGTGGTCTCCGGCCGGGTGCTCGACGGCGACGGACGCCCCGTCGCCGGCCAGCTTGTCGAAATCTGGCAGGCGAACTCCGCCGGCCGCTACATCCACAAGCGTGACCAGCACCCGGCACCGCTGGATCCCAACTTCACCGGCGTCGGCCGCTGCATCACGGGCGCGGACGGCTCCTACAGCTTCACCACCATCAAGCCCGGCGCGTACCCGTGGAAGAACCACCTCAATGCCTGGCGCCCGGCCCACATCCACTTCTCCCTGTTCGGGCAGGAGTTCACCCAGCGGATCGTCACCCAGATGTACTTCCCCGGTGACCAGCTGTTCCCGCTGGACCCGATCTACCAGTCGATCGTGGACCAGGATGCCCGCGACCGGCTCGTGGCCACCTACAACCACGAGCAGACCAAGCCTGAATGGGCTCTGGCGTACAACTGGGACATCGTCCTGACCGGGTCCAAGCGGACCTGGACCGAAAACGAGGCATTGGGCGCAGGAGGCGATGAGAATGAATAGCAACGCCGTGGGTAAACTCACCCCGACACCGGGCCAGACCGTGGGGCCGTTCTATGGCTACGCCCTGCCCTTCGCCAAGGACCGCGAGCTCCTGGCTCCCGGATCCCCGGGTTCCATCCGGCTCCAGGGCACCGTCTATGACGGCGCCGGGCACCCGATTCCGGACGCGATCCTGGAGATCTGGCAGGCCGACGCGGACGGCAAGGTCCCGCACCGCACGGGCTCCCTGGTCCGAGACGGCTACACCTTCACCGGCTTCGGCCGCAGCGCTGTCGGCAACACCGGCGCCTTCACCTTCACCACGGTGAACCCCGGCCCCACCGAGGAGGGCGCGGCGCCGTTCATCGCCGTCGCCGTCTTCGCCCGGGGCCTGATGAACCGCCTGTTCACCCGCGTCTACCTGCCGGAAGACGAGGAAGCCCTGGCCAAGGATCCGCTGCTCAGCTCGCTTGACCCGGACCGGCGCCGGACCCTGATCGCACGCCGGGATCCCGACGGCGGACTGAACTGGGACATCCGCCTCCAGGGCGAGGGCGAGACCGTGTTCCTGGATTTCAGCAGCGCCGAGGGTGCCTCCAAGTGACCTTCTTCGAAACTGACGGCGACGCCGGCCTGCTCAGTCCCGTGTCGGCGTCGCCGTTCGTGGCGGGGCTGACCGGGGACCGTGCGGTGCTCGCCGCCATCCTCAAGGTCGAGGCCGCCTGGGCGGCGGTCCTGGACGAGGCTGGCCTGGCCCCGGCCGGGTCCGCCGCGGTGGTGGCCGCCGCCGCGGACGTGCAGCGGTACGACGTCGCGGGCCTCGCCGTCCGGGCCCAAGGCGGCGGCAACCCCGTCATCCCGCTGCTCGCCGACCTCCGGGAGCACGTCAGGAACCTGGACACCGCCGGACTCGGCGCCGTCCGCGCCGTTCACACCTCGCTGACCAGCCAGGACGTGCTCGACTCTGCCCTGATGGTGCTGGCCGCCGGGGCCATCCGCGAACTGCTCGCGGAGCTCCGGTCGGCAACGGCCGCCCTCGCCGGCCTCGCCGAAACCCACGGGCACACGCTTTGTGTGGCCCGCAGCCTGACCCAGCACTCGCTTCCCTACACCTTCGGGCTGCGGGCCGCGCAATGGTTCAGCGGGCTGGCCGCCGCGGCCGGCCGGCTCGAGGCCCTCGAACTGCCGGTACAGACCGGCGGCGCCGCCGGGACCCTGGCTTCCGGCACTGTACTTATTGACGGCACTGTACTTATTGACGGCGCTGTACTCACTGACGGCGCTGGGCTGGCAGCGGGGACGCTGTCCCCGTTTGACCTCGCCGACCGGCTGGCCGCCCGCCTGGGCCTCGCTCCCGTTCCTGCCCCCTGGCACAGCAACCGGCTGGCCGTGACCTCGCTCGGCGACGCGCTGGCGGCGGTGACCGACGCGGCCGGAAAGATGGCCGCAGACGTCCTGTTCCTGAGCCGGCCCGAAGTTGCCGAGATCGCGGAACCGCGCGTCGCGGGGCGCGGCGTGTCCTCGGCCATGCCGCAGAAGCAGAACCCCGTGCTCTCCGTGCTGATCCGCAGCGCCGCCCTGCAGGCCCCGGCACTGGCCGCACAGCTGCATCTCTCGGCCGCCAATTTCAACGACGAACGCCCCGACGGCGCCTGGCACAGCGAATGGGCGGCCCTGCGCCAGCTGCTTCGCCTGGCCCTCGGCGCCGCGGTGCAGCTGCGCGAACTGGCCGAAGGGATGGCGGTCTTCCCCGGAGCGATGCGCCGCAACCTTGAGCTCGGCGGCCCGCTGCTGCTTTCCGAAGCCGTCAACGCCGCCGTCGCACCGCTTTTGGACGGGACCGTTGTGGACGGGACCGGTGCCGGCCCGGGAGCCGCCCGGACCGGGAAACAGCGGCTGCAGGCCGTCGTGGACGAAACGCTCCTGGCCCCGGCTGCGGAGCAGGCGGACACCTACCGGGCACTGCTCCGCGCCGCTGTCCCGCAGGAGCTGCTCAGCGACGCCCGGCTTGAGGAACTTTTGAACCCGGCCAACTACCTCGGCCAGGCCGCTGAGATCTCCCGCCGCATCCTCGCGGCGTATCCGGAATACACCGGCCAGGCCGGCGCCCTCGCCCACCAAATCCAGAACGGAGCTTCCCGTGGCTAGACCCACCGTCAAAGCAGTCCTGCTGTCGCCCCAGCGCGAACTCGGCGACAAGCCCCTCCTCATCGTCGGGCCCTCGCTCGGAACATCCTCCCTGCTGTGGAGCCAGGCCGGCACGTTGCTGGGCGCCGACGTCGACGTCATCGCCTGGGACCTGCCGGGGCACGGCGTCTCGCCCGCGGCGGAGGAGACCTTCACGGTCGCCGACCTCGCGGATGCCGTGATCGGCCTGGTCGATTCGATCGCCCCGGGCGCGCGCTTCCACTACGCCGGGGTATCCCTCGGCGGCGCCACCGGACTGCAGCTTGGCATCAAGCACGGCGACCGGCTCAAGAGCCTCTCCGTGCAGTGTTCCGGCGCGAAGCTCGGCACTCCCGAGGGCTGGCTGGAACGCGCAGAAACCGTGCGCACGCAGGGAACCCCGGTGATGATCCAGGGTTCCGCGCAGCGCTGGTTCGCGCCGGGCTTCATGGAGAGCCAGCCGGAGCTCAGCAGCCGGCTCCTGCACAGCCTCCGGGACGCAGACCGCTTCAGCTACGCCTTCTGCTGCGAGGCCCTGGCCGGCTTCGACGTGCGGGATCAGCTCGGCACCATCCGCGTTCCCACCCAGGTTGTGGCGGGCGCCCTGGACGACGTCGCCCCGCCGTCGATGGCCGGGGAAGTCGCCGCGGGCATCACCTCCGGCGGCGGCACTGCCACGGCCGTCAGCCTGGAGGGCGTGGCACACCTGGCGCCGTTCGAGGCGCCGGGTCACGTCGCCGAGCTGCTCAAGGGCCTCATCACCTGGACCGAGTCCCAGGGAGCGGGAGCATGACTCTCTCCGAAACCGGCAGTGCTGAACTCCACGGGCCCGAACGCAACGGTGTGGTCCAGCCCGGCGCGACCAGCCAGGAGATCTACGACGGCGGCATGAAAGTCCGCCGCGAGGTCCTCGGCGCCGCGCACGTGGACCGCGCCAACGCCAACAAGGATTCCTTCACGGAGGACTTCCAGGACATGATCACCAGGATCGCCTGGGGCGGCATCTGGACCCGGCCCGGGATCAGCCGCCAGATGCGCTCAGCCGTCACCCTGACCGCCATGGTGGCCCACGGGCACTGGGAAGAACTGGCCATGCACATCCGCGCCGCCATCACCAACGGCCTGAGCCGGGACGAGATCAAGGAAATCCTGCTCCAGACCGCCATCTACTGCGGGGTCCCCTCCGCCAACACCGCGTTCAAGACCGCCCAGCAGGTCTTCCATTCCATGGACGACGCAGCCATGGACGAAGCAGAAACGGACAAGAACCCATGAATCAGGCATTTATCTATGACGCTGTGAGGACGCCGTTCGGGAAGTTCGGTTCCGGCCTCGCCGGGATCCGCCCGGATGACCTCGCCGCGCACGTGATCCGCGAATCCGTGAAGCGCGCCCCGGCCCTGGACGTGGAGCGGATCGATGAGGTGGTGTTCGGCAACGCGAACGGCGCCGGCGAGGAGAACCGCAACGTCGCCCGGATGGGCACCCTGCTGGCCGGGCTGCCCGTCTCGGTCCCGGGCACCACGGTCAACCGGCTCTGCGGATCCTCCCTGGACGCGGCGATCATCGCCTCCCGCCAGATCAACACCGGCGACGCCGAGCTGATGCTGATCGGCGGCGCCGAATCGATGTCCCGGGCCCCGTGGGTGCTGCCCAAGACCGAGAAGCCCTACCCGGCCGGGGACCTGACCCTGGCCTCCACCACGCTGGGCTGGCGGCTGGTGAACCGGGCCATGCCGAAGGACTGGACCATCTCCCTGGGCGAGGCCACCGAACGGCTCCGGGAGAAGTACGGCGTGACCCGCGAGCAGCAGGACGAGTTCTCCGCCGCCTCCCACAACCTCGCCGCCGCGGCCTGGGACGAGGGGTTCTACGACAACCTCGTCGTCCCGGTCCCGGGCACGGACCTGGTCCGCGACGAGGGCATCCGTCCCGGGTCCTCGGCGGAGAAGCTCGCCG